>CAJQPT010000266.1 GCA_905480285.1 uncultured bacterium
GCCCACACCCCCGCGGCACCGACCGTCGGCACGCCGACCTTCATCACCGCGCGGATCCAGACCCCTGGCTCGACGGTGGGCTTCGCCAACCTCTACTACCGAGAGATCGGCCGCTACATCCCGGTACCGATGTTCGACGACGGCCTCAACGGTGACGGCGCCGCTGGCGACGGCGTGTTCGGCGCTCAGCTGCCGATCCCCGGGACCGCTGGCGGCCGCCTCGACTACTACGTCGAGGCCGGTGCCCCCCTGGGCGTCGGGGGCGGTCAGCGCTACGCCCCAAAGTTCGCCGAGGGCAAGCCCGCCGGCTTCAGCTACCCGTTCGGCAGCGCAGGGATCCGCATCACCGAGTACATGTACTCCGGCAACGGCGACGAGTTCGTCGAGCTGACCAACACGTCCGGCGCCGCGATCGACCTCACCGGGTGGAGCGTCGACGACAGCTCCGCGAACGCCGGCACCTTCGACCTCTCCGCGGCGGGCGTCGTTGACCCCGGCGAGTCCATCGTGATCACCGAGGGCGCCGCGGCGTCCTTCCAGCTCGACTGGGGTCTCACCGGCGTGACCGTTCTCGAGGGTAACGTCAACGCCACCTTCGGCCGAAACGACGGGATCTACGTCTTCGACGACACCGGCGCCATCGAGGATCGCCTGCTGTACGGTGACGAGGACTATCCCGGTTCCGTTCGCGCGCGCGAAGCCTCCGCTTGGGTCTGCGCCGATGGACTGGGCGCCGAGAATCCTCTGCTGTGGTCCCTCTCCTTCGAGGGCGACTATCAGGACTCGGTGACCTCGCTGAACGGCGATGTCGGTAACCCCGGCTCCTTCACCGGGGCCCCGTGCGGCGGCATCGGGACGCCCTTCTGCGTCGCGAACGCCAACTCGACGGGAGCGGCCTCGGAGCTGCGCGCCGACGGCAGCCGCGAGGCAGCGGACAACGACGTGACCCTGGTCGCCTCGAGCCTGCCCACCGGCTCCACGGGATACCTCCTCGTGAGCGCCAACACCGGCTTCTCGCCGAACCCCGGAGGCAGTCTTGGAAACCTCTGCCTCGGCGCGCCCATCGGCCGCTACGTCGGCCCCGGCCAGATCGGGAACTCGGGCGCCGCTGGCGAGATCGCGCTCACCCTCGACCTCACGGCGCTGCCCCAGCCCACCGGCTTCGTGTCCGCCATGCCTGGCGAGACGTGGTACTGGCAGCTGTGGCACCGTGACTCCCTGGGCGGCCAGCCCGTCTCCAACTTCACCAACGGCCTCGCGGTGAACTTCGAATGAGCTGCTCCTCCATGACTCTATCCCTCCGCTTCACTCCCGCTCCAGCGGTACTCTCGTTCATCGCGTTCAGCGCCCTCGCGGCCCAGGCCTCGGGCCAGGTCCAGATCACCGAGTACATGTACAGCGGCCTCGACGGCGAGTTCATCGAGCTCACCAACCTGTCCTCGCTGCCCGTCGATCTCGAGGACTGGAGCATCGACGACAAGTCGGCCATTGCGGGGACCTATGACCTCTCCCTCGCCGGGATTATCGACCCGGGCGAGTCCATCCTCGTCACTGACCGGGTCGCCGCCAACTTCGTGGCGAGCTGGAGCCTGGGCGCCGTCACGGTCCTCGGGGGGAACGCGATCTCCTCCCTCGGACGCAACGACGAGATCCACCTCTTCGACGCCGCCGGCGCGACGGTGGACGTGCTCGCCTATGGAGACGAGGACTTCCCCGGTTCGATTCGAGCTCGAGAGGTCAGCGGCCAGGGGTGCGACGCCGGGCTCGGAGTGAACGACATCTACCGCTGGACCCTCGCCGCCGAAGGTGACGCGTGGGGCTCGACCACCTCCGTGAACGGGGACGTTGGGAGCCCCGGCGTCTTCATCGCCGTGGTCTGTCCGCCCGTGGGCGAGTCGTATTGCGTCGCCGCGGCGAATCAGACCGGCCAGGTCGCAATGACCTCCCTCGATGGGAGCCCGTCCATCCTGCGGAACGAGCTCGAGGTCCGCTGCAACGCCCTGCCCGGCGGGGCGGTCGGCTACTTCCTCACGAGCACCACCATCGACCAGATCGTCAATCCCGGGAACGCGGTTGGCACGCTCTGCCTCGGGGGGTCCATCGGTCGCTACAGCGCGTCCGCTCAGGCCGCCTCCTCCTCTGGTGAGATGAGCCTGGCGCTTGACCTCGCGGGACTCTCCCAGCCGACCGGTCCGGTCGCCGCCATGTCGGGAGAGACCTGGCACTTCCAGTGCTGGTACCGCGACGCGGTCCTCGGATTCCCGGTCTCCAACTTCTCACTCCCCGTCCAGGTCACCCTGTACTGAGCCCGCAGCGGGGCCGCAGGCGGGCCCCTGTCGCCTCGGGCGTGCCGATCTCCGGTAAGCTCCGGGGCGTCATGGCCAGCGAGCAGGAAGAGGAGGCCCCCCGGGCCGGCCCTCCGGCGACAGATAGGCTCCGCGTGCAGATTCGCGCGGCGTGGTCCGGTGTGGGCTCCCCCGCTCCGCCGCTCGTGAGTTGCCCCTGCCCCGAGTGCACGGATCTCGAGGAACTCCTCCGAGGCTGCGACTGGAGGTCCGTGGACCGGGAGCTCGCGGAGCG
This sequence comes from uncultured bacterium, assembly GCA_905480285.1. Lineage (GTDB taxonomy): Bacteria > Planctomycetota > UBA1135 > UBA1135 > Saltatorellus. The sequence continues at coordinate 2,581 of CAJQPT010000266.1, forward strand.
CCTCGAGCAGGACCTCCCGTTGATGGGCCCCCACACCTTTCGGGCACTCCTGCCCGCGTTCCTCCTCGCCGCCCTCGACGCGCAGTCCGACGTTGGCGAGTTCCTCGGCTACTCCCTCGAACCGAGCGACTTCAACACGCCTCGCTTCGAGGGCCTGCACCAGGCACAGGGCGCCGCCGTGCTGGCCTTCCTGCGCCTCGACCTCGAAGACTGCGAGCGCTCCAACCCGGTCTACGCGGACGGACCCCGGCGCGCGATCGAAGAGTACTGGTGCCGCTTCGAAGACGCCTGAGGTCGCCGGGGAGGAGACGCCGCAGCGCCGAGCCGCACCGCGGCCGGGGGCCAGGGCCTGCCGGACCTCTCAGGCTCTCCCAGCAGCGTTCCGACGCGCACGGATCAGGCGCGCCACCGCGAAGGCGGCGCCGCTGAGCACGAGCCCGGGGAGCCAGCCCACCAGGAGGACGAGGACCAGGGAGGCACCGTCCGAGAAGGCCTCCTCCGGCGGGTCAGGGATCTGCTGCCAGGCCGTGAAGTAGGCGCCCAGCGCGGCCAAGAGGCCCCCCCAGAACAGGAGCACGCCGCCCAGGAGGCCAGCGAGAGAGAGCAGCCATCCACGCTTCCAGCCCCCCCATGCCGCCAGTGCGAGCGCACCAGCCAGGGCAGGGAAGAAGATCAGATTGAAGGTGGTGAAGCGGTCCATCGCCAGAAACTCTACCTCACAGACCTTGCCATGGAGAGTGATCTGGAGCCGAAGAGCCGTGACGCGGACCGCCGCCTCGCCGGGATCACTCGCCGTCGGCTGTGATGCAGTAGAGGGCCTTGCGCCCGCGCAGGTACAGCTCGCCGTCCACCATCACCGGTGAGGCGTCGAAGGCGTCGTCGAGGGTGTTCGAGGCGACCTGCTCGAAGGTGTCGCTCACCTTGAAGATGACGGTCTCGCCCTCTCGGGACGCCGCGTAGATGTTCCCACCCGAGGCCGTGAGGGAAGCGTAGACCGAGCGGATCCCACCCAGGTTCTCCGCCGAGAAGTGCTCCTTGCCGCTCGCCGCGTCGAGGCACGTCACGCGACCAGAGTTGACCCGCAGGAAGTAGAGCTTCCCGTCGACGAGCACGCCGGACGGAACATAGGGCGTGTTCTTGCCGTAGCTCCAGAGCAGGTTCTTGCTCTCCTTGAGGTCTCCGACCGCACCCTCGAGCTTGATGGCCTGCAGCGCAGAGCCGCGGAAGCCGCTCATCAAGTACACGACCCCGTCCTTGTGAATGGGCGTCGGCACGCAGTTGGTCGTCATCCCCCCGATGGACCAGATCTCCTCGCCGTTTTCGAGGTTGTAGGCGCGCGACGCGTCCGTTCCCGTCGTGATGACCTGGACCTGATCTCCAACCGGAACGATGAGAGGCGTGACCCACGTGGTGACCTCGTCTCGCTCGGTCCGCCAGGCTTCCTTACCCGTCTCCTTGTTGACGGCGGCGATGAAGTCGACCCCCTCGTGGTCCCAGAGCACCACGATCTTGTCGCCGTGGACGGCCGGCGACGCGCCCTCACCGAACTCGTTGCGGGTCTTCATCTTCCCGAAGTCCTTCGACCAGACGAGGTCGCCCTCCATGTCGAGGCAGTGCAGGCCGCGGGAGCCAAAGAAGGCCCAGATGTGCTCGCCGTCCGTGATCGGTGACGCCGACGCCTGGGAGTTGGTCCCATGGATGCCCTCGTGCGGCGCGGTCTCGGCGACCTTCTGGCTCCAGACCAGGCTGCCATCCGCACGGCTGACGCACATGACGCGGAACTCGTGGACCTTCTTCGGACCCGATGAGCCCCGGCCCCGCCGACCACGGCGCCGGCCTCCCTCGGGCTCGGGCTCGGCCTTCGCCCCATCGGCAAGCTTGTCGGTCTCCACCGCGGTGGTGACGTAGAGGTAGTCGCCCCAGATCACCGGCGTCGAGATACCCAGACCAGGCAGCTCGGCGCGCCAGCGAACGTTCTTCTCCTCACCCCAGACGGTCGGCGCGCCGCCCGAGGGGGCCACGCCGTTCCGGTCCGGCCCGCGCCAGGAGGGCCAGCTGTCCCCCTCCTGGATCGAGAAGGCCTCGGCGGACCCGGCGAGAGCGGAGAGCGTGAGCGCGGCGGCGCAGGCGGAGAGCAGTGTTCGATTCATCGAGCCAGCGGGCGCCGGACGGGCGCCGGGGAAGGGAAGCGAGAGAGGGTCCGGAGCCAGCCTAGCAATCGAATCGGTCGAGGACGGCCTCAGGACAGCTCGGAGCCGCCAGGAGCGGCCCTCCTTACGCGCTTCTCATCTTCCTTGAGCGCAAGCTCTGCTCGCCGGACCTCTCCATGGGCGCCGCGGTCCGGGTCCGTCAGCGCGGCAAGGCCCAGATGTTCCGGTAGCGGACCGGGTGCCCGTGATCCTGGAGCATGATCGGTCCAAAGCCGGGCTCGTCCCCGCCGACGGCCGCGGCCGTGGGGCCATCCACCTCGACGTCGTCGTGGATGAGGATTCCGTTGTGCCAGACCGACATGCGAGCGTTCTCCGACTTTGCCCCCTCGCCGTCCCTGCGCGGTGAGCGGAACTCGATGTCGTAGCTCTGCCACTGGCCCGCGGGCTTGCACGCGTCCACGTCCGCGACGTGCTTGCCGTAGATCCCGCCACAGTCGCCGCTCCTCAGCTTGAGCCCGAGCGAGTCGAGGACCTGGACCTCATAGCGCCCCTGGACATAGACGCCGCTGTTCCCGCGGTCCTGCCACCCGCTCGTCTCCGGCGTGGGCGGCACCATGAACTCGAGGTGCAGCAGGTAATCGCCCCCTAGCTCTGCGCGGGTGAAGAGGTTGCCGGTCCCCGGCACCACCTGCATGTAGCCAAGACGCCCCGCCAACTCCTTGCTCACCGCGGGGTCCGCCGCTTCCGAAGGTGCCGCGCCGCCAGTGCTGGCCTTCGGCGTGGGAATCGTCACCCGCCACTTCGCCGCGCCACCATCTCCGTGCCGCCAGCCGGCCAGCGTCCGTGAGGGACGGCGGTCCGCCACATCCAAGAGCACCAGGGCGCCGGGGGGCGCGGGCGCCGACACCGAGCCGCCGTCGACGGCCCACTCGATCCCACCGATCAGGTGTTCCTGGAAGTCCGGGTTCGTCCAGACGTCCTCGCGGTGCCCGAGCGCCGTGTAGAACATCTTCCCCTGGCCGAAGTCCTTACACCAGGCGTTCGCATAGTCGCGGTCCACGCGCTTGCCGCGGGCCACATCGTTGGCGCCGGCGTCGAGGGAGAGCAGCACGTGGTTGGGGTGACGGTGCCACCACTTGAACTGGTAGATCTCGTCGGTCAGCACCCAGCGCTCCCCGAGGTGCGACGTGGCCGGGTGCATCCCGTCCTCCACGGTCATCGTCACCTCCTCGTGCCAAGGGTGCCCGTCGAACGCGCCGCCTACGAGCCCCATGTAGTCCGCAAACTCGTAGAAGGTGTCCGTCGCGCAGTGCACGCCGCAGAACGCGCCGCCCGCGCGGACCCAGTCAATGAGGGCCGCCTTCCCCTCGTCGCTGATGGGCAGCGTGCCCGTCGTGTAGAAGAGGACCGCGTCGTAGCCCGCGAGGTTCTCCGCGGTGATGGCCCCGCAGTCCTGGGTGCAGTCCACCACAAGCCGGCCCTCCGCCGCCTCCTTCAGCACTCGCTCCGCGTGGGCCAGCTGGTCAGGCGCAGGCCGCCGCACGACCGAGTGAACGAAGCCGGCCGAGTGGGTCAGGAACAGCACCCTGGGCGCCTCCACGTCCGCATGGCTCCACGCCGGCGCGGGAGCGGAGATGAAGAGGGCGATGAAGAGGCTGGCGGTGGCTCGGATCATGGCGCGGCGCGGGGTCTGCAGTCAAAGGGTGGGGTCGCCTGGCCCTCTCCCTTCGAGGAGCGGGGACGGGCGCGTGGTTTGAATCACGGTAGAGGCGACCCCTCGATCGTGATAGCCCGCGGAGCGTCCCCCGTCCGGAGCCCGGTTCCGGGCTCCGGCCCCGGCGCAGCAGGGGCCACGAGCACGACCCCTGGGGTGCCTGGAGCTCGGGCGAGCACCCAGGGGGCCCCCAGGCCGTCACCGCAATCCGGGTCCGGAGCGATAGGATGCGTGAGCCCCCGCCCCCTTCCCCCACATGACGATTCCTCCCCTCTCCTCGCTCCTGGGCGTCCTCTTCCTCGCCGCAGCCACGCCACCCTCGGCCCCGGCGCCGCTCGCCGGCCCCCAGGACGGCCAGCCCGGGTGGAGCAACTGGAGGGGCCCCGAGCTCCGGGGAACCGCGCCAGACGCGGAGGGGCTCCCCACCACGTGGACCGTCGAGGAGCACGTGGTCTGGCGAACCCCGATGCCCACGTTCTCCGGCGCGACCCCCGCCATCAGCGGCGACCACCTCTTCGTCCTCTCCGCCTCGTCCCCCGCGCCCGAAGCTCCCGAGGAGCAGCCCAAGGGGCGGCGGCGGCCGCGCCGTGATCCGGGCGG
>CAJQPT010000267.1 GCA_905480285.1 uncultured bacterium
GCCAACGATGACTGCGCGACGGCTATCGCCGCTCCCCTCGGCGCCACGGCCTTCGACACGACCCTCGCCATCGATGAGGGCGTCATCCCGTTCAACTGCGCGGCGAACGGCGGACCCGACATCTGGTACTCCTACACCGCCGCGTCGACCGACGACGTCGCCATCGACCTCTGCGGGTCGAGCTACGACACCGCCCTGACCCTGTACAGCGGCACCTGTGCGGCCCCGATCGAGATCATCTGCAACGATGACTTCTGCGGGCTCCAGAGCGGCGCCACCCTCAGCGGCGTCAGCGTCGGCGATCAGTTCCTGATCCGAATTGCGGGCTTCAACGGCGGAACCGGCTTTGGCACGCTCAACATCGCCGAGGTCACCCCGCCCCCGGGCGCGAGCAACGACACCTGCGCCACCGCCGCTGCGCTCACGCTGGCGACCCCGGCCGCCACCGACAACTCGGTCGCGCTCGACGAGGGTCTCCTCGCCTGGGCGTGCGCTGGTGGCGCTCCTGATATCTGGTACAGCTTCACGGCTGCCACTACTCAGGATCTCCGCTTCGAGCTCTGCGGCTCGAGCTACGACACCGCCCTCGAGATCTACGACGGCACCTGCGGAGCGCTCAACCTCATTGAGTGCAACGACGACTCGTGCGGCCTCCAGAGCGGCGTCACGGTTGCCGGCGTCACGGCAGGCACCACATATTTCGCCCGCGTTGGCGGCTGGAACGGCGCCACGGGCTTCGGGACCATCGTTGTCAACGAGCAGACTCCGCCCCCGCCCCCGGCGCCGAACTGCGCTGAGACGACCTTCATGAACAACAACGGCGGCGCTGCCGGCGGGGCGGTCTACTTCGACATCACCGTCACGCAGTCCATCTCGATTGCTCAGCTGAGTCTCAACACGGCCGGCGCCATCCCGGCGATCTCGGTCTACACGACTCCCGCTACCTACCTGGGCAACGCGGGCAACCCTGGTGCGTGGACTCTCGTGGCCGAGGATGACGGCCTGGGCATCGGCGCTGGCGTTGGAGCCCAAACCGTTGTCGATCTCGTGACCCCGTTCACCCTCGCTCCGGGTACGTACGGTATGGCGCTGGTTGGTGACAACTTCACCACCGGCACCACCATGGCCCACTCGTACACGAACGGTACGGGCGCCAACCAGAACTTCGTGAGCGCCGACGGCGTCATCACCCTTGACCTCGGCGCGGCGGACAACGCTCCCTTCGCCGGAGGCGCCTTCACCCCGCGCGTCTGGAACGGTGTTATCTGCAGCAGCGGTCCGATCGCCCCGGGCTCGAACTACTGCACGGCGAACGTCAACTCGACGGGCGTGGGCGCTGCGATGAGCGGCTCCGGCACCAACGCCGTGTCGGCCAACGACCTCGTCCTCGAGGCCAGCGACCTCCCGGTGAACTCCTTCGGGTTCTTCCTGACGTCGCAGACCCAGGGGTCCGTTGCGAACCCCGGCGGTAGCCAGGGCAACCTCTGCCTCGGTGGCGCGATCGGCCGTTACGTCGGCACGGGCCAGATCCAGAACGCTGGTTCCGCCGGTGCGATCGCTCTTGCGATCGACAACACCCAGGTCCCGCAGCCCACTGGGCTCGTGGCCGTGTCGGCTGGCGAGACCTGGAACTTCCAGGCCTGGTACCGCGACGCCATCGGCGGCTCGGCGACGAGCAACTTCACGGACGGCTACGAGGTCAGCTTCAACTGATCTTCGTCCGCGGCGGACTGACGTCCGCTGCAGCCAACAGGCGCGCCCCCCGTCGAGCATCTTGCTTGACGGGGGGCGCGCTGTTTCTGGGACCACCGGGTCCTGACGCTCAAGTCGCTTCTCCTCGTCGGGATCTGCGCTAGCATGGGGTCGCCGGATCTCACCCACGGTCACCACATGCTTCGAACGAAACAAACAGCCCTCTCCTTGCGATTCTCGTCCGCCCTCTTGGTGACGGTCTTGACGCTCTCTGGCGCGCCTGCGGCGGCCCAGAGCGGGTGGGTTGACGCTCCGTCAGAGCGCGTGCTCTCGGATGATGACCAGCCGCCGAAGATCATCGTGGATCCGGCCAAGGCCTCCTTCCAGGCGCCGATGCGTCGCCAGGGGGTGCCGCTGAGCCATCGCTTCGAGTTCAAGACCGGCGGCGGCTCGCCCCTGGTCATCGAGCGCGCGATCGCCAACTGCGGCTGCCTGGATCCAGTGCTCACCTACAAGAGTGCCGGGGCCGACAGCTATCAGCCCTACGAGGTCGGCGAGCCGATTCCCCCTGGAGCAGAGGTCACGCTGGAGATGGCGGTGGACACTCTCCTCAAGCAGGATCGCTCGAAGCTCACGGTCCAGCTGGTCACCAACGCCTCGGACGTGCCGACGACGTTCGAGTTGATCGCAGACGTCGAGCCTCGGTTCCGGGTGACCCCTCTCGGGCTCATCTTTGGCGACCTTCGGCAGGAAGAGCGGCGATCCGGCGAGATCAACATCATCAGCACAACCGGCAAGCCGGTGCGATTCACCCAGGATGAGGCGTCGAGGCGGCCTCTTCCAAGGGGCATGACGTTCCAGCTGGATCCTGTGCGTCCACTGGCTGATGGTCGATCGACCCACTGGAAGCTCCGCATCCAGCTTGCCCCTGGGATGGACGAGGGCCCCGGCGGCTACCGCTTCCTCCTGGTCTCCGATCACCCGATGCCGGAGACGCCGCTCCTTCGAAGGCGTCGCGAGGCGGCGCTGAAGCGGGGCCGGGTCTTCGGGCCCACCTCAGCCCATTTCTGCGTCAACGTCCTCACGAACTTCCGTGTTCTTGGAGACCTTGAGATCTCGCCGGGGGTGGTCAGCTTTGGCCAGCTCCGCGCCGGGCAGAACTACCTGCAGCGAGTCAAGCTCGTGGCGACGAAGCCCGGTATCGATCTCTCGAAGGCGAGGGCTTACATCCGAGGAACCCTCGGTCTCGAGGTCCCCCTGGCGGAGCAGCTGAGCGTCAAGACGCAGCCCGTCGAGGGCGAGAATGCGATCTGGGCGAACGTCAAGATCACCGACGTACCGGCCGGTTTCAAGGGAACGATTCGCTGCGAGCTAGCCTTTGACACGGGGTACGAGAAGAAGCCGTTGGTCCGCGTACCGATCACTGGCGTCGTGCGCTGACTCCGCGCGAGTCGACCCGTCGGATCGCCCTCGGGTGAGATCGGCGATCCTCGAGTGAAGTCGACTCGGCCGGGAGGCGATCGGGTCAATAGCCCCTCCCTGAATGAGACACATGCGGGAGGCCAGCCAGCTCGGCGCGGACGGTCAGAGGCACCGGTCCGAAATCGGAGGCGTTATCGCCCTCACGGAATTCAATGGGATTGAGTAGCCTCACGAGGGGGCGCCCTAGACGCGCGTTCCCCTTCCCTTATCGGGGACCAGTCTCGATGCTCGAGCTGGTTACCCTCGTACTTTCCTACTGCTTCTCGACATGCTCAAGAAAACAACGATGACGGTCGCTGCCGCGATCGTGGCCGCAGGTAGTGCGTCCGCCCAAGCGGCGAACGACGACTGCGCCAACGCGATCGGCCTCACGATCGGCACCCCGACCGCCTTCGACACCACCACGGCCATCGACGAAGGGCTCCTCCCCTTCAGCTGCGCCGGCGGCGGCGGCCCGGACATCTGGTACAGCATCACCGCTGCCAACACGAACGACCTCGTGTTCTCGCTCTGCGGCTCGTCGTACGACACCGCGCTTGAGATTTTTGATGGGTCCTGCAACGCGCTCAACCTGATCCAGTGCAATGACGACTCCTGCGGCCTCCAGAGCTCGGTGACCGCCAGCGGCATTGTCGCTGGCTCCACCTACTACGCTCGGATCGCAGGATTCGCGGGTGGCACCGGCTTCGGTCAGATTGACGTTACCGAGCAGACCCCCCCGCCCCCCCCGCCCCCCGGCGGCCCGAACTGCGCAGAGTCGATCTTCCAGGCGAACAACGGCGGTGCTGCCGGCGGTGCGGTCTACTTCGACGTCACGCTCACGGCCCCGATCTCGGTGGACTACCTCCTCGCGAACACGTCGAGCACCACCACGGTCGGCCTTCAGGTCTACACCTGCGCGACCACCTACGCCGGGAACGAGAATGACCCGACGGCCTGGACCCTCGTGGCCGAGGATGATGGCACGGGTATCGGCCTTGGTCAGAACGGGCAGACTGTGATCCCGTTCGTCACGCCTTTCTCGCTTCCGGCCGGTGCCACTGGGATCGCGCTTGTGGGTGACAACTTCACCACCGGCGCCCAGATGGATCACGACTACACGAACGGAAACGGTACCAACCAGAACTTCGTGAGCGCCGATGGCGTCATCACGCTGGACCTGGGCACCGCGACGAACGCGCCCTTCACCGGGAACGTCTTCACGCCCCGCGTCTGGAACGGGCGGATCTGCAGCAGCGGTCCGGTCGCCCCGGGCGTGAACTACTGCTCGGCCAACATCAACTCGACCGGCGTCGGCGCCGCGATGAGCGCTTCCGGTACCAACAACGTTGCCGCGAACGACCTGGTCCTCGAGGCCAGCGCTCTGCCGAACAACTCCTTCGGCTTCTTCCTGACGTCGCAGACCCAGGGTTCCGTTTCGAACCCCGGTGGTAGCCAGGGCGACCTCTGCCTTGGTGGTGCGATTGGCCGTTACGTCGGCACGGGCCAGATCCAGAACGCTGGTTCCACCGGTGAGATCGCGCTTGCGATCGACAACACGCAGGTCCCGCAGCCCACTGGGCTCGTGGCCGTGTCGGCTGGCGAGACCTGGAGCTTCCAGGCCTGGTACCGCGACGCCATCGGCGGCTCGGCGACGAGCAACTTCACGGACGGCTACGAGATCACCTTCAACTGATCTTGGCCGGTGGCGGCCTCGGCCGCTGCACCCAATGGACGCCCCCCGGCGAGTCGATGACTCACCGGGGGGCGTTTCTGTCGTCCGGGCGCTCGGCCTGGTGGAGCCCGAGGGCTCAGCTGCCCTGAGCAGGGTCAGGGGGAGGGCCGATCGAGACGGGGCAAGGGGCCGGAGAGGCGAGCCGGTGCGGTCACGTGGAGCGCTGAATCGGTTCGCTGAGCGGGGAGCGGGCCGGCGGAGCTCAGCCAATGGCGCTCAGCCAAAGAAACGCAGCCAAAGAAACGCAGCCAAAGGAACGCAGCCAAAGGAGCGCAGCCGGAAGAGCTGAAGCTGGGAGCTGAGGCTTGGAGCTGAGGCACGGAGCAGAGCAAGGAAGGCCGACCCAGCTTGCTGCGTCCCGTCAGCCTTCGTCGCAGGGATAGATGCGCCTGAGCAGCGGCACAGCCGCGGCGGCGCCGACGAGCTGGGCGGCGATGAAGGCCGGGACGTTGGACGGAGCGATACCGGCGAAGGTGTCGGTGAGCGCGCGCGCGACGGTGACGGCGGGGTTGGCGAAGCTCGTGGACGACGTGAAGTAGTACGCCCCCGCGATGTACGCCCCAACGGCGTAGGCTGCGAGGTGCGCCCGGCCGGAGCGGACGACGCCCTGGATGACGCCCACCAGGCCAAGCGTCGCCAGGAACTCTGCCAGGAGGAGATGCGGTCCGCTGCGGACCTTGGTGGAGAGCTCGACGGCCGGGAGCTCGAACATCAGGTTCGCGAGGGAGACGCCGAGGACCGCGCCGATGAACTGGGCCGCGATGTAGCCCAGGGCCGCGCGGGTGGAGAGTTCGTTCGAGAGCCGGGCGGCGAGAGTGACCGCTGGATTGAAGTGCGCTCCTGAGGCCTTCTGGAGCGCAAGGATCAGCGCCACGAGAACGGCCGCGGTGGCGATGGCGTTCTGGAGGAGTTGGAGGCCGACGTCGCTCGGCGAGAGGCGCTCGGCCATGATGCCCGAGCCCACCACGCCAGCGAGGAGCGCCGCGGTACCCACAAACTCGGCGAGGAGTGCGCGCTGGTTCATGCGGTGGGGACCCCGAGCTCGGCAAGCAGCTGCTCCACGTGACCCTTGATCTCGTCCCGCACGGCCCTCACGAGGGTGATGCCCTCGCCGGCCGGGTCGGTGAGCGTCCAGTCCAGGTAGCGCTGGCTCGGCAGGATGGGGCAGCGGTCTCCGCAGCCCATGGAGACCACCACGTCGACCTTGGCGACGATCTCCTCGGTCCAGCGCTTTGGCGCGGCTCCGGAGATGTCCACGCCCACCTCGGCCATGGCCTCGACCGCCACCGGGTTGACCACCTCGGCGGGGGAGGAGCCACCGGAGAAGATCTCGACGTGGTCGCCGCCGAGCGCCTGGGCCCAGCCCGCGGCCATCTGGGAGCGACCTGCGTTATGGCCACATAGGAACAGGATGGAGGCCTTGGGCGCGTCGTTGGGGTGCTGCACGGAATGAGTCTAGTTTGGGCGAGGCGCTCTTGCCTCCGTGGGGTGAGCCCGGGCGGATTAAGATCTTGTGGGCGGTGGCCTGACCCTGATCCCTCGGCACATCCGCCCCTGTTCCTCAGTGGACCTCTGTTCCTCAGTGGACCCCTCTTCCGTCCGTGACCAGGGTCCGTCAGTGAACCGGGTCCGTCAGTGAACATCGTCGACTCCGAAGCCATGCAGCGTCCCCTCTCCACCGTGCTCCACGGCCTCCTGGGCTTGGTCGTGCTGGGCTGTGGCGCTCCGGGTGGCGCTGATGTGGCGGCTGCGGGAGGCCGCCAGGCCCCTCGAGGCGCGGTGGCTCACGACCGATTGGAGGTCACGGCGCCGTATCCGGGGGGTGGATCGGAGAGACCTGGCCAGAGCGATGCGATGGCGCGCACCCGCGCGCAGTTCGAGGCGGCGCGTCACGGTGGGGGGGGCCACGCGGTGTCGGGGTGCCCGCTCTGCGCCGACCCCATGACCGGCAGACTCCCTGCGGAGGCCCTCATCAACGGGCCCGCCGAGGTCTGGAACTGAGGTCCCCGTCAGATGTCTGACGCGACCAGCGTCGCCGCCTCGATCGCCGCGCCGCCCTCTGGGACCTTGATGATCAGGCGCTCCTCGACGCTGTTGTTCGCCAGCTTGAGCTCGTACTCGCCCTCGTATAGCCCCTTGAGGGTGTACATGCCGCTGGCGTCGGTGGTGGCCCGTCGGGTCAGGTTGCCGTTCCGGCAACCGGTGGCCAGGACGTCGACTCCAACGAGCGGAGTGCCCTCGCGGTCATGGACGACGCCGTTGATCCGGGCGGACGGGGTCAGGCGGTCGTTGAGGAAGCGCTCCTCGCCCTCTTCGAGGGTGAGGGTCACCCGGAGGCTGTAGTCCTGCCCGTCTGCGCCGCCCGAGCGGGCGTAGAGGAAGTAATCGCCTGGGGCGCAGCGCTCGAAGGTGAACTCGCCGTTCTCATCGGTCGAGACGTGCTGCTGGCGGGCCGCGCCCTTCGGGGCCCCCTCCGAGAGCAGCCGGAGGAAGCAGTCGATGCCCTCCGGTCCTCCCGCATCGGCCCGCAGCCGACCCTTCAGCTTCGCTGTCTGGTGGAGCTGGAGGACGAGGTCGTCGACCCTGGGCTTGGCAGGGGTCAGCTGAACCTCAACCCGTGAGGCAAGCCAGGTTCCGTCATCGCCCGCGCCATCTGCCGCGAGCCCAAGCACGGACGTGGAGAACTCCTCCGAGATGATCACCGCCTCCTCGGAGGTTATGGGCCGCGCTGGCTGCGGGGAGGTCGGGCTCCCCATCTCGAAGCTCACGAGCATCTGGTGGTCCGGCCCGATCTGGACGCTCCCCTCGACCCTCCCGCCCTTCGGCTGCCCGAAGGTGATGGCTTCCAGGCCGATGATCGTGCTCCCCGGCGCGCGGAGCTCCGCGGTCCCGGGTCCAGCGACTGCGAACGAGAAGCGTCCCAAGGTGTCCGTGGTCCGTTGCTGCGCGTCGTTCACGTGGGGCAGATTGCTGGAGAGGCCGCCGAAGAACTGCGCGAGGTCTTCCCCTCCGCCCAAGCTGGGCGGGAAGTGGCGTGAGGGGAGGCGGTGCTGCTGGGTGGAGGCCCACGTCAGGTTGACCGGGATCCCGGCGAGCGGCTGGCCGCCCGAGTCGGTCACCACGCCACCGACCGAGTATTCGACGGCCTCGATTGAGACGGGCGCCATCCCCTTGAGCACGTCTACCGGACCCACCGAACCGAGCGCGGCCCGCTCCCCCTCGACCACGAAGGCGGTGAAGACCCAGGACCCCGGGGGAAGCGACTCGAAGTTCCATGCGCGTGAGGTGCTCGGGGCTGCCTTCACTGACCTCGCCTTGTCCTCGACGACGCCCGGCCGATGCGCCCAGATCGTCGTGACGGCCTCCGGAGAGAACGTCGTGTCCGCGCGGACGCGACCGGTGACCGAGAGCCCTTGAGGCTCCTGAGTGCTCGCTGCGTCGATCGTGGCGGCATCGAGTGTGGCGGCGGCCACGGCGCGCCTGCGCTCCTTGGAGCGGACGGCGAACAGGTCGGCCGCGCTGGGGGCCTTCTCCTCCGCGCCATCCACCACGGCGACGCGGATCGCCGCGCCCGTGTCAATGTCCCTGTCGGCGCTGCCCAACGCGAGCCACAGGGCGCAGGCAAGGGCGGCGGTGGCTGCAGCGGCGGCGGTTCGGCGGGCGGAGGTCATCAGGGCACCGGCGACGGGTGGCCGGCCCCATGCGTACGTACCTCGAGGCCCATCCCTTGGCGAGAACCGGCGAGAACCCTCGGCCGTCGCCCGCTCACATGTTCCGGCGGTACTGCCCGCCCACCTCGTAGAGGGCCGCGGACATGTCACCGAGGGAGGCCACCTTGGCGACCTCGAGGAGTGCGTCGAAGGTGTTGCCGCCGTCGAGCGCGGTCCGCTGGAGGCCGTCGAGCGCGGCGCCGGAGGCGTCCTGGTTCCGGGCCTGGAAGGCCTCGCGGCTCGCGATGGCGTACTGCTTCTCCTCCTCGGTGGAGCGGATGACCTCGCCGGGGACGATGGTGGGCGAGCCCTTGTCATCGAGGAACGTGTTCACCCCGACGATGGGGAGCGCGCCGGAGTGCTTGAGCGCCTCGTAGTGCAGGGACTCCTCCTGGATCTTGGACCGCTGGTACATGCGCTCCATGGCGCCAAGCACGCCGCCGCGCTCGGAGATGGAGTGGAACTCCTCCATGACCGCGGCCTCCACGAGGTCTGTCAGCTCCTCGATGATGAACGAGCCCTGGAGGGGGTTCTCATTCTTCGCGAGGCCCAGCTCCTTGTTGATGATGAGCTGGATCGCGAGGGCACGGCGGACGGACTCCTCCGTCGGCGTCGTGATCGCCTCGTCGTACGCGTTGGTGTGCAGGCTGTTGCAGTTGTCGAACAGCGCGTACAGAGCCTGCAGCGTCGTGCGGATGTCGTTGAACGCGATCTCCTGCGCGTGCAGG
>CAJQPT010000268.1 GCA_905480285.1 uncultured bacterium
TCTGGTTCACGTCGAAGCCCTGCCCCAGGATCAGGTCGCAGGAGTCGCCGAGGCCGTTCTGATCGCAGTCGTTCGAGCTCAGGGCGCGGGCCGCCAGGCGGCCCTCTACAAACAAAACGCCTCCGATGCTCCCGAGGATCACGTGGTTCCGCCCCACGGCGATGCTGCGTCCCAGCAAGTCACCGTCGAAGGGGGGAGCAGACAACGGCTCGAGGATCGAATCCAGTTCGTAGACCCCGAACTGATTTCGGCGGTAGGTGAAGACCGCCGGGCGGGCGTCCGCAAAGCGCCTCCCGTTCAGCACGAAGACCCCACTACCGGCATCAAGGCTCAGCGGTGCTCCCGGCGGAGGTGCGAAGGAGTAGCCCCCCGGCGGGGAGATGGTCTGGGCCGCGAACCAGCCGTCCCCGGCGGCGTTGGCGGAGAAGTGACGGACCACGCCGCCAAACCTCGTGATGATCCGGTCGTCATCCACGCCGAAGGGCCCTCTGGATGACGAATTCACGAGGATGGGCGGCAGCAGGTCCGGGCCCGGGATACGGGTGTAGGCGTAGAGGTCGTTCGTCACCGTGGTGGACCCCGTAGAGATCACGAGGAAGCGCAGGCTCAGGTCTATCTCCCTCACCTGGCCGCCAACCGGAATGGTCTTGAAGAGCTGCCAGCCCGCCGGATCCCTGCGATAGCAGCGAACCCGGCCCGCTGACAACACAGCTGACCCCACAGCGACGTCGTCTGCAAATACCGAGGCCCTGAGCTGCCCCGCTATCTGGGAGCCTTCGATCTCCAGGCCCCATCCCCAGAGCCCGCTGGCAGGGTCCCGCTCCAGGCCCCAGCTCTTGTAGACGAGCAAGCCCATGTCAGCCGCCACCACAACCGCCCGATCACCCTCGAGGTCGAGGTCCGTCACGTGCGATCCCTGCGAGGGCGTCAGGGCGACCTCCTGAACTTCCGACCATCCTCCTCCAACCGCGTCGCGCTCGAAGACCTTGATGACGTCGAGGCTCCCGCCGCCGGAGTCCGCCGCGACCATCAGCCGGTCCCCGTCCACCGCCATGATCTCACCGAAGCTGGGACTGGCCGTCCCGGAGGCCGGGAGGATCTCCGAGGGAAGGCAGGGCGCAGGAGCTTGCGCGAGCGAGAGGAGGAGGAGCGAGAGCATGGCTTGTGACTTGAACGGCAACGGGAGGAGGCAGTGGACCCAGTCTGCAGGTTGGCCTCCCTGCCCGGGGAGCGCGCCCCGCCTCTTCTCGTCCACTTCCATCATCTGAGACCATCCCATGCGGCATCCGCCCCTCTCCTGGCCCGCCTGGATGCAGAGACAAGGAGGGAGCCAACGCAGGGGCTCGAGGGGGGGCTCGACGGGGAGCCCCGCGCGCTCCAGCGCTGCGCAGCGGGAGAGAGGCCTCGCGGACTGGACCCACCGCCGTGGCATGAAGGGCATCGCGATCGATCCCCCTCGGGAGCACCCTCGGACCGGCCGAGGGGCCCCTGGCCCCGGCCCGCTCTCCTCTCAGGCCCCTCTTCCATCAGGGCCCAGCCGGCGTCAGGGACCTGGGAGAGGGGGTCAACGCATCTTCATGCTGCGAAGCGGCCGTCCGGCATTGAACGGGTCTTGCTTGCGCTGGGGCGACCCGTCGCGGACGATCTGGGCCCTCGGGAGCAGGTTCGCCTTCCCCCGGGCCCATTAATTCCGCCCGAACCTCTGAGACTTTCGGTCTTCGACGGGGACGGCATCACCCGCGCCTCCGGCGCATTCGACTCTTGTCCGAACCGTCCCTCACGCAGCACGCGTGGTCGGGGCCGAGCTGGAACCTTCCGCTCGCCCGCGCCGATCACGAGAGCTACTGTCAGAGAATCAATCGGTCCGCGAGTGTCACTCGAACTTGAAACTCTGATGAGCTCACGCCTCTTTGTCGGCAATCTCTCCTGGGATACGACCAACGACACCCTCCGCCAGGCCTTTGAGTCCAGCGGCCACCCCGTCAACGACGTCCACATTGTGATGGACCGCGAGACCGGCCGCCCCCGCGGCTTCGGCTTCGTCGAACTGTCTGACGACAACGCAGCCCAGAACGCCATGGGCACCATGGACGGTGAGATGGTCGACGGCCGTCCCATCCGCATCAGCGAGGCCCGCGAGCGCGCCCCGCGCCGCGACTAGTCCCGCCGCTGGTCTTCGGACCAGCTGCGAAGCGAAAAGGCCGCGCTCCTCGAACGAGGAGCGCGGCCTTTCGCGTTCTGGTGGAGTGGCCTCGCCATGGGCTAGGTCCCGGTGATCGGCTGCCCGCCCATGAAGACGTTCGTCGCGTGCAGCTCATGGTCGAGGGCGACCAGGTCCGCTCGCATCCCCGGGCGCAGCGCGCCGAGCTCTTCCTCCAGGCCGAGGAAGCGAGACGGCGTGGACGACGCCATGTGGAGCGCGTCCTCAAGCGGAATCTCAGCACCCCGCACGCAGTTGCGAACGGCCGTCGCCATGTCCAGGGCGGAGCCCGCGAGGTTGCCCTCCTCGTTGACGCAACGCAGCCCGTCGAGGCGCACACGCTGCCCGCCGAGCTCGAACTCCTCGAGGTCAACCCCGACCGGCTGCACCGCGTCCGTGACCAGCATGAGGCCCGAGGGCCCCGCCGCCCGCCACGCGGCCCGGAGCGCACCGAATTCCACGTGGACGCCGTCCGCGATCACCCCGCTCGTCACCCCTGGGGTCGCGAGCGCCGCGCCCACCAGCCCGGGCGCGCGGCTCTCCATGGGGCTCATGGCATTGAAGAGGTGCGTGACGCCGGTGACCCCTCCCTCGAAGGCCGCCCTCGCCTCCCCGTAGGTGGAGGCGCAGTGGCCGAGCGCGACGCGGGCCCCGCCGTCCAGGAGCCTGGGCAGCGTCCCCTCCCCCAGGGCGCAGGCCGCGGCGGTCACCAGGACCACGCCAGGAGCCCCGCCGAGGATCGCCTCGAGGTCGCCCTCGTCCGCCCCTCGCACGAAGCCGCGGTCGTGGGCGCCGGTCTTCCTTGGGTCCAGGAACGGCCCCTCGAAGTGCACGCCGAGGATCCCCGGGACGCCCTCCTTGCGGGCCTGCTCCACGGCCGCCCGCGCCGCGACCATCTTCTCGCGTGAGTCGGTGATGAAGGTCGGGAGCAACGAGGTGGTCCCGAAGCGGCCGTGGGCCGCGGCGATGGTCCGGAGCGTGTCCACGTCGGGTGTGTCGTTGAAGAGCACGCCGCCGCCGCCGTTGACCTGCACGTCCACGAAGCCGGGCGCGAGGTCCACGTCGCCCTGGTCCAGCACGGGGACCCCCGCGGGGATCTCCGCGCGCGGGACCACGTCGAGGATACGGCCCCCTGCGACGAGGACGGCGTGGTCATCGACCGTCCCCTCGGGCCCGAGGGTGTGGATGCGCGCGGCTGCGATCGCGACGTCTGCGGTTCCCGACGGCTCGTTCATCGCCCTTGATGGTACGACGGCGGGAACCGTCAGGCTCCCCCTTGCGCCCGGCCCTGCGCCACGGGACAGTCCTCTCCATGTCCGCCCCCGAGGATCCCACCGACGGAGACCCGGCTCCCCAGCACGACGGGCCGCAGAAGCCTCACCTGAGGTGGACGGCGGCGGTCCTCGGTGCGATCGCGGTTCTGGGGCTGCTCGCCTACCGGGTGTGGTCAGGAGGCGCTCAGCCCGCCCAGGACGAAGCCGGCGCCAGCGCGGAGCCGGACACTCCACCGATCGCCATGCCGGAGGACCCGGTGGCCGCCGGACTCCTGGCCGCCGAGGAGGCGCTTGACCGCGGCCTCATCGAGGAGGCCGCGCTCCGGGTGGAGGAGCTGCGGGCTCAGCACGGCGACTCCGTACCGGCCGCCGACCTCGCGCAGCGGATCCAGCTGCGAGTGGCCGCTCACCGGGCCGCCCTGCGCCCCATGGCCTTCCGTATCGAGTCCTTCGAGACCGAGCTCGACGCCGTCTTCGC
>CAJQPT010000269.1 GCA_905480285.1 uncultured bacterium
CGTCGAAAGCGGCGGGCGAGGGATACATCTTCTTGTGGCCCATCTCGGCATCGCCGGCCATGAACTGGACGGGCGCCTTGAAGAGGATGAGTCCGTCGTCGGCATCCCCGGAGGGCGCCAGGGCCGCGAGGGCCAGGAGGATGTGAGTCATGTTGAATCAGGTGGTGCGCGGGAAGATGAGGCGGGTCGACGGCTGCTCCATGGCTACCGACAATCTCCGTGGAGGTTGCCAGCAAGACCGGGGATTTGTTGGAGGAGAAAGCCACTGCGCGGCCCTCTGGGTCATGCGGAGGGGCCGCGACCGCGCCAGGGCCAGGGAGCCCAGGCTGACTCGCTGGTGCGTGGGGGCGACACGTGACCTCGCTTGGATCAAGTCGCCTTGACTGCCGGCAGCTCCTCGAGCGGACCTAGGAGATCTTCTCGAGCACCCTCAGCGAGGACTCGATGACCCGGTCCTGGTGTGGCTCCAGCCCGAGCCACATCGGTAGGCGTACGAGGCGGCCTGCGAGCTCCTCGGTCGTGGCGATCTCCCCCGAGACCCTGCCAACCTCCTGACCCTTCGGAGCGCTGTGGAGCGGGATGTAGTGGAAGACCGTGAGGATGTCCTCTTCACCGCGCATGAGGTCGATGAACCGATCCCGCCGTGCCCGGTCGGGCAGCAACAGGTAGTACATGTGGGCATTGTGAGAGCAGTGATCAGGAATGATCGGGCGACGGCACAGCTCCCCCTCTTCCGCTGCTGCGAAGGCCTCGTGGTACCGGTCCCAGATGGCCTTTCGCCGACGGGTGATCTCGTCGGATTCCTCCAGTTGAGCCCAGAGATACGCGGCGATCAGATCGCTGGGCAGATAGGACGAGCCCACGTCCACCCAGGTGTACTTGTCGACCTGACCCCTGAAGAACGCGCGTCGGTTCGTCCCCTTCTCCCGGACGATCTCGGCGCGTAGCGCGAGCTCGGGATCTCGGACAAGCAGCGCCCCCCCCTCGCCCGAGATGATGTTCTTGGTCTCGTGGAATGAGAGCGTCCCCAGGTCTCCCAGGCTCCCGAGTGGCTTCCCTCGATAAGTCGACCCGAAGCCCTGTGCAGCGTCCTCGATCACGGCGATGCCGTGGTCGCTCCCCACCCGCATGATCTCGTCCATCTCGCAGCTCACGCCTGCGTAGTGGACAGGGACGATGCACTTGGTCTGAGGGGTGATGGCGGCCTCAACGAGCTCCTCGTTCAGGTTTAGCGTGTCCGGACGAATGTCAACGAAGACCGGCGTCGCTCCCAGCTTGGCGAACGCGTTGGCCGTTGAGACGAAGGTGTAGCTGGGCAGGATGACCTCATCGCCCGGGCTGATGTCTACGAGGATCGCCGACATCTCTAGCGCAGCCGTGCAGGAGTGAGTGAGCAGCGATCGGGCGATCCCGAACTGCTGCTCCATGAACGCCTCGCACTTGCGGCTGAACAGGCCGTCCCCCGCGAGGTGCCCCTGGAGGTGGGCCTCCGAGATGTATTGGAGCTCCTTGCCCGTCATGAATGGGCGATTGAAGGGGATGGTCTCCATCGGTTGCTTCTTAGTAGGCAGGCAGAGGTCTGTTTGTGGGGCGGCAGCTTGGGCCATCGGTGGTGCCCATTCTTCAGCCGTTGACTCTTAGTCGTCAGAGACCATGTAGGTCGGGGCGCCAGAGGAGCGGCCGTGAATTCGACCGATGTACTCGCCGATGACACCGAGCGAGAATAGCTGCGCTCCGGAGAAGATTGAGATGACCGAGGCGAGGAACGGGAATCCAGGGACGGCGCTGCCATCAAGGAGGACACGGCTGACGACGTAGAGAAGGGTCAGAAGCCCAACAGCGGAGAGGGCCAGGCCGATGAAGGTGGCGAACTGGAGAGGAAGCGTGGAGAAACCCGTCATCATGTTCATCGCGTGCTTGATCAGCTTCGGCACCGTGTAGCCCGAGTTCCCATGGGCTCGCGGCTCATGGCGCGCGATGACGAAATCGAAGGAAGCGGTGCCCCAGGTGAGGAGGACATCGATGTTGACGTTCGGGCCCTTGAAGTCGCCGAACGCGTCCCGCAGATCTGTTCGGAAGATTCTCCATGCGCTCACCCGTGCCGCAGCCTCGGCGCCCATGCCCGAGGAGAGCACCCACTTGGTGATCCGCGATGCGAGCCCACGGGCTAGCCCGTGGGGCTGTGACGCGGGGGCGATGTAGAGGACATCAGTGCTCTTGCCGAATGCCTCGAGCAGCTCCGGGATCTTCTGTGGAGCGTGCTGGAGGTCATCGTCCATCGTCATGCAGATGGAGCCTTGCGCTGCCCGGATGCCGCAGAGGAGTGCCGCGTGTTGACCGTAGTTCCGGGCGAGCCGGATGCCGTGGATGTCGTCCTGCTCGCTGGCCAATTGTTGGATGATGGACCACGATCCGTCTGGCCCTCGATCCTCCACGAAGACAATCTCAAAGCGCTGCTCTATCGACTCGAATGCGGACTCGATCCGATGCGAGAGCTCGCGGAGGGACGCCTCCGCGTTGTAGACCGGAATCACCACGCTCACGAGATCGTTATCAAGAGGATTGGTGTTGGAGGAATTCAAGGTCATCGCCTTCGAGCACCGGTTCAAGGGCCTTCTTTGGTATGGACTTGGAAGACCCAGTACTTCTGTCCAACGTACATGATCACGGCACAGGAGATGATCGTGATGGCCTGGGCGATGACGTGGTTCATGCCGACTTCATCGACCAGCCCGAGATGGATCAGGAGGGCCACCGCATACCCGGATGCGTAGAGCATGACGAAGCGAGGCAGTGTCGCGGCGTTCCGGCTACGGCCTCCGAAGGTCCAGGATCGGTTGCCCAGGTAGGCAAAGGCGAGGCCTGCGACGTAGGCGATTGTCATCGCCCAGGTGTGGCTCCCGAGGGCTGGCTCAAGGACAAGATAGCCAGCGAAGCCCAGAGCATTCTGAGCGAGTCCAACCGCCCCAAATCTCAGGACGCGGGTGAACTCGTCCGTTGCGCCGAGTCTCATTGGAGCGTTCTCGCTCGGGATTGCAGTGCAGTCACGGCCGACTCGGGGAGGGGCGATCGATCAATATGAATGGAACACCGCAGCGCTCGAAGAGCGCCTGGCTCCCCACGTTGTCGCGCAGAATCTTCGCCTTGGCATCAGGGAAGCGCCTGACAATCTCTCGGAGCATCTTCGCGCCAATGCCTCGCTTCTTGAATTCTGGATTGGTGCAAATCCGGATATCGTTCTCCACCACGCCCGCGTAGCCGACGGGCTCTCCTTCGGAGAGACAGACGATGTAGCTCGCCGCGTGAGCCTCCATGTAAAGCTGTTGGTCAGCTTCGGAGAATGAGCCCTGGTCGAGGAAACCCGCCCGGTTGGAGGGGTGCAGCCGCATCCTACGGATCGGCTCGTAATGCTCGGGCTTCACGTTCGAGATTGTGAGGGGGGGCTGTTGGCTCATTGCGACATTGGAGGAGAGTTCGCTTCTTCACCATCTCTCAGGCCCTCGGCGACGGGCCAGCAGTATTGATGGCCGGCCCTCTTGAACCGTGCTCGATTCCTGGCCCGGAGGTCCGGATGAATGGGCGAATTCCCCTCTGGCTGGGCATGCTAGCCTCACCCGGGGGGGTGAGTGCACCGCCCTGAACAGGGCAATCGACGTCATACTCTAACTGTGCTCCGGCGTTGAGCCCGCCGAATTCGTCCCTCCCAAAGTGGTCCATCAACCCAGACAGCCGAGAGCGTTGGCGCCGGTCGATGTGGCGCCTCTGGTCTTCTTCAGGATCGCCTTCGGGGTCCTCCTCGCCTGGCACCTGCTCGACTACCTCCAGTACGGGTGGGCCCGGCGGGTGTACGTGGACCCCGTCCTGCGGGTGCCCCACGTCGGGTTCGAGTGGCTCGCGCGGTGGCCGGGTGACGGGATG
>CAJQPT010000270.1 GCA_905480285.1 uncultured bacterium
TCGGCCGGCACTTCGAAGGCCCGCGGCATGCTGTAGATGGCGTCCGGCTCCCCGAGCGCCCACGCGGCGTCCTTCGGAGGGCTCGCGAGGGGGAGGTGTGCGGGGTCGCCCTCCGGCTTGCCCGCCTCGATCCACCGCGCGAGTTGCTCGCGTTCGCCGGGGAGGAGCGACCGATCATTCGCCCAGGGGCTCTCCCCGCCGCCCGTGTGCGCGGCGAACCAGGGGGGCATCAATCCCTCGTCGATCACGCTCAGCAGCATGGAGGCGCGCCGGGAGACCGACTCGTAGCTGTCGAGGGCGAAGGGGGCCACGCCTCCCTCGCGATGGCACTCGACGCAGCTCCGCTGGAGCAGGCGAGAAATGTCGCGGGCGTAGGTCACGTCGCCGCCCACCTGGGGGGTCGAACCCTCGTGCTCGATGGAGCAGCCGGGAGCCGTGGTCGCAGGGACCTTGACCTCACGGCCGGCGGCGAGGGCGACGAGGGCGTCGCGCAGGTAGTGCTGGCGCGCCTCGGGCAGCGCGAAGCCGATGCCGTACTGGTCGTTGACCGCGCCGCGGTAGCGCAGGGTGCCGCGCGCATCGACCACGAAGACCTCGGTGGTCGTGCGCGCGTCGAGGGCGCGCGCCAGGGCGCCATCTGTGTCCTGGACGATCGGAGCCTCAAGGCCGTGGCGTTCGCCGTGGGCCCCCAGGGCGGCCGTGTCGTCGAGGCCCTGCACGCCCACGTGCACGAACCCGAAGCCGAGCTGCTTGGCCCATGCCTCGGTCCGCGCGAGTTCTGGGAAGAGCTTCTGGCCCACGGGGCACGTCACGCTGGTCAGCGCGAGCACCGTCCCCTTCTCTCCGGCGACGTCACGCCAGTTGAAGGGGGCTCCTTCTAATTCGGCGCATGTGACGTCGGGGACCCAGGTGCCGACCCCGAGTTCTCGCTGCTCACGGGGCGTCAGAGGGCTGGCGGCCCGGTCGAGGTCGGGGAGGGCGGGCGGAAGGAGGAGCGAGGCACAGGCGAGGATGAACATGGCGCGAGTCTGCCAACGATCCAGGCGGAGGTGGGGCCTCCTGGACCGTCATTGCGCTGGGCCGGTCGGGTCGGCCACGGGAGCCTCCACTCTGACGGGGTCTTGCCCGGAGCGTCGTGGGCCTGAGTCCATCCGAGGCGCGTCCGATCCGTGTCCAGGGGGACTGCGGCGCGCGCCAGGCCCGTTGCTGTACGACGTGTGACCGTCCTCCACCCGTGGCCTGGACCGATCCAGGGCGACACCTCGCCCCCCCACGGAGTGCGACACGTGCGAATCACAACTGCTGCCATCGCTAGCTCGATCCTGATGGGCTGCCCGGCCCACGGATTCCAAGAGGGGACGACAGATCCTGACATCGAGGAGATCCTGGAGTTCTCGGTCTCGGGCCTGGTCGGAACGTCGCTCGACTACAGGTGTCAGCGCGAGTCCTGGAGCGGGGTGATCTCGGATGAAGCGCCCGCCGGCCCCGACCTTCTCGGGAGTGCCCTCAGGGCGGCGACGGGCGAGGCGCCCACCCTGCTCTGCACTCCCCAATTCGTGAGCGATGTCGCGGCAACCACGGCGGTGATCTCGGGCGCGGATCTCAACCGAGACTGGCTCGCGGAGGAAGAGAACCTGCATGTCAAGCGGCATGGCCCGCGCAAGCTCGTCAAGCGAATGCACCCCGACGCGCCGCCGAGCTACGCCATGTTCGAGAGAGACGTTGTGCTGTACGGAGCTCCGGACGTTGGGGGGGAGCGGGTGGAGGGGAGGAAGGGGGGCAGGCGACGACGCCCAGCCGACGGGTGCCCGCCGTCGGTCACGGCGCCCGAGGGCCGCGCGCCCGGGCGAGGTGGGGCATTTGGACGCATCTCGCGGGTTCAGCGCGGGTTGGTGGACCCCTCGATGTCTCAGCTTCGTCCTTCCTTACCCGAGGGTGCGACTCGCTCGCACCTGTCCGACCTCGTCCCCTCACGCGCTCGCCGTCACGGGTACCCTTTCACCATGAGCTCGCCCCTTCTCCGCCGCCTCGCCCTCGCCTCCATCGCCGCCGCTGTGCCGGGTCTCGCCTCGGCCCAGTACCAGCTGGTCTGGGAGGACCAGTTCAACGGCAACAACCTCGACCTCACCAAGTGGGAGCCCATGGTCGGCAACGGTTGTCCGGGCCTTTGCGGCTGGGGCAACAACGAGCTGCAGTACTACCGGGCGGAGAACGCCACCGTCTCCAACGGCACGCTCAAGATCACGGCGCTCCAGCAGAACTTCGGCGGGGCGCAATACACGTCGGCGCGGCTGCGCACGGCGAACAAGGCGGACTTCACCTACGGCCGCTTCGAGATGCGCGCGAAGATGCCCGCAGGGCAGGGCCTCTGGCCCGCTTTCTGGATGCTCCCCACCGATTACGTGTTCGGCGGCTGGGCGGCCAGCGGGGAGATCGACGTGATGGAGTACCTCGGGAACGACACCCGCACGGTCTACGGCACGATCCACTACGGGGGCGAGTACCCCGCGAACACCTACTCCGGCGGCTCCCGGACGGTGCCGTTCGGTAACCTGGTGGACGACTTCCACGAGTACGCGGTGGAGTGGGATGAGTTCGAGATGCGCTGGTACCTCGACGGCCAGCTCTACTCCACGAAGACCTCCTGGTGGAGCTCCGGCGGGGCCTACCCCGCGCCCTTCAACCAGCGCTTCCACATGCTGCTCAACCTCGCGGTGGGCGGGAACTGGCCGGGGTCGCCCAACGGATCGACCCAGTTCCCTGCGACGATGGAGGTGGACTATGTCCGCGTCTTTCAGGAGGGGGGGACGAACCCCAACGCCTGCGTTCAGGTCTTCGACGACATGGAGCTCGCGGACCCCGCGTCGGACTACTTCACCTTCGGCGGCCCCTCCTCGGGCGGTCAGGTGAGTACCGAGGTCGGGGACCATCCTCCCGTCGCCGGCAGCCAGTCTCTCGACGCCAACTGGGGCAATCTCTTCAACTCGCCGGGGTTCCTCGGCGGCTTCGGAAAGACGCTCCCCCTCGACCTCTCGAACGCCACCCACTTCGAGTTCTGGATCAAGCCCAAGTCCAGCCAGGACCTCGTGATTGAGATCAACCTGCAGGACGACGACAACGGCGACAACGTCATCTCCTCGGTCCCGGACGGGGCGGACGACGAATTCCAGTACGAGCTGCACATCGCCGCAACGGGGACCGAGATCGTCAGCGGCGCGGGCTGGCAGAAGGTCTCCATTCCGATCTCGGAGTTCACCGACGACAACAGCTACCACACGGGCGGAAACGGGATCTGGGACCCCACGCCCACCGGCGCGGGGGGCAACGGCCAGATGGTCAACGTGGTCTTCGCTCTGGTGAGCCTCAACGGCCTCCCCGCCGAGTTCAAGACGGACCAGTGGGAGTTCACCCGCAAGGGGTCGATCGCGGGCCGGGTCTGGGCGGATGAGAACGGAGACGGGATCGACAACCTCGAGTACGGCCTCGAGGGCGTGAGCCTCCGCCTCATCGACGACCAGTCGGGCAGCGTTGTCGGTGTGTCCACCACGGACGCCGACGGCCGCTATGCCTTCGCAGACCTCGCAGACGGCGACTTCGCCGTCGAGGTGATCCCGTCGGGCCTGCCCTTCGGTGCGACCCCGACCTTCGACCCCGATGGCGTGAATACCCCAGGCGCCTTCGCCGCCACGCTCGGCTGCGGTGAGGAGCTGGCGGACCAGAACTTCGGCTACAAGCCCTACTTCCTGGGCCAGACCTACTGCTCCCCCGCCAGCCCGAACTCAACCGGCGGCCCCGGGGAGATCTCGGCCAGCGGCTCCGTGATGACGGCGGACAACGACGTGGTCCTCTTCTGCTCGTCCCTGCCTTCGAACCAGTTCGGTTACTTCCTCACCTCCATGACCCCTGGGTTCCTCCCGAACCCGGCGGGGAGCCAGGGCAACCTCTGCGTGCTCGGCGACATCGGCCGCTACATCGGCCCCGGCCAGGTGCAGAACAGTGGGCTCCTGGGCCTCGTCTCTCTGGGCATCAACCTGGACCAGATGCCGCGCCCGACCGGCCCCATGGCCGTGCAGCCGGGGGACACCTGGTACTTCCAGTTCTGGCACCGGGACGGCAGCGCCTCGGGGCCGGTGTCGAACATGACCGACGCCTTGCAGATCCAGTTCCAGTAGCGGCCCAGAGCGGCGGCGTCCTGCTC
>CAJQPT010000271.1 GCA_905480285.1 uncultured bacterium
CCTCGAGAACGTCGAGGTGGCCGCCCTCGACGGGCTGCTCGTGGACGGCGCGAGGCGCATGGGGGCGACGGCCGTCGTGCGGGGGATCCGTAGCTCGGCGGACCTCGAGTATGAGCGCCAGCTGGCGCTCTCCAACCGGGCGATGGCCCCGGAGCTGGACACGGTCATGCTGCTCTCCTCGCCGGAGCACGCCCACGTCTCCAGCACCCTGGTACGCCAGATCGCTCGCCTCGGCGGGGATCTGTCGCCCTTCGTCCCGCCTTCGGTGGCCCTGGCCCTCGCCGGGCGCTTCTGATCCCGCCCACCGGGCGCGTCTGCGCCCCGCCTCGAACCCGCAACCCCTCGACCCGCCCATGTCCGAGCGCATCGCCATCAAGACCGACAAGGCCCCCGGAGCCATCGGGCCCTACAACCAGGCCATCGTGGCCGGAGGCTTCGTGCACTGCTCCGGACAGGTGGCCTTCATCCCCGAGACCATGGAGATCGTCGAGGGCGGGGTCGCCGAGCAGACCGAGCAGGTGATGGCCAACCTGGGCGCCGTCCTGGAGGCCGCCGGCTCCAGCTTTGCCCAGGCGGTCAAGTGCACGATCTACCTCAAGGACATGGGCGACTTCGCCACGGTCAACGAGATCTACGGGCGGGCCTTCGACTGCGCCGAGCCGCCGGCCCGGGTCACCATCGAGGCGGCCCGCCTCCCCAAGGACGTCCTGGTGGAGATCGACTGCCTCGCCCTCGCCGGGCCGGGCAGTTGAGCTGACCCCGGAGGGCCCCGGGACGCTATTCTCTCCGCCCTCATGAGCGTCTCCTGTGGAATCGTAGGCTTGCCGAACGTCGGCAAGAGCACCCTGTTCAATGCCCTCACGGCGGCCGGCGCGCAGGAGGGGAACTTCCCCTTCTGCACCATCGACCCCAACGTCGCCGTGGCCGCCGTCCCTGACGCGAGCCTGGAGACCATCCACCGGTTCATCAAGACGGACAAGGTCATCCCCGCGTCGGTGAAGATCGTCGACATCGCGGGCCTGATCGCCGGCGCGTCGAAGGGAGAGGGGCTGGGGAACAAGTTCCTCTCGAACATCCGCGAGACCGACGCGATCATGCACGTGGTGCGCTGCTTCGGCGGCTCGAAGGTCGTGCGCGAGGAGCCGGTCGACCCCCTCAAGGACATCGAGGTGATCGAGCTCGAGCTGGCGCTCGCGGACCTCGACACGGTGGACCGTGCCATCGAGCGCGTCTCCAAGAAGGCGCGCTCGGGGGACAAGGACTCGCTGGAGCAGAAGGAGCTCTTCGAGCGGGCCAAGGCCATGCTCGAGAACGGCGACCTGCTGCGCGCCCACGACTGGACCGACCGCGAGCGCCTGCTGCTCAAGCCCATGTGCCTCATGTCCACCAAGCGCATGCTCTACGTGGCGAACGTGACCGACGAGGACCTGGACGGCTCGTCGGAGTACGCGCAGGCGGTGGCGGCCCGCGCGGCGGCCACCGGCTCCGAGTGGATCCCCATCTGCGGCGACATCGAGTCGGAGCTGCGGAACATGGAGGACGAGGAGCGGGACCTGTTCATGGCCGACCTTGGCATCGAGGCCCTCGGCCTCGATCGGCTGATCCAGGCGACCTACAAGCTGCTCGGCCTGCAGACCTACTACACCGCCGGCGAGAAGGAGATCCGCGCCTGGACCACCGCCACCGGCTCGAAGGCGCCCCAGGCCGCCGGGGTCATCCACACGGACTTCGAGAAGGCCTTCATCCGGGCCGAGGTCTACGCGGTGGAGGACCTCGTCGAGCACGAATCAGAGACGGCCATCCGCGCCGCGGGCAAGCTCCGCACGGAAGGCCGCGACTACGTCATGCGGGAAGGGGACGTGTGCCACTTCCTGATCGGGAAATGAACCAAGGCGGGGGGCCGTGGCAGGAAACCCGCGCCGGGACCGTTCGAGGGCCTAGTGAGCGAGGGCCTAGCGGGCCTTCGGCCCGGGCGATCGACCTCGATCGCCGTCACCGAGCGCCGCTCGCGGGCAGGTGACCTTCGCTGGGCGGAAGCTCCTCCTTGGGACCCCAAGGGCCCGGTCAGCGATCCTGTGGCCCGGTCAGGGAATCAACGGCGGACCACCTCGAACGGGGGCTTGGGGTAGACGGGTTCGAGCGTGCTGTTCTTCGTGGGGGACTCCAACGGAGTCGAGGCGCCGCCGCCTCAGCCGTACTCCATGGAGCCCGTCTCAAGGACGGTCTTGTCCCCACCGAGGAGCCGGTACTCCATGGGAATACGAGCGCCGGAGCGATAGATCGTCAGGCCCGCGCCGCTCGCGCCGCCGGCGCCCGTGATCTTGATCGCACCTCGCTTCCCCGTGACCTGCGAGGCGAGGTGGATGCGCGGATCGACGTCGAGCCGCGTGACCTTTCCCTCCACGATCTCGATCTTCTGGAGGGTCGCAGCCGTCGCCGAGATGTGCCAGTGGACACGCTTCTCGACCCGTTCGATCCGGTACGTCCGCAGCCGATAGGTGCCGGCGGGGAGGACACGGGGGTCCCTCCTCGCGCGGCCCTTGCCGCTCCAGGAGAGACGGTAGCTCTTGCCCTCCGCGTCGGTGAGGAAGAGGTCGCCGATGGGGATGTTGGCGGTCAGCGTGCCCTCACCCTTCCGCCGGCGCCTCTTGCTCGACAGCACCTCTGGCAGCTCAAGCGGGCGCGCGCTCAGGAACTCGATCAGGGCCGCACGGACCCGTTCGGGGGCGCCGCTTCAGGCGGTGTCCTTGACCTGATTCAGCCACGCGCGATCCCGCGGAAGCTCCGGGTCCGGCGGCAGGTGGCAGGCCATGCAGGAGCGCTGGAAGAGCTCCCCTGCCTGGGCGATCTCGGCGGCCTTGGGGCCGTCATCCTGCCTGACCGGCGAAGGCGCGAGTCGGGCGGCGGTGAGCGGGGCCGTCAGGGCCATCAGGGCCGTCAAGGCGAGGAGGTTGAGGTGTTGCATGGCAGCATGATTGGGCCTTTGGAGGCAGCGGGGTCCTTGGCCTGTCGCGCACGGGGGCCTCTGCCCGGCGCAGCGAGGCCTTGCCCCAGGATTTTGCCTGCGGGCGGCTCGCCGCGGTTCTCAGCCCTGCGAATGGCGTCAATCATCGTCGCTTACCGATGGTCTTGAAGTGACTTTGGGGCCGCGCTGGTCATCGCTCGTGCGCCTCCTCAGCGCCGCGCTTGAGCCTCTTCACCAAGGATGGAGCGGAGGAGCACTCGATCCATGGGGTCGCGGTGGGGCGAAGGGCTGCGAGAGTCGAGCATGAGGCACCTATCGAGCGCGAGGCGCTGCCTTGGGCAATCGCGCAAACCCCGACCTCGTCATGATAAGCCCCAAACATACCTCTTGGAGAGCGACGGCGAGCCGGCATCTGTTCATGGACGCCGGGAGCCAGAGCGAGGAGAGTCGTTGGGGCTGGTGCGGGGCAATCCCGGCGGACGGTGAGCTCATGGCCTTGGCGGAGCTAGTTGCAGAGACGCGGCCAAGTGGGTGACGATCCTGGGCGCACGTCGTGACGGTCACCTCCCGCCGCAGCGGGGCCAGGGACGGCCCCTGGAGCTCTTCACCGTCACGTCTACTGTCCCTAGTACCTCACATGACGGTCCCGCCATCGGTCCGGACTCGCCCCAACACGAGCAGGGCTCTGCTCGGTCAGGCGAGCGTTGCGCTGCTCCGGCAAGACCTCCGGCAACTCCAACCGCAGGTGTGGCGCGGGGCCATAGAGGGGGTATCCTCTCCCCCGGGAGCTGAATCATTGGACGGGATGTCCCCTCTCGGCCCTTCTCCCCGCCGCGATGAAACAGCCTCGTTCGGTCCACCGCGAGGATAGGTCGATGCCCGGAGCCTTCGATATGCAAGATGATCCGAACACCACCGTGGACTGGGATGCATGGTCGGAGAGACGGGGCTTGACGCTCGACGGCGGAATCTGGCACTCGGGTACGCAGCGGGAGGTTTCCTACAGCGCCGATGGGCACTCCGAGTGCTTCGGGGTCGAGGAGGGGTCATTCTGGTTCAAGCACCGGAACAAGTGCATCGGCGCGGTCGCCCAGAGGTTCCTCACAGAGCCGTCGTCGGGACTGGTCGAGGTGGGGGGCGGAAACGGGTACGTCGCCCAGTACCTGACGCAGAGCGGCGTCCCGACTCTGGTGGTCGAACCGGGAGCCGTGGGCGCGATGAACGCCGCAGGGCGGGGCCTGACGGTGATCCGTGGACTCCTCGGTGATCTGCCCGTGCCGGAGTCATCGATTCCCGCTTGGGGGCTCTTTGACGTCCTTGAACATGTCGAGGGCGAGCTTGAACTCCTGGAGACCATGCGGCGGTGCTCCACAGGCGATGCGAAGCTGCTGATCACCGTGCCCGCCTTCGGGTGGCTCTGGTCGGATGAGGATCGGGATGCTGGGCACTACCGTAGGTACTCCCGTCCCGGCCTGGCACGGGTCATGAGGGAGGCCGGATGGGAGGCGACCTGGAGCAGCTACTTCTTCTCCTGGCTCCCTGCGGTGCAAGTACCACTGCGCGTTATCCCAAGTCGCCTTGGCTTCTACAGGGGCAGCAGCGCCAGAGCTCAGCAGGCGCAGCACTCCCCGGGGATTCTCGCGCCGGTCGTTGCTGGGTCGCTTTCCTGGGAGTCGAGCCTCTTTCGGAGGGGAGCGAGGATTCCCTTTGGCGGTTCGATTATCGGCGTCTTCACACCTCGCTGAGAGAGAGCAGGACGTGCCTGGGCGCGTTTGTCGCTGAGCGTGAGACAGCGAACGAGGGGGGGCGCGGCTCCCTGACCGAACGGTGGGGTGGCGGCTTGGCAGACCTGGACCCAAGCGGCCCCGCGGGGGACCTGCGCTCCGTCTCGGCCGCGAACGGTTCCCCGCTGGGTGGGCCGTTCGTGGGACCAGCCCCCGAGGGAGACTCACTCGAAGGTGATCCGGACGCCGTCGGTGAAGTTGGAGGTGGCGAAGAAGATGGCGGTGTCGCGGTGCCAGGCCTGGAAGGACCAGCTCTCGCCCGCGACGGCGGCGACCGCTCCGGTGGGCTGGGGGATGGCCCCGAGGTCGAGGGTCAGGGAGAACGAGCCGGCGGTGCCGGTGTTCAAAATCTGCCCCGCGCCCACGTAGCGACCGATGGAGCCGGAGAGGCACAGGTTGCCGGCGCTGCCGCCGGGGTTCAGGGCGAAGCCGCGGGTGCGGCTGGCGATGAAGAAACCGAAGGCGTTCAGCGGCAGGCGCGAGGCCGTGAGGGTCACGTTGTTCTGGCTGACGTCCAGGGAGCCGCTGGCGTCGGTGCGCCCGGTGAGCCCCGTGGAGTTGGGGTTGGCGAAGCAGAAGACCGCGCCGATGTTGCTGCTGGCCTCGTACGCACCCATGTCGACGATGGGCGCGGTGCCCGCGCCGGTGTCGGCGACGGAGGGCTCGTCGAAGCGGCGGCGGGCGCCGTCGGCGTCGGTCTCGGTGCCGGGGAGCAGGCTGGCGTTGTCGCCGGCGTCGATGCCGGGAGAGGGGACCTGCAGCCGGAAGTTCCCGGCGGCCTGGTCCACGAAGAGCGGCGCCGCGCTGATGTTGCCGGTGCCGGTGAAGCCGCCCTCGACCAGGCAGTGGCGGACGTTGGCGCCGTTGGACACCTGGTTGAACGGACCCTGCGCGCCGCCGGGGCCGGTATTGGCCCAGACGATCGAGTTGCGGATCGTCGGGGTGGCGCCCTGGACGCGGATGCCGCCAGCGGCCTGGGAGGTGGCGCTGTTGCCGACGATGGTGCAGTTGCGTACGCGGGTCGAACCGCCGGAGCCAATCCAGAGGGCCCCGCCGCCCGACGAGCCGGTGGCGACGTTGCCCGTGAAGACCGAGTTGAGCACCGAGACGCTGCCCGTGGAGAAGATCTCCAGGGCGCCCGCGCGGGACGCGCGGTTGTTCTCGAACCAGCAGCCGTCGAAGACCACCGCGCCGCCCGTGGCAATGTCAAAGGCGCCGCCGAAGGCGCCGCCGACGTTCTCGCGGAACGAGCAGTTGATGAAGTCCGGACCAGAGCTGTTGATGTACCCCGCGCCGCCGCCGAAGGTGCAGCGGTTCGCGACGAAGTCGCAGTTCCGGATGGTCGGATTGACGCCGCCCACGCACAGGATCCCGCCGCCGCGGTCGGCGCTGCCGCCGGAGCTCCCGTTGGAGTTGCCCCCGGTGATGGTGAAGCCGTCGAGGACCGCCGAGGCGTTGGTCGTCTGGGTGCGGACCACGTGGTACGAGTTCTCGGCGTTGCCGCTGAAGTTCGGGCCGTCGTTACCGTTCAGGTCCGCCGTCAGGATCGAGGGGGCGAAGCCGAAGGCGGGGCGCTCGTCAGGGGAGGACTCGCCGCCGGCGAAGCCGCCGTAGATCTCCACGTCGTTCTGCAGGCGGAAGGAGAGCGCCCGGCTCCCCGTGCTGTTCGTGCGGTAGAGCCCCTCGGCCACGAAGACCTCGTCTCCGGGGGTGGTCACGGCCAGGGCGGCCTGGAGGCCGTCGGTGCCCTGGAAGGCGTCGGCCCACGAGGACCCGTCGTTGGCGCCGGTGGTCAGGTTGGCGTCCACGTGCACGGTCTGAGCGGCGGCGGCGCCCATGAGGGCGAGGGCGGGGACGAGGTGGGCAGCGAGCTGGTTCAGGCGCATGGTCGGGGGCCTCAGGTAGGTGGGACCTTCGGTCGAGAGGAGATGCCGTCCAGGGAGCGGAGGCTACCCCATTCCAACCGCCCAGGGGCGGCGAGGGGGCACTCCAGGGCAGATTGCGTGCCCCCGTGTCTCGATCACGGTCCATCCCGGGACGCCGGCCCCGCGGACCGGTCAGACGCTATCCTCGCGCCCGATGCCCCGCTCGTCTCTCCGCTCTGCGCTGACGCCCCGGCGCGCCCTCATGGCGCTGGGGCTGCTGCTCGTGGTGCCGGGGTGCGGTCGCGACCTCGAACAGGCGTCGAACGGCGGCGAGGCCGAGTTGACCGTCGCCGCGGCCTCGAGCCTCGCGGTGGTGGTCCAGGGGCTCCTGGATGGCTGGGCCGAAGCGGGAGGATCGCCCGCGCGTCTGACCCTCGGGCCGAGCTCGACCCTCGCGCGGCAGCTCGAGGAGGGGGCGCCCTATGAGGTGTTCCTCTCCGCGGACGAGCGGTGGATCGATGAGCTCATCGGGAGCGGGCGGCTCGACGGAGCGTCGCGGGTGGAGCTGGCCCAGGGCCGGCTCGTGGTGGCCGTGCAGGCGGGGCTGGCCGCTGGCTCGGCCAGGACGACCGCGGCGTCGGCCACCGATGGGGTGTTCCCCGACGGGCGCTGGGCCACAGGGGACCCCGCCTTCGTTCCCCTGGGTCAGTACGCCAGGGAGGCGCTGGTAGCGCGCGCCGAGTGGTCGACCTTGTCCACCCGGATGATCCCGGCCGGCAGCGCGCGGGCGGCTCTGCGGCTGGTGGAGCGGGGCGAGGTGGACTGGGGGGTCCTGTACCGCTCGGACGCGGCCGGCTCGGCCAAGGTCC
This sequence comes from uncultured bacterium, assembly GCA_905480285.1. Taxonomy (GTDB): domain Bacteria; phylum Planctomycetota; class UBA1135; order UBA1135; genus Saltatorellus. The sequence goes on from CAJQPT010000271.1 coordinate 7,484, forward strand.
GGGTTCTCTTCGAGGTCGGCGAGGAGCTCCACCGGCCGATCCGTTACTGCGCTGCTGCGACGCCCCGCGCCGGCGCCAGCGCCAGGCGGTTCCTCGACGAGCTCGCCGGGCGCGAGGCGACCGAGAGGTTCGCGGCCCACGGTTTCGCGCCCCGCGCCGGGGGGGGCCGCCAGCGATGAGCGCGGTTGCCGTCCTCTCGCCAGCCGAGTGGGAGACCCTGTGGCTCTCCCTCCAGGTCAGCCTCGCGGCCACGGCAGCGGTGGCGGGACCCGGCGTGGCCCTGGGATGGCTGCTCGCCCGCAGGGAGTTCCCCGGCAAGCTGCTCCTGGACACCCTCGTACACCTGCCGCTGGTGCTGACCCCGGTGGTGGTGGGGTATCTCTTGCTCCTGACCTTCGGGCGCTCCGGCCCCCTGGGACCGCTGCTCGAGGCCCTCGGGATCGAGGTGGCCTTCACCACCCTCGGGGCGGTGCTGGCGGCGGCGGTCGTGGCGCTCCCGCTGGTGGTGCGCTCGGTGCGGACGGCGGTGGAGCTGGTGGACCCTGGCCTGGAGGACGCCGCCGCGGTGCTGGGCGCCGGGCCGCTGCGGCGCTTCCGGACGGTGACCCTGCCGCTGGCCGCGCCCGGGGTGGTCGCGGGCCTAACGCTCGGCTTCGCCCGCAGCCTCGGGGAGTTCGGGGCCACCATCACCCTCGCGGGCAGCATCGCGGGGGAGACGCGCACGCTGCCCCTGGCGATCTTCCAGGGCACCCAGGTCCCGGGAGGCGACGGCGCGGCCCTGCGGCTGACCGTGGTGTCGGTGCTCCTCTCGGCGGCGGCGCTCCTCGCCAGCGAGCTGGTGGTACGTCGCCTCCGGCGCGGCGCGGGCGGAGGCCAGACATGAGCGGGCTCGAGATCCGCGCGCTCGTCCAGCGAGGCGGCTTCGACCTCGACCTCGACCTCCGCCTCGGGCGAGGGGCCACCGGGGTGTTCGGCCCCTCGGGCGCGGGCAAGTCCACGCTGCTCCACGCTATCGCGGGTCTGCTCCCCGCCGAGCAGCTGCGCGTCGCGGTGGACGGAGAGGTCCTGGTCGACGCGGCCGCCGGCGTCTCCCCGCCGCCTCACCAGCGCCGGGTCGGGCTGGTCTTCCAGGATCACCGCCTGTTCCCTCACCTCTCCATCGCGCGCAACCTCCGCTACGGCGAGTCCGCGGGCGGCGGCGTCGACCTCGACGAGGTGGTGGACCTGCTTGACCTCGGGGAGCTCCTCGAGCGCCTCCCGCGGGACTGTTCGGGCGGACTGCGGCAGCGCGTGGCCATCGGGCGGGCGCTGCTGGCGGCGCCGCGGCTGCTCTTGCTCGACGAGCCGCTCTCCAGCCTCGACCGCGGCCTCAAGCTCCAGGTGCTGCCGTTCTTGCGGCGGGTGCAGGAGCGGTTCGGGCTGCCGACGCTGATGGTCAGCCACGACCTCTCGGACCTCCTGGCGCTCACCGACGAGCTGCTCCTGGTCAACGGTGGGCGGGCGGCAGGCCAGGGCGACCTCCCGTCCATCGCCGCCGACCAGGGCGCGGTGGAGCTGCTCGCGGGCAGCGGGCTGTCGTTCTCGCTCCCGGGCCGGATGGCCCGGCGGGATGGGACGGGGCTGGGATGGGTCGAGCTTGCGAGCCGCGCAGGTGAAGGGCTTGGCGACCCGGGGTGCTGTGAGGTGGCGTGCGGGGAGGTGACCGCAGAGATCGGGGATGAGGTGGAGGTCATCCTCGGTCCCGCCGACATCGTCCTCGCGGTGCCGCCCATGGACGCGCGGCTGTCCCTCACGAACCACCTCCTTGGCACCGTGGAGAGGATCACGCGGACGGCGGCGCGGTGCCTCGTTCAGGTGGACTGCGGCCTCGAGGCGTCCGTGCTGGCCGAGGTCACCGAGCGCGCGGTGGAGCGACTCGAGCTGGCCCCCGGGGTGCCGGTGGTCGCGCTCTTCAAGGCCCAGGCCGCCAGAGCGCGGGGGCTCGGCGCCCAGCGCCCCGGGCCCGCTCGCTGAGCGATCCTTCCGGGGCGGACGAGGCTGGCTGGGGTGCGGTGCCGGTGCGGCTGAGGCGCGGATGAAGCGCGAGTGAGGCGCGGCCGGGGTGGGGCCAGGATGCGGCGGGGGCAACACGGAGTCTCGACTGTGCTTTGACGGAGCCCCGAGGGAACTCTCGGCTGGAGCTCTCGGCTGGGGTTCTCGGCTGGGACTCTCGACTGGAGCCCTCGATTGGGGCCGTGCCGGCGCTCGGCCTTGGCGCGAGCACGGCGGGGCCCGCGTTCCCGTATGCTCGCCAGCCATGCGGGACCTCCTCTTCGTGGGCTGCGGTGGATTCATCGGCGCCGTGGCGCGCTACGGCGTGTCACGGGCGCTGGCCGGCGCCGCGCTGCCGTTCGGGACGCTGCTCGTGAACGTGGTGGGGAGCTTCGCCATCGGGGCCCTGTGGGCCTGGATCGAGGCGGGGAACGGACACGAGAGCCACCGCCAGTTCGTCGCGGTCGGCCTGCTCGGCGCGCTCACGACGTTCAGCACCTTCAGCCTCGAGGTGGTCCTGCTGATGCGGGACGGCTCCTTGGGGACCGCGGCGCTCGTGGTGGCGCTGAACGTCGTGCTCGCGGTGGGCGCGGCGCGGTTGGGGATGGCGCTCGTCGGTTGATCTGGTGAGGTACGCCGTGCTCTTCAACCCGATCGCCGGCCGAGGCCGCGCGGTACAGGTCGCGGGATCGGTCGGCGCGCGGCTTCAGGTGCTCGGCCACGAGTCGTTCGAGCGGCGTTCGGAGCACGCCGGCCACATTCGCGAGCTGGCGGCGCAGGTCGCAGAGGAGGTGGATCGGGTCCTGGTCCTCGGTGGGGACGGGTCGCTCCGCGAGGCGGCTGCGGGCCTGCTGGAGCTGGACGCTTCGGCTCGTCCGGCGCTCGGCGTGCTGCCCTTTGGCACCGGGAACGTGGTGGCCCGGGAGCTCGGGCTCCCCCTGGACCCGGTCGCGGCCATCGACGTGATCGCCGCGGCGGGAGCCGTCGACTGGGACGTCGGGCTCGCGCGAGCGGATGGGGGCGCCGAGGAGGTCTTCCTCGCGATGGCGGGCTTTGGCTTCGACGCCGGGATCTCTGCCCGGATCGACGCGGCGCGTGGATCGCGCCTTGGGGCTCGCTGGTACCGGTGGTCCGCCAGCTCCCTCTACGGGTGGTGCGGCATGCGTGAGCTGCTGCGCCTCGCGCCGCCGCGGTTCGAGGTCTCGGTGGAGGACGATCTCGTGGCGAGCCGGGCGGTCTCCGCCGTGGTCTCGAACACCCGCACCTATGGCAAGTCCATGTGGCTCTCACCGGGCGCGCGCCCGGACGACGGTCGGCTCGACGTCCACGTGCGCGAGCGCGCGAACCCGCTGGTTGGCGCTGCCGTGCTGGCCCTCGCGCAGCTGCAGCGTCCCATATCGAGGAGCCTCGCGGTCGACGCCCCCGGGGGCCGTGCCCGCGTCGGTTCGCTCACCGGCGGACCTCCCGTCGCGTGGCAGCTCGACGGGGACCGGATGGATGCGGCGCGAGAGATCAAGCTAGAGCTCGCGGCGGGAGCCCTCCGGGTCATCGGCAACGTCGAGGCTTGATGCGGTCGAGGGTCGACGCGATCGAGGCCTGAAACGGTCGGCGCCGAGAAGGTGCGGGGAGCTCCGGTGCGCCCGATCCTCGTGGGGTGCCCGTGTCAGGTGGAGGACACGGTCATGGTGGAGGGCCCAGTGCAGGTGGAGGGCACAGTGCAGGTGGAGGGCCCAGTGCAGGTAGACGGCACAGCGCTGGTCGAGCACACCGCGCTGGTCGAGGGCCCGGCGCCGCGCAGGCGGGGCCACCCGCGAAGGGGCGGGCCCAAAAAAAGCGCGGGACCAACAGTCGACAGACTGCGGTCCCGCAACAGAGCTCCTTACTGCTCCTTCGGCGAGCCTTCCCAGACTCACCTGCCTTTCCAAGAACAAGTACGCACGGCGGTCCCGGGGGTTACCGCTCCTCT
>CAJQPT010000272.1 GCA_905480285.1 uncultured bacterium
TCACGGGCATCACCAGGCCGCCCTCGTTGGCGACCTCGATGACGAAGAAGCTCAGCTGAGACTTGAGGAGCTCCTGCTGGGCCTCGTCCCTGGACTCGAGGAGCTTCTCGTACTTGCGGACGTCGGCGGCGGTCACGTCCAGCTCGTCGTACGTGTTGTAGAAGTCCACCAGCTCGGGGAAGTCCGAGACGTACCTGGGCAGGTCGCGGTTCCGCGCGGCCGACAGGGTCGTAGGTTCGGCCTCCCGCTCGGCCCGGCGGCGGCCCTTCTCGGCCTCCGGGTCCTCGGAGTCAACGCGATACTGCGTGACCCCCATGAGGGCCAGGTCGGTGTGGTCCGTGGAGTAGAACCATCCGCGCCAGAACCAGTCCAGGTCGACGCCGCTGGCGTCCTCGAGGGTCCGGAAGAGGTCGGCCGGCTCGGGGCGCTTGAACATCCAGCGGCGCGAGTACTCCTTGAAGGCGAAGTCGAACAGCTCCCGGCCCACGATGGTCTCGCGCAGGATGTTGAGGGCCGTCGCGGGCTTGCCGTAGGCGTTGTTCCCGAACTGCAGGATGCTCTCGGAGTTCGTCATGATCGGCACCTGCGCGGCGCTGGTCATGTAGCCGGTCATCTTCGCGGGCTCTCCCCGGCGTGAGGGGTAGTCGTCTTCCCACTCGGACTCGGCCAGGAACTGGACGTACGTGTTCAGGCCCTCGTCCATCCACGTCCACTGCCGCTCGTCAGAGTTGACGATCATCGGGAACCAGTTGTGGCCCACCTCGTGGATGATCACGGAGATCAGCCCGTACTTGGACCGCGCCGTGTAGGTCCCGTCCTTCGCGGGCCTGGGTCCGTTGAAGCAGATCATGGGGTACTCCATGCCGCCGACCGGACCGTTGACCGAGATGGCGACGGGATAGGGGTAGGGGAACGTGTACTTGCCGTAGACGTTCAGGGTGTGGATGACCGAGTGCGTGGAGTACGGCTCCCAGAGCTCGTGGCCCTCCTTGGGCCAGTAGGACATGGCCCAGACGGGGTCGCCGCCCTCGATCTCGTGGAGCTTCGCGTCCCAGATGAACTTTCGTGACGAGGCCCAGGCAAAGTCACGCACGTTCTCCGCGGCGAAGGTCCAGGTCTTGGTGCCCGAGGGGGCCGTGCCCTCGTTGGCCTCCGCCTCGTCGCGGGTGACGATGAGGACGGGCGTCTCCGAGGTCTCCGCCAGGGCGAGGCGCTCCCGCCAGACGGGCAGCAGGACCTCGTCCGGGTTCTGGAGGACCCCGGTCGAGGCCACCACGTGGTCGTCGGGGGCCGTGATGCTGACGACGTAGTCTCCGAACTCCAGCGCGAACTCACCGCGGCCGAGGAACTCCTTGTTCTGCCAGCCGGTGTAGTCGGTGTAGGCGCACATCCTCGGGAACCAGTGCGCCATCTCGTACAGGTAGTTGTCGTCGTCCTCGAAGTACTCGTAGCCGGATCGCCCGCCGAACTTCCGCTGGTCGTTGATGGCGTACGTCCAGTCCAGGGAGAACTCGAAGGACTGACCCGCGAGGAGGGGCTCGGGGAGGTCGATGCGCATGGTCGTGTCCACGAGCGCGAACTCGAGGGGGGCGCCGCCGCTGTCCACGAGGTTGGAGATCTTCGCGCCGCCGTCAAAGGTCCTGCGCTCGATGAGCGCACGCGTGGCCTGGAAGGTCATGCCCGCGTCGAGGTTGGGCGCCAGCGTCGTGGCGACCGCGTGGGACTGGGGGGCGAAGAAGTTGGGCTCCACCTGCAGCCAGAGATACCTCAGCGAGTCGGGGGAGTTGTTCTGGTATCGGATGCGCTCCGAGCCGCGGAGGGCCTGCTGCTCGTCGTCCAGCTCCACCTGGATTCGATAGTCGACCTTCTGCTGCCAGTACTCATGCCCCGGAGCTCCCGAAGCGGTGCGGTAGGTCGAGGGGGAGGGCAGCTCCTCCCGGAGCTGGGCGAAGCGGTCCTCACGGTCGTCGCCACCGGCGCTCATGGCGACGCCGATGGCAAGCGGCAGGGCGAAGAGGACGGCGAGGGTGCTCCGGAGGGGCAGGGAGGGCTGGGTCATGGGGCGTGGTGGTGCTGGGGTTCAGCCGGATGTTCGCCTGTGGGGGGCACCCGGTGGCCCTCAATCCCCCGCCGAATGTGGATCTGTGCGGGAGCTTGCACGGAATAAACGGACGGGAGGCGACGGACCTGGGTCCGCCGCCTCCCGTGATACGGGGCCTCGTCGGGAGCCTCAGCGTCCGCCGCGTCCGCCGCGACCGCCGTTGTCCCCGCCTCGGCCGCCCCAGCGCTGGTTGGAGTTGGACTCCTCGTACTGCTCGTACTGGCTGGGGGAGAGGATCCCCTGGATCGCCGTGTTGGTCTCGTCCCGCAGGCCGGTCCACATCTCGCGCATGCTGCCCATGTCGAGCCCGGAGTCCCTGGCTTCTCGCATGGTCTGCCGCATCTCGTCGACCTTCGCGGTCTGGTCCTGGAAGACGTCGCGCATGGAGTCGAGCTGGGTCTGATCGAGGCCGAGCTCGGACTGGAGCTTGGCGAGGCGGTCCTCGAGGCGCTTGGCCTCGGCGTCGGCCCGCCGCTGCTCTCGCTCCTGCTGTTCGCGCTCCTCGCGCATCTCGATCACGTTGGCGACGGCTGACTCGAGAGACGGGCTCGCGACGGCGGCGGGGCTGTCGACGGAGCCGAGCATCTCCTGCAGGACGCTCTCGATCTCGCTCCGGTCGAGGGTCGCGGCCACCCGGCCAGGGGCGGCGATCGGGGCGAGCGTCTCGGTGGTCTCGAGCTTCTCGATCCGGCCGTTCAGGCTCGAGACCGTTGCCTTGAGATCGTCAATGGCCGCGAGGACTTCCGGGCCGGCGGCGGCCTGGACCGCCTCGGACTGCGGATCAGGGGCGAGCAGGACCGTCGCGCCGACGGCGCTGGCGCCGCCCGCGAGGATGCTACCCAGGAGGATGAGAGGGGTGCTGTTGGACATGGCTTGTGAAGGGAAAGTTGTTGCGTTGTTCGTGTACTTGGATCAGTCGTCGCTCTCGGCCTTGCCGGTAGCGACGTCGACGTTGATCTCGAGGGTGGTCTCGGTGGAGCGGCTCATCTCCATGAGCCCGCGCTGGGTCTCGCGCTCCATCTCCATGTCGACCTGGTAGGACCCTTCGAAGCGGAGCGCCACGGGGCGCTCCTCCTCGATGCTCCAGAGCAGCGTGCCCTCGAATTCGCCGGTGTAGGTGGACTCCTGCGGGAGCAGCTCGGACGAGGGGCGCTGGAGCTGGCCGCCCCGGCCGCCCCGGCCGCCCCGCTGTCGGGCCTCCATGGCGCCCTCGACCTCCATCTCGAGGGAGATCACCGCGCACTCTAGCCCGCCGGACTCCTCGGTCTCCTCGGTGTAGGTCGCGGTGATGGACCACTCGCCGCCCGCGATGGCGCCGAGGCCCGTGCGAGGGCCGCCCCCGCGCATTCCGCCGCGGCCGCCGCGGCCGCCGCGGCCCTCGCCGCCGCCTTCGCCGCCGCGCTGGGGGCGGTCGATGAGCTTG
>CAJQPT010000273.1 GCA_905480285.1 uncultured bacterium
GCTCGACCCGGACTGCGCCATGGCCTGGTGGGGCATCTCGATCTGCGAGGGGCCGAACTACAACGATCCGGTCATGACCGACGAACGCTCGGGCGCCGCGTGGTCCGCGCTGAAGGAGGCCGAGGCCCGCGTGGATCACACGAGCCCCGTGGAGCGCGGTCTGATCGAGGCGCTCGCCGCGCGCTACACGTTCCCCTGGCCCGAGGATCGGACGGCACTCAACGAGGCGTACGCCGCGGCCATGGAGGCGCTCCTCGCCCGGTTCCCCGACGACCCCGAGGTCGGGACGCTGTACGGCGAGTCGCTCATGGTCCTGCGGCCCTGGCAGCTCTACACCATCGACCGCTTGCCCGAGGCGGACACCGCCAAGATCACCGCTTCTCTCGAGGCCGTGCTGGAGAAGCACCCGAACAACCCGGGCGCGAACCACCTCTACATTCACGCCATCGAGCCGAGTCTCGAGCCAGAGCGAGCGCTCGCCGCGGCGGACCGCCTGCGTAACCAGATCCCGGTCTCGGGACACATGAACCACATGCCGTCGCACATCTACGTGCAGACCGGCGACTGGGACAAGTCGATCGTCCAGAACCGGGCGGCCATGCGCCGAGACATCATCTACCTGGAGCGCTCCCCCGAGCAGGGCATCCAGCACATGTACATCGTCCACAACGCGCACATGCTCGCGTACTCAGCGATGATGGTCGGCCAGGAGACCGAAGCCATGGAGGCGGCGCGGTCCATGCTCCCAGGCGTACCGGAGCAGATGCTCCCGGCGGTCGCGGACTTCGTGGACCTCTGGATGAGCTCGGTCTACGACGTGCAGAAGCGCTTCGGACGCTGGGACGCGATCCTCGCCGAGCCCGCGCCCCCCGAGGCCCTGCCGATCACCACGGCGATCTGGCGCGCACACCGGGCCATCGCCTTCGCGGCCAAGCAAGAGTTCGATGACGCGGAGGCTGAATACGAGCGCTTCAAGACCGCCCGCGACGCGGTCCCCGAGGACAAGATGTCTGGCTCTGACGCGGCCCGTCGGATCCTCGAGGTCAGCGACCACTTCATCCGCGGCGAGATCGCACTGCAGCGCGGCCAGTGGGATCGCGCGATCGCCGCGCTCGAGCAGGCCGTGGAGGTCGAGGACTCCCTCAGCTACGGCGAGCCTCCCCAGTGGCTCCAGCCCACCCGCCACACCCTCGGCGCCGTCCTCCTGAAGGCGGGCCGACCGGCCGACGCCGAGGCCGTCTACCTGGAGGACCTAGAGCGGTGGCCTGGGAACGGCTGGTCGCTCCAGGGGCTCTCCCGCTCCCTGCGCGCGCAGGGCAAGCTCGACGCCGCCGCCGCGGCGGAGGCGCGGTACGAGGAGGCCTGGAAGGGCGCAGACCGCCCGGTGACGTCCAGCTGCCTCTGTCTCCCGGACGCCTGATGCGCGCGATCTGGTCCGCCATCTCCGTCGCAGCCCTCGCCAGCTGCCAGTTCGGCGCTCGCCCGGCGCTCCCGCTTCCTCCCCCCCCCGTGATCCCGGAGGGAGAGGACCCCACGCGGTGGTCTGCGGCCCTCGAGGCGTTCGATCAGGAGGCGGTGGACCTGGACCGCCCCGTGGTCTTTGTAGGGAGCTCGAGCATTCGCCTCTGGTCGACCCTGGAGGACGACATGGCCCCGGTGCCCGTGCTCAACCGGGGCTACGGCGGCTCGAAGATCTTCGACACGATCTACTGGGCGGATCGGCTCGTCGCCCGACACGACCCGACGGTGATCGTGGCGTTCACCGGGACCAACGACATCAAGGGTGACTCTCCCCGAACCGCAGAGTGGGTCGCCGACCGCTTCGATGAGCTTGTGGCGAGGTTCCGCGCGCTCGGGTGTGACGCGCCCCTCGTCTACATCGCCATCAGCCCCACACCGAGCCGCGCCGAGCACCTCGCCGTCGTGCTCGAGACGAACCGCATGATCCGCGAGCGTTGTTCGCTGGATGACGATCTTCACTTCGTGGACACCGCGAGTCCGCTGCTCGACGCCGAAGGCCAGCCTGACCCAAGCTGGTTCGTGAAGGACCGGCTGCACCTGAACGCGGAGGGCTACGCCGCGTGGACGGCAGAGATTGGTCCCGTCGTTCACCGCCTCGACACGGTCGAGCGAGTCGGCGGGCGGTAGGGATCCTGGCGGCAGAGAACCCAGCGGAAGAGAACCCAGCGGCAGAGAACCCAGCGGCAGAGAACCCAGCGGCAGAGAACCCAGGGGCAGGTACCCCAGCGGCAGAGCCACTAGCCGCAGAGCCCCTAGCGGCAGAGCTCCTTGCGGCAGAATTCCTAGCGGCAGAATTCCTAGCGGCAGAGCGCGGGGGGGACCTCGAGGACGGCGGTGGGCGTCACCGCGAAGAGCCGATCGGTCGCCGAGACGGGGATGATCTGGAGTCCGGTGAATTCTCCGAAGGCTGGAAGAACCATGCCGTCCGCCCGCGCCCAGAAGACCGGGAGGCGAGCGCTGTCCGCGCGGTCCACGAGCCGCACCCCGGGGTGGACGTGCCCCGCGACGAACGGCCCCTCCCCCCCCGGGTGGTGTCGATAGATCAACCCTCCAGAGGCCAGTGGCTCCGCGACGGAGACGAGGTCCAGCCGCTCGATGAGGTCGGCGGCGTGGCGATCGTGATTGCCCCGCACGAGGGTCACCTCGACCTCCCGCTGCGCCGCGAGCCAACCGCTGAAGGTCCGAGCCGTCGGGCTCTCGAGCTCGATCTCATCGTGGAAGAGGTCCCCCAGCAGCGTCAGTCGGCGCGCGCCCAGCCGGGACACCAGGGCGTCGATGCGCTCCAGCTCACGGCGGGTCGTCCCGGATGGCATGGGCCGCCCCGCCCGCCTGAACGCCGCGGCCTTGCCGATATGGACATCGGCCAGCAGCAGCTCCCTCTCCTCGGGTCGGAAGGCGGCGCGCTCGGGGCAGAGCACCAGCGCGCGCCCCCCCAGCTGGATCTCGAGGTCGGTCACGCCGTGCTCTCCCGCGCCCCGCGGACGCCGGACGCACCGCCGACGCCTCGCGCCTGCAGCTGATCCGCCATCTGCCTCACCCGGTCCTCCCAGGACTCCGAGGAGACGCGCTCCCGGACGCGCTCCGCCCAGAGGGGGAAGCCCAGCGGCGTGAGCGCTCCCGGCCGCTCGACGCAGATTCGCCGCTCCCGCAGCTTCTCCAGTCCTGCCCGCAGGCGGGAGAACTCCAGGGTGCGCTCCATGACCTCGCGGCGCGCTTGCTCGAGCAACAGGTTCCCCGGGTCGTGCTCGGTGAGGACATCGAAGACGAGCCCTGCGGAGGCCTGGAGCTGCCGCTGGCCCTTCCGCGCGCCGGGCAGCCCTTGCTGAACCAGCCCGGCCACCCGCGCGATCTCGCGGAAGTGCCGCCGCGCGAGGCCCGAGCCATCGAGGCAAGCGAGCAGATCCTCCAGGAGCCCGTCGGGCGTGAGCAGCGCCGCCCACTCGTCGTCCTCCACCGGAAGCTGGGTGCGCGTGACGAGCTCCAGTCCCCAGTCGTTCACCGACTGGGTCACGGTGACCTTCGCCGCGCGCGTCGCCCGCCACGCCAGGAGCGCGGCGAGCCCCTCGTGCACGAGGCGTCCCTCCAGCGGGAACAGGAAGGCGTGATCCCCATCCCGGGTCCGCACCCGCTCGATGAGCAGCTCGTCTGGCTCGGGGATGCGTGACACCGCGGCCTGGCGTGCGAAGAGCGGCGCCACTCCGTCCAGCTCAGGAGCCCCGGAGGACTCTCCTGTACTGAGGGTCTCCTTCACCGACGACATGGCCCGGCGCACGGCCTGCGCCAGCTCGCTCGAGAGCGGCATGCGACCGCCGAACCACCGCGGCACCAGGGTCGCCGGGTTGGAGGCCACCTTCACGATCGCCGCGGCGTCCTCGACCTTGACCAGCTCGAGGGAGCGCCCGGAGAAGGTGAACGCGTCCCCGGGGCGGAGGCGGGAGACGAAGACCTCCTCGATGGTCCCCAGTCGACGGCCACCGCGGAACTTCACGTCGAGGCTGCCGTAGCCGACGATGGTGCCGATGTTGAGCCGGTGGTCGCGCGCGATCCGTCGGGAGGCGATGACCAGCTTGCCCCCTTTGCCCTCGACCACCCGGGCGAAGCGCTCGTACCCGGCGAGGGTCTCGCCCCCGAAGCGGGTGAAGTCGAGCGCCCAGGCCCACTCCTTGTCCGAGAGGTCCCGGAAGGCGCGCGTCGTTCGCACCTCCTGGAGGAGCTCTTCCGGATCGAAGCCGCCCCCCACGGCCACGGTCACGATGTGCTGGGCGAGCACGTCGAGGGGACGCTGGAGGGCGGTCCGCGGCTCGGACTCACCTCGCTCAAGCGCCTCCCGGGCGGCGGCAAACTCGACCAGCTCGAGGGCGTGGGTCGGGACGCACAGGAGGCGGCTCCCCAGCCCCGGGGCGTGCCCCGATCGGCCCGCGCGCTGGGCGAGGCGCGCGACCCCCTTGGGGCTGCCCACCTGCACCACGAGGTCCACCGGCGAGAAGTCCACGCCGAGGTCCAGGGAGGAGGTGGCCACGACGGCGCGATAGCGACCGTCGGCGAGCCCAGCCTCCACCTCGGCCCGCTGCTCCCGGTCGAGCGAGCCGTGGTGCAGGGCGATCCGGTCTCGCTCGTCATAGCGCGCGTAGCAGAGCCCCTGGTACCAGCGCTCCGCCTGGGCCCGAGTGTTCGTGAAGACCAGCGCCGTCTGTGCCGTGTCCAGGGCCGCGGCGACCTCGTCGAGCAGACGCAGCCCCATGTGCCCGGACCACGGAAAGCACTCGATCTCACGGGGCACCACCGACCGCACCTCGAGCGTCCGGCGCCGGTCGCTCTCCACCAGCACGCCTCCGCCCAGACCAGGACCAGCGCCGAGAAGAGACTCCATCGCCTCCGGCAGGTTCCCGAGGGTCGCCGAGAGGCCCCAGGTGCGGAGGCCTGGTGCGAGGCGCCGGAGCCGCGCCAGCCCCAGCTCCGTCTGGACCCCTCGCTTGGTCCCGAAGAGCTCATGCCATTCGTCAACCACCACGCACTGCAGGTGGGCGAAGCGCTCCGCGGCGTCCTCCCGGCTCAGCAGCACCGACAAGGACTCCGGCGTGGTCACCAGCGCGGTCGGCAGGCGGCGCCCCTGGCGGCCTCGGTCCGTGCTGCTCGTGTCCCCTGTGCGCCCCTCCACCAACCACCCAGGCGCGACCTCCCCCGTCACCTCGCGGAGGTTCTTCACGAGGTCCTGGGCGAGGGCCCGCATGGGGGTGATCCACAGGACCGCCAGCGGCGGCGCGTCCGCCCTCCTTGCGGGGGCCGTGCTCGCGCCGCGCGCCCCCGCACCCTCGATCACGGGCCCGAGCCAGGCGGCCAGGGTCTTGCCGAAGCCGGTGGCCACGTGCACCAGCCCGCTCTCCCCCGCGAGGTAGCGGCGCCAGACCTCCCGCTGGAACGGGAACGGGGCCCAGCCGCGCCCCTCGAACCAGCGCTCCACGGGCTCGATCACGACGGCTCCCCCATCAGCGCCTGGACCGACTCCAGCGTGTCAGCCTCAGAGGCCGCCTTGTCTTCACGCCACCGGACGATGCGAGGGAAGCGGAGAGAGAGGCCGGCCTTGTGCCGCGTGCTGGGCTGGATCCCCTCGAAGGCGATCTCGAAGACGAGCTCCGGCTCGACCACGCGCACGGGTCCAAACCGGTCAATGATGTGGCGGCGGACGAAGGCGTCCACGCGCCGGATCTCCTTGTCCGTCAGCCCCGAATAGGCCTTCGCCACGGGGACGAGCTCCCCAGCGCTCCAGACCGCGAGGGTGTAGTCCGTGTAGAGCGAGGCGCGCCGGCCGTGCCCTCGCTGCGCGTAGACCAGCACCACGTCGAGGGTGAACGGATCCACCTTCCACTTCCACCAGTCGCCCCGCGGGCGCCCGGCGCGGTATGGGGCGTCGAGGCGCTTGAGCATCAGCCCCTCCACGCCTCGCTCCCTCGCCGTCGCGCGGGCGTCCGCCAGGGCCGCCCAGGTGCTCGCCTCGACCACCTCTGCCACGACGATCCGCGGCAGCGAAGCTCGCCGCACGAGGGCCTCCAGCCGGCGCCGCCGCTCCGACGTGCCGAGCTGACGAAGATCCTCTCCACCCTCCTCCAGGAGGTCGTAGGCCATGAGACGAACAGGGACCTCCTCACGGAGCTTCTTGCCCACCGACTTGCGCTGGATCCGCCGCTGCAGCTGGTGGAAACCCATGGGCCGGTCTCGGTCCCAGGCCAGCAGCTCGCCGTCGAGCACCGTCCCCGAGGGCAGCTCCCCGAGCTCTCCGACGATCTCGGGGAACCCACCGTTCACGAGGTCGCCCCCGCGCGACCACAGGACCGCCTCCGCGCCCCGGCGAACAGCCTGTGCGCGGATGCCGTCCCACTTCCACTCGGCCTGGAAGTCCGCTGCGGCGCCGAGGTCCTCGACCTCGGGTGGGACGGCGTGGGCCAGGAAGAAGGGATAGGGCCGCAGGGGGTCACCCCCCTCATCCTCCGACATGAGCGCCTCCCACGCCTCTGCCGTCGGCTCCCATCGCCCGGCTAGCCGATGCATCATCGTGGCTCGGTCCACGCCCGCGACCTTCGCCAACGCCCGCGCCACGAGCCCGCCCGCCACACCGACACGGAAGCCGCCAGAGATGAGCTTGTGGAAGAGGAAGCGCTCGCCCGCGTCCAGCGCCCCCCATGTCCCCAGGACCAGCGTGCGCTGGGCCTCGGGCTCAAGCCCCGCGAGCCCGAAGACGCGCTGCTCGATGAACTCCCCCAGCCCCTCGACCTCGGCCTCCTCTGTACCGTTGCCACTTCCGCGTCCGCCGCCGGGGACCAGCAGCGCGATCGTCTCGGCCAGGTCGCCCACCGCGTCGTAGCTCTCCTCCACCAGCCAGAGCGGAAGCCCGCTCTCCTCGGCGGCCCACTCTCGCAGGTGCCTCGTGTTGACGGTCCGCCGCCCCCGCCGCCCGAGCAACAGGTGCGCGGCCCACGCCGCGTCCGCCGCAGGAGCCGCCTCGAAATACGCCACCAGCGCGGACTCCTTGCGCGACGTCCGTGAGGTGGCGTCGAGCTCGCGGTACAGCCCATGAAACCGCCTCATGCCGGCCCCTCCGCAGGATCTTCGATCGGGTCTGCCGCCGCGTCTTCCATCGGGTCGTCTTCAGCGGTCCCGCCCACCTCTCCGGACACCGCCGCTGCGGCGGCTGCGGCGGCGTCGGAGCCCGGCACCTTCACCTCATCCGCCCCGTCGCCCTCGCCCTCGAAGCGGCTGGCCAGCGGCTCCGCGTGGAGCCCGCGCTCCTCGGAGAGGTACCGCACCAGCGGATCCACGTAGCCGTGCGTCACCAGGACACGCGTCGCGCCGGTGGCCTCGATCGCGCCGAGCAGACCACGCCAGTCCGCGTGATCAGAGACCGTGAACCCCTGATCGAAGCCGCGCCGCCGCCTGGGCCCGCGCAGGGTCATCCAGCCCGAGGCGAACGCGGTCGAGACGTCACCGAACTTCCGCATCCAAGGCGTGCCGTTGGCGGACGGCGGCGCGATCACCAGCCCGTGGCCGCGGATCTCCTTGGCCACATCCACCGAGGCATAGCGGGTCGGCGGGAGTTCGATTCCCTGGTCGCGGTAGGGGCCGAGCAGCTTGTCGAGGGCCCCGTGGACCGCGATCGGACCGGGAGCGTCGTTGAGCGCCGCGAGGAGCCGCTGGGACTTCCCGAGGGCGTAGGCACACAGCAGGCTGGTCCGACCGCTGGCGGCGTTTCCCTCCCACCAGGCGCGCACGTCCCTCGCCACATCCTCGGGGTCGGGCCACTGGAAGACGGGGAGGCCGAAGGTGCTCTCGCTGATGAAGACATCGCACGGCACCGCCTCGAAGGCCGCGCAGGTCGGATCGCTTCCTGTCTTGTAGTCGCCGCCCACCACCCAGACCTCTCCTGCGCGCTCGATCCGGATCTGGGCCGAGCCGAGGATGTGGCCAGCGGGATGGAAGCTCACCTCGACGCCGCCGATCCGGAGGCGCTCCCCGTACTCGAGCCCGTCCACCACGGCGTCCGCGTGGGTCCGAAGCCGCACGAGCTCGACCCCTGAGGCGGCCGTCAAGTACCGGCCTGACCCGGGGCGCGTGTGGTCCGCGTGGGCGTGGGTCACCACGGCTCGATCCACGGGACGCCATGGGTCGATGTGGAATCCACCCGCCTCACACCAGAGGCCAGCCTCGGTGGTCGTGACGAGGTCGCCCCTCATCCCCAGGGAGCCCGCGCCTCGGCGGACGAGAACGAGCCGAGGACCCGCCCTGCCAGCGCTCTGCCAGCGAGCCACGCGCCCTGGACCTTGGAGCCGTTCAGCCAGTCGCCCGCGACGCCGAGCCCGGCCTCCGCGTCCAGGGCAGCGCCGTCCGAGCGGGCCGGGTTGGCCGCGCTGAAGAGCCACCGCATCCGGTCGCGGTGCAACACCGCGGGGAGGGCGACGCCCGCAGCCGCGCCGAGTGCCGAGAGCAACGCGTCGGCGACCTCATCCTCGCCCGCCTCGAAGTGCGCTCGGGACCAGTCGGGGCTCCCGTGGAGGACCCACGCCTCCCCGTCCGGTCGGCCGGGCTTCGAGCTGTTTCGGCAGACCCAGGACAGGGGCCCCTGATTCACGAAGGCGCCGTCAAAGGGCACGTCGAGGGGAGCGTCGAACGCCACCATGATCGCCACGCAAGGGTCCATGTCGACGGACGCCGCGAGGTCCATGAGGCGCGGCGACTCGTCCAGCAGCGGCGCCGCCTGCGCGGGGGGCGTCGTCACCAGCACGACGTCGAAGCCGCCGAGGGTTCGGCCGTCCTCGAGGGCCACGCTCCAGTCGCCGCCGGAGCGATCCAGGGCCGTGACGCGGCTCCCGCAGCGCACGTCAAGATCTCGCGCCGTCCGCCGTGCCATGGCGTTCATCCCCGGGACCCCGACGAACCGCAGGTCGGTCTCACCCGCCGCGCGCGCCCGCGGCTCCCCCGGGGCGTCGATCACCGCGATCCTCCCCCCCCAGGGCTCGACCACGCCTTCCTCGACCCACAGGTCCACCACCCGCCGGAACCGCGGATCCCTCGCCGTGAAGTACTGGGCGCCGTGGTCAAAGGCGAACGGGTCCGCGCGCCGGGTCGAGGTCCGCCCTCCCACGCCACGCCCCTTGTCGAGCACCACCACCTCGTGTCCCGCCGCCTCTAGGGCCTCAGCCGCGGCGAGCCCGCAGAGGCCGGCTCCGATGACCGCGATGCTCCGCTTCTGCGCTGCCGGCGCCGAGGCGCGCGCCCCGTACCGCGCGACATCCAGGCGCGAGGCGTGCACCTCCGTGGAGCGGCCACGGAGCTCGCCAGTGATCGGCTCCGCCGGCGAAAATGGCCGATCGAATTGCCCGAGGCACCACAGGAGCCCGCCGTAGGAGGAGGGGTCCCTGCCGTCGAGCGCATAGCGATGGTTGAGGTCGATGAGCCGGGCGAGCGCAGCCTCGGGAGACGCAGACCACGGGATGAGCGCCTTGCCCCAGGTCATCCGCAGGTTGTTATGCAGCTCGCCGTGCCGCAGCAGCGATCGCTGCGTCGCGTCCCAGAGTTCGTCACCGGTGCGCGCCCCGGCGAGGTCCAGCGTGGAGCGGGCACCCGGACGCGGATCCGCGCGATGCTCGTCGAGGGTCAGCCGAGCCCACTCCGGAACCGCGGCGAGCGAGTCGAGGTCCACGCCGGCGTGGTGGCAGAAGTGCCAGGCCACCTCTCGCCAGACCAGCAGCTCATCCAGGAACTTGTCCGCCCCTGCGCCGCCGATCGCGAGGCACTCCCGGGCGACGGTCAGGGGTGAGAGCATGCCGAAGTGGAAGTAGGCCGAAAGCCTCGAGACACCCGGCCGGAGGGCGTCGTTGCGATCCCGGGCGTAGCGGACGAGACGCTCATCCCGGAAGGCCTCCCAGCGCGCCGACGCCGCACGCGAGCCGCCGACGGTGTGCGGCACGGGCCCGATGCCGTGGTCCACGTCACAGGCGGCGACGAGCTCGGCCAGGAGCGCGTCGCCGTCCGCCAGGCAAAGGTCCAGGGGCTCGAAGCCGAGGTCCCCCGCGAAGCGCTCAGGGGTGGGCTGCTCGTCCGGCTCCCACCCGAGCCAGGCCTTGCGGGCCTTCCTGGTCGCCTTCTTGAAGGCGAAGGCCCGCTCGTAGCCCCTGGCCGTTGCGGTCAACGGGACGACGCAAGAGGCGTCCACTTCCACCACTGGCGTCTTTGTTGCGCTGGCCAGCGCAGCGGTCCAGGTGGTGAGGGGGGCGACCGGCGCGGCGTCGCAGAGAACGACCGCGGCTCGGCTGGCGAGCTGACGCAGCGCAGGCTGCTCATGGCCCGGCCGGCGGAGGTGGAACGCGTACTCGATGCCGCGGGCGTCCAGGTCCGCAGCGAGGTCCCGGGCACCCTCCAGGACGAACGTCCAAAGCCGGTCCGAGGCGAAGGGGTGCCGATCGTCGAGCCCCTGATAGACGAGCAGCGGCAGGCCCAGCCCGTTGGCGACGGCGCACGCCGCCTCGAGCGCTGGGTTGGAGGCCGCCCTCATGGCCGATCGGATCCAGAGCAGGACAACCTCGCCATCGACCCGGGGCGTCACATCGGGACCGAGGCAACGCTGGCCAAGCTCCTCCGGGAGCAACTGTTGGAGATCCGTCGTCATGTAGGGGAATTCGCCAACGTGTCGCTGCGCGATGCACGAACCGGCGCCCCTGTGCAAGTCATCCAGGGATCTCCCCGATGCCTCCGCCGTAGTTCCCGCAGTTGCGTCCCGTTGGCCTTCGGGCGAGCCTTGTGTTGAGGGTGCGTGACGCGATCCAACGCACCTCCTGCCATGTCCGCACCCGACCGACTCCAGACCTATGAGCTGCTGCGCCGCAGCGCTGCTGGCGACCCGCGCTCACGACAAGAGCTGACCGGCGTCGTCAAGCGCAGGCTCTCCGCGGAGTCAGGGCGACTGGAGAGGGATCAGGACGCCGCCCCCATCGAGCGAGTCGGCTCGGCTGGCGCGAGCTCTGGCTCGGCTGGCTCTGGCTCGGCTGGCATCGACCTCGTCGCCGCCGCCGAGGGCCTCTCCCGGGATATCTTCCATGATCCCGCCGCCGACGAGCTCCGGGCCGAGCTCCTGGGCGGAATCGCCCGCGCCATCGAGGAGCTGCTCGGTACGACGGGAGCCCAGACCTCCGCCTTCGCGCCGGCCATCCTGCTCCCGCCGCTTGAACCCGGGGCCGAGCGATTGAAGGTGAGCTCCCCGGAGCTCGGCGACGCCCTGCGGCGCATGGGGCAGCTCCAGGGGAAAGACGCCTTGCTGGCGATCCTCTGCCTGGTGCTCGACCAGAGCGTGGACGAGGCGGCCCGTGCGATCCAGCGGCCGGTCGGCCTCGCCGAGCTGGAGTGGACCGTCGCCCGGGAGTGGCTGGACCGAGAGCTCGACCTCTCGACCAGATCGGCCGGCGCCTGAGGCGGCACGCGGCAGCGAGACCCGGGACCGCGACTCCCGGGCGGACGGCGGCGGCTCCGGCGCCATGGCGACGTAGAGTGGCGCCCATGACGGCTCTTCCCGAGGACTTGAAGGCGCGCTTCGAACGGGATGGCTTCGTCATCCTGGAAGACGCGATCGAGAGCGCGACCCTGGAGGCGCTCAGGGGCGCCATCGCGGAGCACGCGGCAGCCCATGACCCCGAGGCGGATCAGGCCGTGTTCCGAACAGACGATCGGGACGCCGGCCGCGAGGAGACGTTCTTCGCCTCGGCCAGGGGGATCCAGGCCTTCCTCGAGGCGGAGGCCCTCGATGAAGACGGTTCCCTCAGAGAGCCACGTGACCGCTGCCTCAACAAGATCGGGCACGCGCTCCACGACCTCGACCCCCGGTTCGAAGCGCTCGCGAGGAGCGAGGCCGTGAGGAGCGCCTTCGCCCTGGGCGGCCTCGAGCGCCCGCGGCTCGTGCAGAGCATGGTGATCTTCAAGCCAGCGGGGATCGGCGGCGAGGTGCGGTGGCATCAGGACGCCAGCTACCTCCTGACCGAGCCCCAGCGCGTGGTGGGCCTGTGGGTCGCCCTCGAGGACGCGGACCGGACCAACGGCTGCCTGTGGATGGCGCCTGGCTCCCACCGGGGGCCGCTCCGGGAACGCTTCGAGGTGGACTGGGACGCCAGGAGCGGAGCGCTGCACGACCTGGACTCCACGCCCTGGCCCCAGGAGGCCGTGCCCCTCGAGGTCCGCGCGGGCTCGATGGTGGTCTTCCACGACCTCATGCCCCACCGATCCGACGCCAATCGCAGCGAGCGCTCCCGGGTCGCCGTGACCCTCCACGCCCACGAGGCGGGCGCGGCATGGGCGCCTGAGAACTGGCTCCAGCGGGAGACGATGCCCCACTTCGACCTGTGAGCCGTCAGCCGGCGGACATGAGCCGCCGGACATGAGCCGCCTGCCGCCGGAAAGGCGGCGCCGCTTCAGACCGCGCGCGACTCGCCGAAGCGGGCGTAGAGCTCGCTGATCGGCCCGGGCTCTCCGATGACCAGGAGCCGGTCACCGCTCAGCAGCACCGTCTCTCCCCGCGGTACCAGGGTCCGGCCAGCGCGGCGGACCGCGACCATGAGGCACTCCTCGGGGAGGTCGAGATCACGGACGCGGAGGCCTGCGAGCGCCTCCGCAGGGCCCCCGGGGTTCAACTCGATGGAGATGTAGCGCTCGTTCCGCAGGAAGATCTCCCGCAGCTGCACCTCGTTGGTCGCGCCCAACCACTCCTCGATGAAGCGATCCTCGTCGATCCGACTCGCCAGCTGCGCGAGCATGCGCAGGTGCTGGCTCGGGTCCCCAGCGGGGCTGACCAGGAAGAACACCGCGTGGACCCCGTCGGTGGTGGTCTGCTGGCCGAAGACGTCCCCGCCTTCGATCGTCAGCCCCACGCTGCTCCTGCCGAGCACCAGGAACGGGCGCTCAAGCCCCTCCAGGTGCATGTGAGGCAACGCGACGCCCTTGGACACAGGGGTCGCGCCGGTCTTCGTCCCCTCGGTGAACCCGTCCACGAACGTCTGCGCCTCGGTCCCGGTCTTCGCGTGCAGCGCGCTGGCCGCGCGACCCACGAGCCGTTCGAATTCCTCGTCGGCTCCGAGATCGACCACGGAGGCGGTGACCACCACCTCGTCGAAGGGGTCGTCATCCCTGAGCCCCTTCTGCTTGAGGATCCCTCGCAGCTCGGAGTCCAGATCCTCATGGCGCTGCTCTCCGAGCCGCGCGAAGACGTGAAACACGGCGCCGCGGCGCTCCACACGTCCCTTGGCATAGGTCCAGTACCACGCGATGCCGCCGGCCACCAGCGCCAGGCTGAAGAGGGTCGGCATGAGCCCCATGGCCGCGATGAGAAAGAACGGCGCGAAGATCCCGAAGAGCGGGAGCCAGGGATAGAGCGGGGTCCGGAAGCCCGGATCGTAGGAGCTGAGGCCGCTCTCACGCATCACGATGACGGCGAGGCACTCGAGAGCGAAGATGAAGAGCTGAAAGGAGCTGGCGAGCTTCGCGATGCCCAAGGGGTCGAGGAACAGCACGATCGCGATCACGACCCCGACGCTGAGCGCGATCGAGCGCGTCGGGGTGCCGCGACCACCGAGCCGCGCGAGCCCGGGGGGAAGCAAGCTGTCGCCCGCCATCGCCATCGGATAGCGAGACGCGCTGAGGATCCCCGCGTTGGCCACGGAGAAGAACGCGAGGACGGCGGCGAGCGTGATCACCGCCATGCCCAGCTTGCCCGCGATGGCCTCCGCGGCCTGGGCCATGGGCGTCTCGCTGCCGCTGAGCTCCGCCATGGGGACCACGCCGACCATGACCGACGTGGTCACCAGGTAGATCACCACCGCGGTGAGCATTGAGAGGAAGACGGCCCGGGGGAGGGTCCGCTCCGGGTCCTTGATCTCCTCGGCGACGCTGATGACCTTGGTGACTCCCACGTACGAGATGTAGACCGTGCCCGCCGTGGCGATGATCGCGTCCGGACCCGAGTCGAAGAAGCCGCTGAAGGCGGTGGGGTCGATCTCGGGCAGCCCCAGCACCGAGAAGATCGTGAGGATGAGCATCAGCCCCCCGACGAGGAGCCGCTGGAACACGGCGGTCTTCTTGGCGCCGAGGACGTTGACGACGGCGAAGAGCAGCGCGAAGCCCACCGCGATGGACTTGGTCAGCAGCGGGCTCGGCTCGAGATAGAGCGAGACGTACGCGCCCAGGCCCACGAGGGCGAACGACGTCTTGAGGATCAGCGCCAGCCAGGTCCCGATCCCCCCCACCGTGCCTGCCAGAGGCCCGAGGCTGCGGTCCAGGAAGTAGTAGGTTCCGCCGGCCTTCGGCATGGCCGTCGCAAGCTCGACCTTGCAGAGGACCGCGGGGACCAGCGGGATCGCCGCGATCAGATAGCAGAGGGTGATCGCGGCGCCGGCCTGGCCTGCCGCGATGCCCGGGAGCAGAAAGAGCCCCGCCGAGAGCGTCGCCCCGGTCGCCAGGGCGTACACATCGAGCAGGCGCAACTCCTTGGTGAGCTTGACCGTATCAGCGCTCTGTGCCATCGCGAACAGGGTAGCGATTCACCCCACCTCTCCCACCATCCGAACCGGGTTCACCGGCTCCTTCGGGGCGCCAGCCTCCCGGAAAATTCGACCCGCTCGGGGTGCCGCGACGCCCACGGCCCGACGCCTTGCGGCGCAC
>CAJQPT010000274.1 GCA_905480285.1 uncultured bacterium
AAGAACTGCTGCATGCGCCGGGCGAAGTCGACCCGGTTCTCCTTGCGGCGGAGCCCGTGGGCCTCACCGTTGTAGTTCAGCATCCAAGCGGGCTTGCCGAGGCGGCGCATGGCCACGAAGAGCTCGATCCCCTGGTACCACGGGACCGCCCCGTCCTCGTCGTTGTGGAGGATCAGGAGCGGCGTCTCGATCTTGTCGGCGTAGAAGACCGGCGAGTTCTTCAGGTACAGGTCGCGCGCCTCCCAGAGGGTGCCGCCGATTCGGCTCTGGGTCTTCTCGTACTGGAACATCCGGCTCATGCCGCTGGCCCAGCGGATCCCGCCGTAGGCGCTGGTCATGTTGCTGACCGGCGCCCCGGACTCCGCGCAGGCGAAGACGTTGCTCATGGTCACCAGGTAGGCGATCTGATAGCCGCCCCAGCTGTGGCCCTGGACGCCGATCCGATCGGGGTCAACGAAGCCCATGTCCACGATGGACTGCACGCCGGGCAGGACCGCGTTGGCGCAGCTGATCCCCGGCTCCCCGGTGGTGTAGGGGATATCGGGGACGAACAGGACGTAGCCGCGGCTGACGTAGAACGCGTAGTTGATCGACGAGCTGCCCGCTGACGGGGTGACGTAGCGGTGCAGGTTGTCCGAGTTGCGCTCGTAGAAGTACACCATCATGGGGTACTTGCGCGTCGGGTCGAAGTTGTCCGGCTTGTAGAGGATGCCGTCCAGCGGGACGCCATTGGTGGTCTCGTAGTGCACGAGCTCGGACGTCCCCCAGAGGTACTCACGCTGCTGGGGATTCGCCCAGCTGAGGCGCTTGAGGCTCTCGAAGGCGGTGGTGGTCGCCCACAGGTCCGGGTAGCGCCGGAAGGTCTGACGCGTCATCACCAGAGTGTCTGCGTCCTTCGCCTTGACCGGCGCGCCGATCCGCTCGTCGAGCATGAGGAGCGTGGTGATCTCACCGGTCGCCGGATCCAGCCGCGCCACGCCGGAGGCCTTCGTCCCCTCGTCGAACACCGTCAGCAGCATGGGCTCAGCGGGGTCGATGGAGCGGGCCTCGCGGTCGAGCGACTGGTAGCGGTAGCGGAGCCGCTCCGCGCGGCCGCGCTCACCCGTGAGGCAGCGCGCCGCCTCGGCGCCGGTGGGGTCCACCTGCCAGATGTCGAAGCGGTCATAGACCAGCAGCGCCGCGTCCTCGTCCAGCCAGCCAGCGGTGCGGTAGGAGCGCGGCGGCGCCGGGGTGTCGTGGAGCTCGTTGGCGAGAGAGGTGGGGATCCCCTCCGAGAGGTCCACCGTGTCGCCGCCCGCGGTCGGCATCGCGAACATCTTGCGCTGGTCCGGGTCCCACCAGGTGAGGAACCTGCCGGCGGGCGACATCCTCGCCGTCCCCCGGACTCGCTCGAGGACCATGCGCGCGTCGCCGGTCTTGAGGTCCACCACATACGAGTCGCTGAAGCCAGGCGACTCCCACGACTCCGACACCGCGTACTTGGCGGACGAGGTCCCGACGGCCAGGTCGCTGGACGAGCGAGCATCCACCCGCACGGAGGGCATCTCCTTGGTCGCCAGCTGGACGACCCGGCCCGCCTCGATGTCGAAGAGGGCCTGGTAGCTCCGTCGGCGCTCCTGCTCCGCCTGGAGCAGCTGGCGGGGCTGGAGGGCGTCGTCCTTCCAGTGCCAGATGTCGAGCTTGACGACCGGATCCTTGGCCTTGGCCTTCTTCTCCTTGTCCAGCTGCGCCTTGGTCTTGCCCGCGTCCTCGGGACGGGGCTGCGTGTTGAAGAGGAGGCGTCGGCCGTCCTCGGTGAAGCGCGGGCCCGAGGCGGCGACCCACCACCCCTCGGGGATGCCCTCGGTCTCCTCCCCCGCGATCTTGGCCGCCGAGTCGTCGCCCTCCGCCCAGTGGTAGAGCGACATGCTCGGCTTCTCGGGCCCGTAGTCGTCACGGTCAGAAAGGAACGCCACCCGCTTCTCGTCCTCACTGATAGCGATGGACCGATAGGCCCCGCGCCCCGAGATCAGGGGCGTGATCACGCCCGTGGAGAGCTCCATGGCGAAGACGCCGTCGTCTTCTGCGTCGGTAGCCGAGGTCGCGTAGACCAGCCACCGGCCGTACTTGCTGAAGCTCTGGGAGGTGACATCGGGAATCCGCTGCTCCATGCCCGTCGCGAGGTCCCTGAGCACGAGGACGCTGCCGTTCTTCTTCGTGCGCGCGTCCTTCTTCTTGGCTCCCTTCTTCGATGGCTTCCTCGAGGGCTGCTCTGACGCCCCCGCGGATGCTCCCTCAACGCTCGGCTCCGCGGCCTCCTCGCTGGCCTCGGGCTTGGCCGCAGGCGCCGCACCGGCGGGACCCAGCGCGCCGCCTGCGATGCTGTAGGTCTCGCTCATCTCCGAGGCGCCCTTGCGCGCCGCCCCGTCATCCCCTCCACCCGAGGGCGTGTAGGCCACCCAGCCAGACGCCTCCTCCGGAAGACGGAATGAGCGCACATCCGGCAGGCTCACGGTCCGCTCGGTCTCGAGATCCAGGATCTCGAGGCTGGAGGCGCCCCCGCCGCGGCCGCTCTCTTCGCCGTCCTTCTTCGCCGGGCGCACGAGGTAGATCGCATACCTGCTGTCCCGAGTGAAGCTCGCCGACGTCCCGCGCTCGACGGTGAACTGCTCCTGGGTCGCGACCTTGCGGATCGTCAGCGTTCCGTCGCCCTCTGCGGGCCGAGTGGTGAAGGCGACCCAGACTCCATCCGGCGACAGCCCGGAGCTCCGGACCGAGCTCCATCGCTCATAGTCTTCATGCTCCAGGGAGCGGCGTCCAAGCTCGTCCTGCGAGGCCGCAGCAACGGGGACCAACGAGCACGCGAGCAGCGTCAGGAAGAGGGCCGGGAGGCGAGAGTCCGGGAGGCGAAAATATCGTCGCATGGGAGAGTCCTCTCCAGCTACGGCCGGAGCGAGGTGGGGCGAAAGGTAGGCCCGTCGAGCGCGAGTAGAGTCCGCGCGTCGCCGGTCGTTCGAGCATAGTCCCCGCCCACGATTCCGGGGCGTGACGCCGCGATCGACCCCCGAACTGACCAGCTCTGATACGACCCTTACGTGGGGCCGAGCGAGCGCTCGCTCAGAGCTCCTCGGTCGCCGTCCCGTCGAGACGGAAGCAACCGGCGGCGTATCCCGCTCCGTCGTCAATTCCCTCGATCCGGAGCGTTCCCTTCACGCTCACCGCGACGAAGGGAAAATACGGGGAACCGCTGCCCGCCTTCATGGAGACGTGGATCCACTCATCCGGCTGGGGAGCGCCGCCAAAGCAGCATGCCAGGAGATCACGGACGAGCATGAACTCGGTCACCTCGCGGCGCTGCCACTCCTCAGGGATCATGTAGCCGACGATCTCGACCTGCTCCCCGTCGAGCGCTGCGACCGCGCCGGGGAAGCGCTTCTCCCCGCGCATGAGGTCGTCCATGACGCCCTCGTAGGCCTCGTCATCGAGGTCGTCGAGGGCCAGGTGCCTGAAGCGCACCTCGAGGTGGCCGTCCTCGCGCCTCCGAGGAGCGCCGCCGTCATCGGGCCGCGCCGCCTCGCGCCAGAGCCGCGCGATGGCGAGCTGGCGGATGGTCTCGTCCGGCAAGTCCATCATCTGCGTCTCCTCATCGCGCGCCAGCCCCATGGAGGCGAGGAGGTCGTCGATGGGCATGGTCTCGTACGCCGCCGCCTGCGCCTCGAGCTCCGCCTGACGCTCCGCCTGACGCTCCGGGTCGTGCTCCCTATCCGCCTCAGCCGTCTCCTGCCCGGAAGGAGTCAGCCCGGAAGGAGTCAGCCCGGAAGATCCCTGGGCCGAGATCCCCTGGGCGATCAACGCATCGGAGGGCTGCGCGTCGTCGGAGCCGTCCAGGGCGCCGCCGTCGTAGGTCAGCTCCTGGACGCCGCCCGGGGGTAACTCCTCTCCCTGACAGGACGCCAGCAGGAGGAGCAACATGGAGAGGGTGCGGGACTTCATGATCCACGGGCCAGGGTCTGGCACGGGTCCACAGCGTACGCCTTCAGCGCCGGCACGACCCCCGCCACGACGCCCACCGCGAGCATTCCAAGGGGCGTCCACAGGTGCGCACCGCCCGCGGTGCCCGCCGACAGGAGGACTCCCGTGGTGGAGAGCAGCGTCTCGCTCACCCGGGAGAGGATCGCTCGCTCCACCAGGAACCCCAGCAGAGCCCCCAGGAGCGCGATGGTCGCCGCCTCCCCCACGATCACGCTGAAGATCGTCGCGCGGCTGGCGCCGAGGCTCCGGAGGATCGCCAGCTCCCTGCGCCGCTCGTTCATCGTGTTGTACAGGCTCGCCAGGAGCGCCCCGCCCGCGACGACCACCACCATCACCGCGACGATCCGGAGGACCTCGATCGCCCAGAAGAGCTTGCGATAGAGGTCAGCGAGCACCTGGGCGATGGGCCACGCGAGGGTGGCCTGGTCTCCGGCCTGATTGATCTGATAGTTGAGCCGCAGCCCCGGATTGACGCCGCCGCGCCGAAACCGGAGGAGCACGGCCGAGACCTCCTTGTGCTCGTCAGGGATCTCGAGCTCGCGGAAGTCCTCCGCGTCGACGGCCTCACCCGAGCCGCGCAGCTCGTGGCCGTCCATGCGGTAGATCGCCTCGATCGGGATGAAGATCGCACGGTCGTCAGGGGAGCCCGTGGGCGCCATGACCGCCGTGACCACGAACCACCGGGAGTGGGTGCGCGGATCCTCGGGGTCGAACGTCAGCCCGTGGCTGGGCTGGAAGACGCTCCCGCGCACCAGCCCGGTCTCCCGCGCGACCGCCGCGCCGACGACCGCCTGGCCCTTGGCCGGGTCAAACCACTCGCCTGGGCTCACCGGCTCACGCCCGACGAAGGCGTCCAGGGTCGTGCCGATGATCCGGAAGCCACGGAAGTTGTCTCCGAGGGCGTAGGGCACCGCGCGCTCCACCCCGGGGTCCGCGGCGATGGCCTCGTACATCGACCAGGGGAGGTTCCCCTGCGAGGCGTCCAGATGGAACAGCGAGTTGAGCACCAGCTGGCCCTGTCCCCCCGGCGGCCCGAGGATCGCGTCATAGGCCGAGCTGGACCCCGAGAATGCGTCGGAGGTCGCCGCGTGGATCGCGAAGACGGCCATGACCAGCCCGCTCGCCAGCGCGCCAGCGCCCACCGTGATGGACGTGGAGAGCAGGTGCTCTCGCAACGACCGCGACACGATCAGGAACCAGCTGGAGAGGGCAGGGAGCACGCGGTGATCCTACCCGGCGGCTCCAGCCCCTGCTCTGGACCCAGCGCGCCACGCTGGACTTGACACGGCCCTCGCCAGGTCGGCACCCACCGCCTGTACAGGAAGCGCAAGGCTCCGGCGAGGTTGGGCCGCCCCGGCTACGATGCAGAGCACGCCCTCGGGCCTCACCCGACCGGTCGAGGTCCCCCGAAGGGCCAGCTCCTACACCCCCCAGCACTGATGTCGCTCTCGCTCCTTTCCCCCCGGACCGTCCTCGTTCCGATCCTGCTCTGCGCGGCCGCCAGCGCCAGCGCCCAGGACGCGTCCACCGATCCTTCTCCTGACGACGTCGCCCCCATGGAGGAGGTGATCGCCGCGATCATCGACGAGGGGAAGAACAACTCCGAGGTCTGGGAGACCCTGACCTACATCAGCGAGGAGATCGGACCGCGCCTCACCGGCTCCTCTGCCCTCGAGCGCGCCAACGTGTGGTCCCGTGACCGCTTCACGGAGCTGGGCCTGACGGGCGCCCGGCTGCAGCGCTGGGGCGAGGTCCCCGTCCGCTTCGACCGCGGTCCGAGCAGCGTCAAGATGGTCGGCCCCGTCGAGCGTGAGATCGAGTTCACCACCCGCGCCTGGGGCGCCGGCACCGACGGCCCCGTCCGCGGCCGGGTCGTGAAGGAGCCCAAGACCATGGAGGAGCTCGAGGCCGTCCGCGACCAGCTTGAGGGCGCCTGGCTCCTGTCCAAGGAGAGCCGCCGTCGTCGCAACCGCGACCGCGACGCCGCCAAGGCCGAGCGCGAGGAGCGCCGCGTGGTCAGGGAGGCCCTCGAGGAGTTCACCTTCCTCGGCAAGCTGACCGGCAGCTCGCGGGACGAGATCACCACCGGCGGGGTCCGCGGCTGGCGGGAGCTGACCATGGAGACCCTTCCCACCGACGTCGAGATCACCATCCGACGTCAGGACTACGACGCCATCAACTCGCGCCTCTCTGACGGGGAGGAGGTCGAGATCGAGGCCGACCTCAGGCACTACTTCACCGAGGGCCCCTTCGGCGTCTTCAACACCATCGCCGAGATCCGCGGTTCGGAGTTCCCCGACGAGGTCGTGATCATCTCCGCCCACCTCGACTCGTGGAACGGTCCGGGATCCCAGGGCACCCAGGACAACGGCACGGGCTCGTCCGTGACCCTCGAGACGGCCCGCATCTTGATGGCCGCGGGCGTCCAGCCCCGACGCACCATCCGCTTCTGCCTCTGGTCCGGTGAGGAGCAGGGGCTGCTCGGCAGCCGCGGCTACGTAGAGAGCCTCAGCGACGAGGAGCTCGACGGGATCTCCGCCTGCTTCGTGGACGACGGCGGCACCTACTACCAGGGCGGCCTCTTCTGCATCGAGAGCATGGAGCCCATGCTCTCCGCGGCCGTCGCGCCGGTGAACGCGGCGTTCCCCGAGCTCCCCGTCGACCTCGAGATCCGGGACAAGATGCCCCGCGGCGGCAGCTCCGACCACGCGTCCTTCAACCGCAAGGGCGTGCCCGGCTTCTTCTGGACCGAGAAGAACCGGCCCGGCCTCGAGGGTATGGGCTACCGCTTCTCCTGGCACACCCAGCGCGACACCCTCGAGTACGCCATCGAGGAGTACCTGGTCCAGTCCGCCACCTGCTCTGCCGTGACGGCCTACAGCCTGGCCATGGCCGACACCCTCCTGCCGCGCTACATCCCAGAGCCGCCCCCGGAAGAGGCCCCGAAGGAAGCCACGGAAGAGAAGACCGAAGAGGGCGCCAAGGCGGGGGCGGAGAAGAAGGCAGAGGAGTCCAAGGACACCGAGAAGGCCAGCGGTGACTCCCCCATCGCCGGCGACTGGAGCGCCGAGTTCACCACCCCCGGCCTCGAGTTCGGCCTCGTCCTCGCGATGGACAGCGAGGGCGGCGTGACGGGCACCATGGTCATGGGCGACGATCGGCGCAAGCTCGAGAAGGGCAAGTGGGACGCGGACAAGAAGACGCTGACATTCCAGTACGACTCGGACAGCTACGGCACGCTCACCGCGACCGGGAAGCTCCAGGGCGACGGGAGCCTCAAGGGCGACGTCAAGAGCTCCCCCGAGTCGGACGGGTACGCGTGGGTCGCGACCCGCAAGGCGGCGAAGGCCAAAGGCGACTCCAACTGAGCTAGCCCGGAATCGCCGCAGCGAGGTGGGGTCCTGACCCTGCCTCGCTGCGGCGCGACGCCTCCTCCCGCGGCCTCTCCATGCGGGGCCTCTGGGCGGAGAGGAGCCCTGAACATGGACCGTCGACCCCGCATCCGCCGCCTCAACGGCGCGTGGAGTATCCACCGCCTGCCCCCCAACGACCCGCTTCCCGAGGGTCTCGCGGACGAACCCATGGTCTGGATCGGGCGGACCGAGGCGGAGCTCAGCATCGTCTGTCGACAGCGCCCCGAGCGGGCCGCGTGGGGCGAGGTCAGCGGCGACTGGGGAGCGCTCGAGGTCGAGGGGCCCCTGGACTTCACCATCGTCGGACTCCTCGCCCAGATCACCGCCACCCTCGCGGAGGCGGGGATCAGCGTCTTCGCCCTCTCGACCTTTGACACCGACTACGTCCTCGTCCCCGGAGATCGGCTCGACGAGGCGCTCGACCAGCTCGGCAAGGCCGGCTTCACGCCGTACGCGTGACCCCAGACCCTGCAGCCCCGCAAGCCAGCGCGGCTGCCGCGCGAATCGCCCCTGCCAAGCCCCGTCGATCACTCGCGGTGGAAGAACCGAGCGCGTCACCGAGCTCGAACAGGGCCTGGGCTTCACGGCTCGGTCCCTCACCAGCGTCACGGCCAAGCCCGACGGGCACGGCACGCTGAGGCGAGATGACGTCAGGCCTGCCATGGGGGAGATCGACGGCGTCGCCGACGGCCGCCTCGGGATCCACATCCTGAAGTGGAGGCACTGCGGACCCGGCGTCCACGACGAGGATCGGCTCCTCCCACCGAGTCGGAGCCCCGCGCGCTGAGGCCGGCCGCGAGCGCCGGTTCCGCCCCAGGGGATTACAGGTGCTGCCCGGCAAGATCCGATACCTCGCCCATGCAGCAGCGGATCATTCAGCTGATTTGGGCGGAGCTCCTCGCGTTCGGCAGCTTTGTCTTCGGCGGACTCGGCGTCGTGGGGGGCCTTGTCACCTGGGCGGGCGAGTCTCAGCACAGGCCCCTCGTCTCCTGGTCCCTTGTCGTGGCCTTCGCGCTGCTCGCAGCGGCGCTCGGATGGGTCGCCGCGAAGCGGTTGCGACTGGTCTTCTGGCCCGGCCAGAAGCCTGGCTCCAAGCCTGGCTACAAGCCCGACTCCAAGCCCCGGCCACCGTGGTCCGAACCGACCTCGCCCGAGGCGCTCGACCTCGCTCGCTGCCAGCGCAACCAGGCCTGATCGGCGCGGTCCGAGCCGCTCTTCGGGCGCGCCGGGTGGTCAGATTGGCGCGGACCTTGTGCGCCTTGCCCGCGGAACCCCCGCTCAGGCGAGCGTGGTCCGGAGGACCACCGATCTGGCGGGGGCCTCGAGCGAGACGCCGCCCACGGGGAGCAGGAAGGAGCGGCCTGGCCCGAAGGTGGACTGGCCGCAGTCCACGACGCCCTCCACCACGGTGTAGAGCGCAAAGCGGGCCTCGCCGCCGCCGCGGGCTGTGCCTGGCTCGATCTCCCAGCGCTCGACCCGAAAGTGCTCGCAGCTCACGAGTCGCTCGCCCTGCGCCTCGCCCATGGATGGCTCCACATCGTCGAAGTCGATACACCGGAGGGCCTGGTCCGTGTGGAGCTCACGCGGGGCCCCGCTGAGGCCCAAGCGGTTCCAGTCGAAGACGCGGTAGACCGTGTCGCTGTTCTGCTGCATCTCGAAGAGCAGCAACCCCGCGCCGATCGCGTGAAGCCGGCCGCTCGGAATGAAGAGGAACTCCCCCGCCTTCGGCTCCAGTACGTGGAGCGTCTCCTCGGTGCGACCCTCCGCGACCGCCCTCTCGAAGACCTCGCGGTTCACGCCCTCCTTGACCCCGACGAAGAGCTTCGCACCAGGGTCCGCAGCGAGCACGTACCACATCTCGGTCTTGGCCTCACCGCCGAGCTCAGCGACGGCCGACGCCGGCGGGTGCACCTGAACCGAGAGGTGGCGCCGCGCGTCCAGGATCTTGAGGAGGAGCGGGAAGTCCGGCCCGGCATGCTCCAGGCCAGCCCCGAAGAGCTCCTCGCGTTGCTCGATCCAGAGCTCGTGGAGGGTCCGCCCCGCGTGGGCCCCGGTTGCGACGCGCCCCCGATCGTCGGGGCGGTCGACCACGTCCCAGGCCTCCCCGAAGGGCATCTCCGCGTCCGGGAGCTGGCGCTGAAGGTCCGTCTCGAGGACGCGCCCGCCCCAGACGCGCTCCTTGTAGACGGGCTCAAAGGCCACCGGCTGCACTCCGCTCCCTTCCGACATGCCTGATTATCCCCCACTCCCCCCACTGAGCCAAACC
>CAJQPT010000275.1 GCA_905480285.1 uncultured bacterium
AGGTCGAGGTTCTTGTTGTCGGGCCCCCGGTAGACCCCGTCCTCCATCCGCACCTCGTCCCCGGAGAGGGCGACGGCGAAGGCGGCGGCGAGGTCCTGGAAGGGGGAGGAGGCCGAACCGTCGCCGCCCGGAGGCGCGGCGGCGTCCACGTGCCAGGTGGCGTTCTGGGGCTGGCACTCGTCCGGGATCCCGTCGCCGTTCAGGTCGTCGCTGGTGCCGCTCGCGATGTCGCAGGGGTCCGCGATGCCGTTCCCGTTGCAGTCCGCCTGGCACGTGTCGGGGATGCCGTTGCCATCGCAGTCGTCGGCGCCCTCGAGGAGGTCGCAGAGGTCGCCGCGCCCGTTGCCGTCGCAGTCGGGGGTGAGGTTCGAGCACTGGATCGCCACGACCCGAAGGGGCGCGCCGAGCACAGAAGCCATGGCGCCTGAGCGGGTCACGACGAGGAATGTGAACTCGAGGGTGGTGGCCCCGGGGGGCAGGGCAGGGATGCCGATGCTCGCGTTCAGGACGCCGCTGGCGGGGATCGTCCCGAGCACGAGCTCCTGCGTGGGCACGGGCCCTATGCCGGGCGTCGCCCCGGCAGCGCGCGTGACGTCGAAGAAGAAGGGGGCCGCGGGGACCAGGTGGAGCCGCGCGACCGCGCCGGGTGTCCCGCGGACCTCGATGGGGTGGAGGCTCTGGGCTCGAACGAAGATCGGTGTCTCGTGATCCTCCGAGGCGCCGGGCAGGGTCCGGACGAGTCCGGCGCCCGCGAAGGGCAGGCCGCTGGCGCCCGGCGGGCCCGCGAATGAGCCACCGCCTGCGCCCCCCGCGGAGGTCGTGTCCACGAGGATGAGCCGCGTGAGGGCGTCCGTGGCGGCGCCGTTTCCTCCGTCCCCACCCGGGAGCGGGATGAAGTCGCCGTTCTCGCCCCCGGCGCCTCCGGTCGCGCTGCACCCCGAGAGGAACAGCCTGGACCCCTCGGCGCGCAGCCCCGCGCCGCCTTCGCCGGGGCCGTCGCCGAGGTCGAAGGTGCAGCTCATTCCTGAACCGCCCTCGAGCTCGCAGCCCCAGAGGGCCGCCCGTGAGGACTCGAGCTGGAGCCCGTCGCCGCCGTCGCCGTCCGTACAGCTGAGCTCATCCACGCCGTCGCCGCCCTGGAAGACCGAAGCCCGCGCTGAGAAGCGGAGGACGCCGTCGAGGTGCGCCCCCGCGCCGCCGACGGGCTCGAAGGCCTGGGTCGAGTCCGCGGCGGGTGCGCCGACGAAGACGCAGCGTGCGACGGTGAGCTCGCCAGCGAGGCCTTCGGCATCGAGCGTCGAGCGCTGGGCATCGAGGAGGGGGTCGGTGACGCCCTCGAACCTGAGCCCGTGGAGGAGGACGGGCTGAGTGGACGAGAGCGAGCGGATGACGAGCCGACCTTCCACGGTGGCGCTCCCCTCGTGCTGCGCCACGATCGACACCGAGAGGCCGTCGATCAGGAGGTTCTCGGCGTAGGCACCGGGGCGCACCAGGATGAGGTCCCCGTCCTGGGCGAGCGCGAGCGCACTTGAGATGTCCACCGTGTCTCCGGCGCCGCTGCGGTCCACGATGATCTCCCCGGCGTGCACAGCGCTGGTGAGGGCGATCGCGAAGGGCACGGTCAGGAACCGTCTTCTCAAGAGCTCATTCATGGTGCTAATCCTCTGCTTGCCTAGACGTCTCTAGCGAGGCGAGCCGGCCGTGTTTCGGGGAACTGTTGGAAAGGCGGGTGTTGGCCTCGCAGGACGCGCAGGAGCAGCAACGGCAACCAATCAGTCTGGCAGACCAGAGCGTCCATGGTCGCGGCATGCGCCGCGCGTTCTGGATGGGGGCGCGAAGAGAGACATTGGACGGCCTGGGGGGGGCCAGGTAGAGGTTGTGGAGCGTCGCGGGACGCGGGCCTGGCCACCTCGCCTGACGATCGAGCGCCCCGGACAAGACGGTGGCCCGCCCCGACAACATCGGGGCGGGCCACCAGAACTCGTGCGTGCTGCGGCGTGGGCCGCAGCCGCGATCAGAAGGTGATCTCGAGGCCGTCGGTGAAGTTCGACGTGGCCGAGCCGCTCACCGCGTCGCGATACCAGGCCTGGAAGTTCCAGGAGTCACCCGAGCTGATGGCCACGAAGCCCGTGGGCTGGGGGACCTGGGTGTTGTCGATGGCGATCGCGATCATGCCGGTGGTGCCAGCGTTCTGGATCTGGCCGGGGCCCACGTAGCGCCCGATGGCGCCGCCGAGGCAGAGGTTGCCCTGGCTGCCGCCGGGGTTGGCCACGAAGCCCTGGGTCTGGGAGGCGAGGAAGAAGCCGAACGAGTTGTTGGGCAGACCGCCAGCCTCGAGGACCAGGTCGTTGGAGGCCAGGACGGTGGAGCCTGACGCGGCCATCGACGCCTCAGCGCCAGTGGAGTTGACGTTGGCGGTGCAGTAGTTCGTGCCGATCTGGCCCGGGGAGGCGAGCACGGTGAGGACCGTGCCGTTCATGACGGCGCCGGGGAGGTCGAAGCTCCACTCGTTGTCGTCGTATCCGCCGACATCACCGCTCTGGAAGCCGATCGTGGCGCTCGCGCCACCGTCGGCGCGGAAGGAGTCGACGCTCTCGTAGAGGTACTGGGCGACGATGGGACCCGTGCCCGAGGGCACCTGGATCTGGAAGGTGGCCGTGTCGATGCCGCCGGTGCCGCCCGGGAAGAACTCGACCGCCTCCCACTGGATCACGAGCACGCCGCCCGTCTCCTGGTAGTAGATCTCACCCTCGAGGCCACCGTCGGTGTCGACGTCGTCCCAGAAGGGCATCAGCGTCCGCTCGCTGTTGAAGGCGGCGACCGACGGGATCGGCTGGTTGCCGAACCCAAGGTCGAGGGCGGAGCCGTCGAAGCGCACGGCGCCGTTGCTGCCCACGCGGGCGATGCCGGCGGCGAGCACGGTGTTGCCGATCGTGGTCGGGATGTCAGCCTCGCCGTCATCGGAGAGGCTCAAGGGCGTCCCGGTGGTGGAGATGTCGATCCAGGTGCCCGGGAGGTTGTCCACGATGGTCACGGGGCTCGGGGGAGCGGGGGGCTGCCCCTCGGTGACCAGCACCGTGCCGAAGCCGGTGGAGCCATTCCAACCGCCGACGCGCATGTAGTAGGTCGAGCCGGAGACGGGGGTCGCGACGGTGATCGAGCTCTGGAGCCCGCAGCTGTCGTCGTTGCACTCGAGCAGGTTGAGGGCGTTGCAGCTCCCGTCATAGACCTCGATGGCGGTGTCGTAGCTGGAGCCGCAGGTCTCGAAGGTCAGGCTGTTGCCGTTCGCGGCCGTGTAGCTGTACCAGATGTCAGGGGCGGTGGCCCCGGCGCAGGAGAAGGGGATCAGCCCCTCGTCGATGGCGAGGGTGGTGTCATACGCCACCGCAGTGCCGGCCGTCAGCGTGACTGCCGTAGCGCAGGTGTCGTTGCTGGTTCCCGGGGGCGGGGTGACCTCGGCGATGTTGAGCGTCCCGAAGCCGGTGCCGCCGTTATAGCCCGCGACCCGGATCAGGAACTGGTCGCCGACGCTGACGCCGCCGATGGTGGCGCCGCTCTGGAGCCCGCAGAAGTCGTCGTTGCAGACGATCTCGATCGGGGCCGCGCAGGTGCCGCTGTAGAGGGTCAGGGCCGTGTCGTAGCTCGAGCCGCAGAGGTCGATGGCGATGTCATTGGTCGACGCCGCCGTGTAGGAGTACCAGATGTCCGGTCCGCCGTTCGCCGCGCAGTTGAAGGGGATGATCCCCTCGTCGATGGCGAGGGTGGTGTCGAACGCGGTGGCGCCGAGGGACGCGGCGATGGCGGTCGTGCAGTCGTCGTTGGCCGCCTGGGCAGAGGCGACCGAGCCGAGGGCGATGCCCGTGGCGGCGGTGAAGAGGATGGAACGATTCATGGGTTCGGGAAGGCGCAGGGGAAGAGAGGGCCGAAGGAACTGCAGGCACGGCCGACCAGGTATGTGACGGAGTGCCGCGGAAGGCCTCCGGGTTCCATGTTAGGCATGGAATTGCATTCTTGCGGGCGCGGAAGGGCTGCGGCCGTCCTTGGGACATGGGATGGCCACTCACGGGTGGCTCAGATGGAGTCAGCATGGCGCACTTGGCGCGACGGGCCGTCCCGCCCAGGTCACGGGGAGACGAACCCTCCGGGGTCCGTGCTACCTTCTCCCAAGCCCTGCCCGACGGTCCCCGGACGCCGCTGTCCCGG
Source organism: uncultured bacterium (assembly GCA_905480285.1). Taxonomy (GTDB): domain Bacteria; phylum Planctomycetota; class UBA1135; order UBA1135; genus Saltatorellus. The sequence continues at coordinate 4,204 of CAJQPT010000275.1, forward strand.
CGTCGGGACGGCCCCCGCCACGGAAGACCACTCGTTGGATACGCGACCGACTCTCTTGCCCTCCCCGGCGGTTCTCTGGACCCTCGCGCTCGGCGCCCTGACCCTGGGCGGCGGCGTGGGGATGCCCCTGGACGCTGGATCGGACCGCCCTGACTTCGGGGCCCTGCGCCTCGAGGGGGCCCGCCGGTCCCAGTACCAGGGCGGCGCGGCTGGGCCCGAGGGTCCGGCGGAGCGCACCACGGACCTCGAGTCGTTCCGGCGCGAGATCGAGCCGCTGCTCGAGTCGGCTTGCCTCGGGTGCCACGGGCCCGACAAGGAGAAGGGGGGCTTCCGACTGGACGAGCTCGACCCCGACCTCGTCGGGGGTGAGGACGTGGACTGGTGGCTCGATGTGCTCTCGGTGCTGAGCAACGGGGAGATGCCCCCCGCGGACGGGCCGGAGCTGGCGGCCGCCGACCGCGGCCAGGTCGTGGAGTGGCTCTCCATGGAGGTCCAGAATGCCTCGCTCGCCCTCCGCGCCCAGGGCGAGCATTCCACCTTCCGGCGCCTCGCCCGCTACGAGTACCGCCACGCCCTGCAGGACCTTCTCGGCCTCCCGCTCCGCTTCGGCGAGGACCTCCCGCCGGACCCGATCTCGGAGGACGGGTTTCAGAACAGCTCGGAGGTCCTGCACCTCTCGTCCTCCCAGCTCCCCATCTACCTGGAGGCCGGCCGCGAGGCGCTCCGCGCCGCCGCCCCCCTCGGGGATCAACCTGCGACCGTGGCCTGGAGCATCTCCATGGACGCGGCGGCGGACCGTGAGTGGGAGCACCAAGACAGCCAGCTCGAGGGGGTGCGGAAGAAGCACGAGGCGGCCCCGGCGAAGCTTGAGGAGGAGCTGGGCAAGCTGCGCGAGCGCTTCGCGCGCCGGCCCGGCGGCGCGCACTTCCAGGACCCCGCGGGCACCCGGTTCGCGGGGATGCGCTGGAACTACAACGGGGCGCGCTTCGCGTGGGCGCCCTCGGCGGAGGCCCCGTCGCCCCCCGCGAACTCCAAGAGCGTCGCCGTCCTCCCGGCGTGGCACGGGATGACGGTGGAGCTGGGAGACCGCGTGCCGGACGAGGGGATCCTCCGCGTGCGCGTGCGGGCCTCCCGGGCCTCGGACGAGGATCCGCGCCCTGTGAGCCTGGGACTCATGTTTGGGTGGCAGGCAAGCAACGACTCCAACGCGGTGTTCCCCGTCACCCACCAGGAGGCCCTGGTGGACGCGCCGCCCGACGCCCCACAGACGTACTCCTGGGACGTGCCCATGGGCGACGTCTACCCGCGCAACCTCGCGCGGGGGGTGAACACCATGGGCCAGCTCCCGAGCCCCTCGGAGTTCATCAAGCTGGTGAACCGCTCCCTCTCCGGGCGGACGCTCCACATCCACCACGTGGAGGTCGAGGGGCCCGTCTTCGACCAGTGGCCGCCGGCGTCCCACCGGTGCATCTTCCACGAGCGGCCGAAGGGGCAGGCGGAGCGCGCCTACGCAGCGGAGGTCATCGAGCGCTTCATGGCGCGGGCCTGGCGCAGGACGCCGACGAGGCGCGAGGTCTCCCGCAAGGTGGCGCTCTTCCGCGAGCTCCGCCGGGACACGGGCTCCGTGGAGGAGGCCGTGCTGGAGGTCCTCGCCGTGGTGCTCACCTCCCCGAACTTCCTGTACGTGGTTGTGGAGGAGCCGGAGGCCGACCCTTCCGCCCCCATCTCCGACCTGGAGCTCGCCACGCGGCTGTCGCTCTTCCTGTGGTGCAGCGCCCCGGACGAGGCGCTCCTCGAGCGGGCCCGCGCGGGGGAGCTCCGGGAGCCCGGCGTACTGGAGGCGGAGGTGGACCGCATGCTCGCGGACCCGCGGGCCGAGCGATTCGCGGACCGGTTCGTGGGGCAGTGGCTCAACCTCGCGCTGATGGACAACCTGGAGGTGAACCGCAAGGCCTACCCCGCCTTCGACGACAGGCTCCAGGACGCGATGGTCCGTGAGCCCGTGGAGTTCTTCCGCGAGCTGCTGCGCACCGATGGGAGCGCCCTGGACTTCATCCACTCCGACTTCGCCATGGTCAACGAGCGCCTCGCGGCCCATTACGGCATCGGCGACGTGACGGGGAACCACTTCCGCCGCGTGGAGCTGGACCCCGCGGGTCGCCGCGGCGGCCTCCTCGCCCAGGCGGGGCCGCTCGCCATGAACTCCGACGGCAAGGACTCCCACCCCCTCAAGCGCGGGATCTGGATGCTCGAGAACCTCCTCGACGATCCGCCGCCGCCGCCGCCGCCCGCGGTGCCGGAGATCGACCTCGCGGACCCCGAGATCGCGAAGATGACGCTCAAGGAGCGCATCGAGGACCACCGCAACGA
>CAJQPT010000276.1 GCA_905480285.1 uncultured bacterium
GCAGAACCAGCTGCGCCGCGAGGGCATCATCCACAACTACCTGCGCATGCTCTGGGGCAAGAAGATCCTGCACTGGACCGAGAGCCCCCAGGAGGCCCACCGGATCATGGTGGAGCTCAACAACAAGTACGGCCTCGACGGCCGCGACCCCAACTCCTGGGGCGGGATCATGTGGGTCCTGGGCCGCTACGACCGGGCCTGGGGTCCCGAGCGCGAGATCTTCGGCAAGGTCCGCTACATGACCAGCGATAACACCGCCCGCAAGGTGCGCGTGAAGAACTACGTGGCGCGCTACAACGCGGCGCCCGAGACGCCGTCCATGTTCTAGGGCCCCGGCTCGTCAGAGTCGGTCAGTGCCGGCCAAGTGCCGGTCGGCGCCCCTCTGCAGTCCCTTCTGGCGGCCCTTCTGGCGGCCCTTCTGGCGGCCCTTCTGGGGTCCCTTCCGGGGTCCCCGCTCCAGAGCGCCCGTGGGAGCGAGTCCGCGGGGCTTCCCACGGGGGCGGCCACGCGGAGCGCGCCCGCCGTCGCCTCGGCCGATACGCGCCTGCGCCCTCGCCCCGATCAGCGCGGCGGGGTGCAACCGCACGGCCTCACTGGAACGTGACCTCGAGGCCGGCGGAGAAATTCGAGACCGCCTGCCCCTGGGGGTTGGAGTCACGGAACCACGTCTGGAAGTTCCAGGTCTCCCCGGCGCCGGCCGACACGAAGCCGGTCGGCGAGGGGATCTGGGTCAGGTCGAGGAGGAGCGTGACCACCCCCGCGGCGCCAGCCTGCTGGATCTGGCCCGGCCCCACGTACCGACCAATCGCCCCGCCCAGGCAGAGGTTCCCGTCACTCCCCCCGGGGTTGGTGGCGAACCCCTGCGTCTGGCTGGTTAGGAAGAACGCGAAGGACCCTGCCGGCATGGAGACGCAGTCCAGGGTCAGGTTATTGTCCGCCACTGAGGCAGAGCCGATTCCGTTGAGGACGGCCGCGACGCCGGTCGAGTTCGGGTTCGCCACGCAGTAGGAGGTCCCGATCGTCTGCGGGATCACCGTCACAAGGCTGCCCGACATCCCATCCGACACGATGTTCACGTTCCCGCCCGGGGCCGCCGGGACGCCAGAGACCGTGACCGAGCTCAGGTGCTCGTTGAGGAACTCCGTCGGGTCCTCCTCAAGGAACCCGAGGACGCTGCCGTAGTTCATGTCCACGGTCGCGATGTTGAGCGGGTCCCCTGGGCCTCCGAAGATGGCGGTGCTCGTGGCGTCGAGCTTGACCCGAACGCGGTTCACCACGAAGTACGGCTCCAGGCTCGCGCCGTTGTTGACCTCGATGGTGATCCCGATCTGTGTGCCCTGGAAGCAGCCGATGCCGTCGTTGCCGGCGGCGACCACGCGGGAGTTGTCGATGATCACCGAGCGGCCCTCCTCCACCTGAAAGCGAAACTGCCCCCCGCCGGTCTCCGTCAGGATCACATCCGCTGGGGCGTCTCGGATGATCACGTTGTCATCGATGGTCACGTTGGGGTCGATGACCGTGACGGAGGACTGGGAGAGGTCCCAGTTCGCCTCGTCGAACATGTCGCCGCTGACGGCGCCGGTCCAGAAGATGTCCGCGCTGGCCAGGGGGGCGCAGGCGACGGCGATGAGGAGAGCGAGGGGAAGTTGCTGCATGGGAAGTCGAAAGTAAGGCCAAGAGCAAGATCCCACAACGGGCCGGCCGCTCCCGAGCCCTCCTCCCCCCCACCAAAGTAGGCTGGGGCCATGGAGCGCCTCGAATTGACCCGCCCCGTCCTGTCGACCGCCGCCATGCGCGACGCCGACCGCGCGACGATCAAGGATTTCGGGATCCCCGGATACACGCTCATGGAGTCGGCCTCGCGCGGGGCCGCTGCCGCGATCGAGGAGCGCTTTGAGCTGGGGCCAGGCTCCAAGGTCATCGTGCTCGCCGGGCATGGCAACAATGGCGGGGACGGCCTCGCCATCGCCCGCATCCTGGCCGGTCGCCGCATGGCGGTGACCGTCGTGACCACCGCGGCGCCGGGGGCGTCCTCGCCAGACGCGGAGAAGAACCTCGCGCTGCTGATGAAGATGATCCGCGCGGGCGCGTGTGACCTGCGCGTGCTCGGGACCGACGCGGCGGTGACCGAGCTGGCGAGCGAGGCGGACGTGGTCATCGACGCGCTCCTCGGGATCGGCGTCACCGGACGGCTTCGCGAGCCGATCCGCAGCCTCGCCCTCGCCTGCCGCGCCGCGAAGCGCGTGGCCGCCGTTGATGTCCCCAGCGGCGTCGACAGTGATCGAGGCGTCGCCACGGATGAGGTCAGTGTCCGCGCCGACCTGACCATCACCATGGGCGCGACGAAGCCAGGCCTGCTCTTCGGAGAGGGCCGCGCCGCGGCTGGCGAGGTCGTCGTCGCGGAGTTTGGCATCCCCCCCCACGTTCTCCAAGGTGCGCTCGCCCAGCCGGGGAGCGCGAGGTTGGCGACCGACGAGATGGTCACCGCGCTGCTCCCCGAGCGGGCAGGCGACGCGCACAAGAACTCGGCCGGGCGGGTCCTGGTCGTGGCGGGCTCCGATGCCTTCACCGGCGCCGCAGCGCTGGCGTCCATGGCCGCGGGGAGGACCGGCGCGGGCTACGTGACCTGCGCCTCCACGCCGTCGGTGCGGGCGGCCATCGACGCCCAGTCCCCCGCCACCGCCACGGTGGCGCTCCCGACGTCTCCAACCGGCGGACTCACCGCCGACGCCGCGGAGGAGATCGTCGCCCGGGCCGCCAGCGCAGACGCCCTCTTGATCGGCCCCGGGCTGGGCCAAGAGCCCTCCACCGTCGCCCTCATCGCCGAGGTGCTGGAGCGGGTGGACCTGCCAATCGTCATCGACGCAGATGGCCTCAACGCCCTGGCGAAGCTCGACCTCGAGCGCTTCACTCCCGAGCAGCGCGCACGCTGGGTGCTCACGCCGCACCTGGGCGAGTTCCGGCGGCTGGTGGCGGCGGCTGGCTACTCCCTGGACGAGGCGGACCTGGAGCAGCGCACGTGGCTGACGCCCAGGTGGGCCGCGCGGCTGGGGTCCACGCTCCTGCTCAAGGGGGCCCCGACCGTCACCGCCCTGCCCGACGGCACCACGTTCGTCGCCACGGAGGTCCACTCCTCGCTGGCCGTTGCGGGCGCTGGCGACGTGCTCGCCGGCATGATCGCCGGCTTCATGTCCCAGGGGCTCGCTCCAGCGGAGGCCGCCGTCTGCGCGCAGCATGTCGGCAACGCGGTCGCGGCCTCGTGGACGGCGAGCCGCGCTGGAGGGGCGATGCAACCCACAGACATGACCGAAGCGCTCCCGCAGGTGCTGCGGGAGCGCTTCGGCGCGTAGACCCGGCTCCGGCGGGGCTCACTCGGAGCGCGTGAGGTCGAGCGTCATCGTCTGCACCTCGGCGTCACCTTCGCCCATGAAGAACGTCATGCTGTAGGTGTCCTTGGTGTGGACGCTGACGTTCCTGTGGGGCACCAGCTCCCCCATGGGCGTGGGCGCCTCGTAGCGCATCTCGATGGTGGTGGTGTCACCCTCCATCTCGACCGTGCCGCGCATGAAGGACGTGTGCGGGCTCATGTTGTCCGTCCAGGTGCCGAAGGCCTCTCCCTTGGCCTCGTCGAACCCCATGAGCCCATGCCCGTGGTAGGGCATGCCCATGAACTCGGCACGGAAGTCTGTCACCGTGTGGAACGCACCGAGAGCCTCGACGGTCTCGGTCACCTTGCTCGACATCGGCGGCATGCCGGGGTACGAGGCCTTCATCACCCCCGTCCAGACGCCGACACCCTCGAGCATCCGCTTGTGGGCCTCGGTGGGCCGCGGCATCTGCATGGCCGCCGCGTCGGCGTCGTCTTGAACGGGGGGGCCCGTGAAGGAGGTCGCGGCGGTCAGGGTGGCGAGGGGCAGGAGGAGCCCTGCGATGAGGAGTTGCTTGGTAGACACGTTGCTCTCCGGCGCGAACCGGTTTCGGGGGGGGGAAGGGGCCCCTCATCATAGGCTCGATCCCTTCGGCCGACGGCGCAATGACCTGCGCTCAGGTCGCGCGCCCGAGCGCGTGGCCCAGGGCAGCCTCGACCTCGGGGTAGCGGAAGCCGAACCCCTCACCCTGCAGGACCGCGGGGACGACGCGGACACTCGACAGCAACATCTCGTCCGCCTGCTCCGCGCCCAGCGCCAGGCGCAGCGCTGGCCGAGGCACCGGCAGGATCGTCGGTCGGTGGAGGGTTCGGCCCATGGCCCTGGTGAACTCCGAGTTCCTCACCAGCCCCGGGGCGACCAGGTTGACCGGCCCCTCCATCGACGGTCGATACATGGCGAGATGCATGGCGCCGATGACGTCGTCGAGCGCGATCCACGGGAACCACTGGCGGCCTGATCCGAGGCGGCCTCCGAGGCCCAGCATGAACGCAGGGAGCATGGTGGCGAGGGCTCCACCCCCGGCGTCCAGCACGACCCCAAGACGCATCTTGACCGCCCGGACATCGGAGCGGAGGCCGTCCACCTCCCCCTCCCAGTCGGCGCAGGTGTCGGCGAGGAACCCGTCCCCGCGCGGGGCCGTCTCCGACAGTTCCTCCTCACCGCGGTCTCCGTACCACCCGATGGCTGACGCTGCGACCAGCACCTTCGGCGGCGCCTGCATGCCGCCGAGCGCGTTCACCAGGGTCCGGGTCCCCATGATGCGGCTCTGTGCGATGCGTCGCTTCTTCTCCTCTGTCCAGCGCAGCCCGAAGATCGACTCCCCCGCGAGGTGCACCATGGCGTCGATCCCCTCGAGGGCCTCGGTGTCCACCGTCCCCGCAGCCGGATCCCAGCGGACCTCATGGGGCGCCTTCGGCGCTCGACGCACGAGCTCGAGGACCCTGTGACCCCCCGTGCGCAGGAAGGCTGCGAGCGTGGAGCCGACGAGCCCACTCGCCCCGGTGATCGCGATGGTCTTCCCCTCGAAGCCCGCTCCCCGCGCGTCAGCGTGGGCGCTGAGGTCCCCCACAAACACGCGGTGCCGCCAGGCGAACATCCGCTCGAGCTTGCCGCGGACCATGGCGCCGCCGGCCAGTTGGCCCAGGCGACCGAGGGGGAGCTGGTAGCGAATGCGATCCGCGAGGACCGACTCGGTGCGGCCCTTGCTGGAGATCTCGTGGCGGTGGATCCAGCTCTTGAAGGGCCCGCTGACCTGCCGATCCACGAAGAAGGTCTTCTGCGGCTGCTCGTCCGCGATCTCGGCGGTCCAGTGCAGCCCGATGGGTCCAACTCCGACGCGGATTACCGTGCGAGCGCCCTTCTCCAGGCGCTCCTCGGGGCCGCTGCCCGAGATCACACGGGCGCTGTCCCAGGGAGGGAGGAGTCGGCGGAGCGCGCCGGGCCGGAGGTGCCACTCGTACGCCTCGCCCGCGGCGCAGGGAGCCTCCACGGACCGCTCGAAGTGCTGTTCACCCATATCGCCACCATGTTCGCTCGCACCCCGCTCCCGAGTGCGCGCGACCGAGAATATTCCGGTGAGGGGCCGCCATCAGCGGCCGCGGGCCACCCGGGCCAGCTCGAGCGCGTAGTGCGCCACCGCGGCCCCGAGCCAGCGGCGCCCCACGAACTCGGTGTGACTCTCCCACGGCACGGGCCCGGCAGCCAGGTACCCCAGGTGCCCGCCCACCGGCTCCATGTGCACGAAGGCCGCGGTGCCCCGGGTCGCATCCTCGATCATCCCCGGATCAATGAAGGGGTCATCCGCCGCCGAGAGGATCACGGTGGGAACCTCAACCTGGCCGATCCATCGGGCCGCGGAGCACTGCTCGTAGTACTCCGCCCCCGAGGCGAATCCCGCGAGCGGCGCGGTCACCCGATCGTCGGTCTTCCGCAGGCTCCAGCGCCGCCGGACCCTCACAGACGGGTCGAGCTCGCCGCGCGCCTGACGCTCGAGCATCGCCCTGCGGACCCCGAGCACGAAGTTCCGGTCATAGATCCGGTTCAGGCCGCGCTCCATCCTCGAGACGGACCGGGCGAGGTCCACGGGTGGGTTCACCGCGAGGACCGCGTCCGGCGTTCCCGCGCAACCGCTGTCCCGGCCCGCCCCCAGCAAGAGGGCGTTCCCCGAAAGCGAGAAGCCCACCCCGAGGTGCAGGGCGTTGGGGTGGAGCTCCCGCCCGGCCGCGATCGAGGCCCACAGGTCCGGAGCGCTCCCCGAGTGGTAGATCCCGCGGGCGAGCCCCTCCCCTGCGCCCTGACCGCGGTGGTTGAAGGCGATCACCCGCGCTCCCGCCCGACGCAGGGACCCCGCGCAGAGGCGGACGTAGTTGGACTCGCTGGAGCCGGTGAGCCCATGGAACAGGTGAACGACGACGTCTTCCAGCGGCCTCTCAGGGGGACCCTCGGTGGGTACGGCGTCGTAGACGACGAGGCGGTCGCCACCGCTGACGGTGACCTCGCGGCGCGTGGCCCCGACGCTCAGGAGCTCATCGCCGGGGGTCGGGAGGAGGAACCCGAGCAGCGTCTGCGCCTGTCCACCTCGCGCCCAGATCGGCGGCTCGCAGGGGGGCTCGAAGCGGCGGATCATGGGGAGCTGGCCGACCGACGGGCGGGCGCCGAGACATTCCAACACACGCCGGTGGCGCGCGCACGTGAGCGGACCCGAAGCCCCCCCACGCAGGCTCGACCGCATGCGGCAGGCCCCGCGGAGAGACCGTCGCCACAGGCAGAGCAGCTGGCGCCACTGGCGGGACAGCTGGACCTACTGGCGGGGCTGCGGGCGCGACTGCCGAATCAGTGGGCGCCGTCGGCCGGATCAGTGGGCGCCGTCGGCTGAATCAGTGGGCGCCGTCGGCTGGGGGAGAGGGGAGTCCGCCGCCAGGGAAGCTCCGCTCCCACGGATCACTGCTCACGCCGCCGGAGCCCTCGGCAGGGGCGATGGGCACGATCGGGGCGTTGAGTGCGGACGGCAACAGCCCGGCGCGTGAGACATGAGAGGGTGCTCCGGGACTATCGAACGACCGCTTGACCTTCCACGTGGACAGGTCCACCTCGTAGATCCGATCGCTGCGCTCTGCGGTGACCCAGCCTCGGTTCCCCGTCAGGTCCAGCGCGATGGAACTCGGAAGCGCGCTGCGGCCGAAGGCCACCGCTTCGGCGACCGGGCGCTCCTTCGCGCGCTCCACCGAGACGGTCGGGATCTTGACCAGCGCCCTGACCCGCAGCGAGCGTGTGTCGATGACGGACACGTTGCCCCCCTGGTAGTTGACCACCAGCGCGTTCCTGCCGTCGGGAGTGAAGGCGAGGTCGACGGGCATGGCTCCGCAGGGGAACTCCTCTCGCTCCTTGAGGGACTCGCAGTCGATGATGCTGATCGTGTTCGTGGATGCGTTGGTGACCCAGAGCTCCATGCGCGTCGGGTGCATGGCGAGCCCCGTCGCACCGCCGCCGGCGTCCATCCGCTTGACGACCCCCATGTTCGCCAGGCTCACGACGTAGACCGTCCCCTCGCCCTCGTTCGCGACGAAGGCGTATCTGCCCGCGTGCCCGAGCACGACGTCATCCGCGCCCTTGAGGCCAAGATCCGCCACGCCCACGACACTCTTCTGGAGCAGGTCCACGAGGAGCAGCGCGCCCTCAGCAGCGCAGCTCACGAGGACGCGCGCCTCCCCGGGGAGGAACACCACGCCATCGGGACGGTGGAAGTTCCGGACGACGGACGTCCCGTCTGGCCTCATCTTCGTGACGGTGAGCGGGATGGTCCTGACGATCGCAGCGGCGTGGAGGTCCACGACGCAGATGGAGTTGCCGGAGAGGGCCCGCCCCCGGTGGGTGACGACGGCGGTGCGTCCGTCACTCGAGACCGCCGCCGCAGAAGGGCCGTTGCCCACGCGGAAGAACGCCCGCCGCTCGCCTGAAACGGGGTCAAAGAGCGCGATGGCGTCCTCTGCGGCGCTGACGACCACGAGCGACACATCGAGCTCCTCGCTCTTTTCGGCCTGCGCCTGCAGGGGCGACGCGACGAGAAGGAGGGCAGCGCAGCCGCACGCGACGCGAGAGATCAGGTTCGTCTTGAAGGGGTCCATCAAGAGATAGATCGACCCCCCGAGCGGCCTCACCTGAGCCCCGAGCCCCCCCCATGTCCTGGGATGGGACGATTGGGGAGCGCCCTCACTCCGGAGCCTGCGCCACGCCGCCGAGGAGCCGGTCGAGGCCTCCTCCAAGGTCGGCCCGGGCCTGGGCCGCGAACGCCTCCCAGGCCGCGGGACTCCAGAGCCGGATCTCCGCAAAGCCACCCACCAGCACGACCTCCCGGGAGGCAGGGGCCCGACGGTCCACGCCCACGAGCGACAGCAGGCTATCGGGCACGCGGATACGGCCCTGTCGGTCGCACTTCACCGGCGCGCTGTGGGCTGCGATGGTCAGCAGGGTCGCCCTGGCGCGCTGGTCACGGGGGGCCTCGTCGACCAGGGCCCTCGCCCACAGGTCCCACTGCTCTCGCTCCCGCAGGCAGACGCTGCCGTCGCCCTCCAGCGTCGCAACGAACCGGAACTCGGGCTGCCGGAGGCTCAGCTCATCGCGCAGGGACGCCGGCAGTTGGATCCGGCCCTCCGCATCGATGGTGGCGCTGTGGGTTCCTAGGAAGAGGGAATTAGACATGGCAGGTCGGGCAGCTCGACCATCCCAACTCCGCACCGCACGAACCGCAAGGGTCCTCCTTCTGCCCTTTTCTTTCCAATCTCACTCCAATACTCCACCACTTCTCCACATCACCGCCATCCAGACCCCAAACACTCCCCACTTCCGAACCACCCACCCTCGGCACAGCAGATGGGTATCAGAGCGGGCGCTGATCGCCGGGGCAGCGTCTCTCCCGGGCTTATCCACGCGGAGCCACGGCAAATCGAGTCGAACGCCCAGAGCGGCCTGCCGGCGGCGGATCGGATTCAATTGCCCGCCCCGTTGCCCGACTTGCGTCCAAGAGTTGATCGCATGGTATGTTCGGGCCGCCATGCCTATTCGCCCCCGCTCCACGCAGCCCACCGTCCAGCCCGTCGAACATGTCTTCCCCCAGTGGGGAGTGGATGTGTTCGAGAGTCACCATGCCGCAGGCTGGAGGATGCCTCCCGCCGCCCATGACTTCCTGAAGATCGTCCTGGTCCATGACGGTATGGGCACCCTGAGGTGCGGCCCGGATGCGACAGAGTGCCGCCGGGGAGACGCCCTCGTGATCCCCGCGGGCCGGTCCCACGAGATCTGCGACTCCGACAGCGAACCCCTCTCGCTCTACGTGGTCAGCATCCGCAGCCGCGTGCTGGAGCTGGCCTGCTTCGACCCCACGGTCCTGTCCTCGGGCGTCGTACACCTGGACCCGCACACCGCGGAGAAGGTCGAGCGGAGCATGCGCCGCCTCCTCTTCGAACAGACCCTCGACACCCCGACCACCGGTGCTCAGATGATCGCCCTCGCGCTGCGCCTGATCGCTGACCTCGCGCGTACGGGAGAGGTTGAGGCTTCGAACTCCGGGGCAGGTCAGCGCACCCTCCGCGGCGCGGACAGCGTCGAGCGCATGCGCAGCTACGTAGAGGACCTCTCCGAGAACTTCTTCGAGGCCACCAACCTCGACGCCGCGGCGTCCACGCTCGGCCTCTCGCGCAGGCGCTTCACGCAGCTCTTCCGCGAGGTCACGGGGACCTCCTGGCTGGCGCACGTCCGCAAGCTCCGGATCGACCACGCCAAGAAGCTCCTCGAGTCCACCAGCCGGACGGTCCTCTCGGTCGCCTTCGAGTGCGGCTTCGAGGACCTCTCCACCTTCTACCGCGCCTTCAAGCGCGAGACCGACGAGAGCCCGAACAAGTGGCGGACGCACAAGCGCCGCGAGGAGACCCCCGGCGATCGCGCCGATCTGACTCCCGACCAGAGCCCCAGCGAGGGCGTCGCCTGACGCCGCGACCCCCTCTCGCCCCCCGCACCGCCCCTCCCCCACCGACCATGCTCCTCACCGCAACCCTCCTCCTTCCGCTCGTCTCCTCCCCTGCCGCCGCCCTCGCCCCCAGCTCGATCCCTCTGAGCCAGGAGGAGGTTCCGACCGCGAAGGAGGGCGAGAGCAAGCACCGCTATCCGGTGACGATCAAGTCCACCCTTAGCGAGGCCGACGCCAAGAAGAAGGACGCCAAGCCCCAGGACCTCGACCTGATCGGGCTCGCGATCCGGGAGAAGACGATCTTCAACGTGAACGTCTACTCCTACGTGGTCTACGCGGACTCCGCCTTCGTGGCGAAGGACCTCGCCGCCTGGAAGGGCAAGAGCGCCAAGGCCCTCGGCAAGGACGCAACGCTGTACAAGACGCTCCTCAGCCCCAATGGCACGAAGGAGCTGCGCATGCGCTTCTGCCGGGACGTGGACGCGGAGGACATCGTCGAGGCCTTCGAGGACTCCCTCGAGCCGCGCATCCTCTCCCGCCGCAAGGCCATGGAGGGCACGAAGGCCGAGAAGCTGAAGGACCTCACCACGTTCCGCGGCTTCTTCTCCCTCGACGAGCTGAAGGAGGGGAACGAGCTGCGCTTCACGTGGCACCCGGACGGGACGCTCTGCACCGTGGTGAACGGGGAGCGCAAGCCGGACCTCAAGTCCCAGGACCTCGCGTGGGCCATGTTCGACGTGTACCTCGGCGACGATCCGATCTCGAAGTCCGGCAAGAAGAAGCTCGTGTCGCGCCTCCCCGGGCTCCTCGCGGACTGACTCCCGCGCGCGAACTACGCGGGCCCGGGGTCGAACCTCGGGCCCCGTCCCCCACAATAGGGGCATGGATCACCAGCCCCCGACGGTCGAGCTCCTCGAAGCTCGCCACAGCTTCCCCTGCCCCTTCACCTTCAAGGTGATCGGCGCCACGGGGGCCGACCTGCCGGCGCGCGCCAGCGCCTGCGTCCAGGGGTGCCTTGGGCTCGAAGCTCCGCCCCCCTCGAGCGTGAAGACCGCCTCGGGGGGCCGGCACGAGTCGGTGACCCTCGAGCCCGTCTGCCCCGACGCCAGCTCGGTGATCGACGTCTACGCCGCCCTACGCAGGCTCGAGGGCGTGATGTTCCTCTTCTGAGCGGCTGACCTGCTCCCCCGCCCGACCATGCGCAGGGCCCGTCAATAGGGCCAGCGACGGACCCCCACGCGAGCGGCCCAGGCCTGCCACTCGGACGCCATCTGTGCGACGCGGCCCGGCTGCTCCGCTGAGAGGTCATGGAGCTCGGTCCGATCGGACCACATGTCGTAGAGCGCCCAGCGAACAGGCTGAGCCTTCCGATAGGTCGAGACGATCTTGAACCGACCATCGCGCATGGCGAGGTTTCCGTGGTGCTCGAAGAAGAGCGGCCGCTCACGCTCGAGCTCGCCCCCGCGCAGGTGCGGCATCAGGTCGACGCCCTCCATGGGCTGCACCTCCGAGCCGCTGAAGGCGGCGGGGTACGCCCCCCCTCCGGCGCGGAGGAATGTCGGCATCACATCGATCAGGTGGCCCGGCGCATGCACGATCTTCCCCGCCCGCTCGGGCCCAAGCCCCGCCGGCCAGTGGACGATGAACGGGGTGCTGATCCCCCCCTCGAGCCCGTCATGCTTGAAGCCGCGGAAGGGCGCGTTCGACACGCTCGCCCAGCCAGGCCCGTAGGAGACGTAGCTGTCCTCCGGCCCTGCCATGACCGCGGGCCCGGTTCGTACCGCTCGGCCGTCCCGGGTCTGCATGGGCGGCCAGATCTTCATCTGTAACCCGTCCGGCCCCAGGGGCTCATACGTCACGCCGTCCAGGTCCTTGGCGTTGGATCGGAACCCCATGTTCTCAGCGCACCCGCCGTTGTCCTGGAGGTAGACGAAGAGCGTGTTGTCCAGCTCACCCCGCCCCTCCAGCGACTCCACGATGCCGGCAATACCCCGGTCCATGCGCGTCACCATCGCCGCGTAGCACTCCATGTTGCGTGCCTCCCACTCGAGGTGCTTCATGCTCTGCCATTCCCTGGCGAGCGGAGCCTGCTGCCACCGCTCGTCCAGCAGACCGAGCTCAACCGCCCGCGCCCGGCGAGCGGCGGCGACGGGCGCGAAGCCCCGGTCATACAGCCCGTCATAGGCGGCGATCTCCTCCTCCGGCGCGTGCATGGGCCAGTGCGCCGAGGTGTAGCTCACGTACAGGAAGAGCGGCGCCTCGGCGTGCTCTCCGTCGAAGTGATCCTCGATGAACCGCTGTGCGTTCTCGCTGATCGCGTCGCTGTAGTAGAAGCGCTCCGGCTGATAGAGCGGGTCGTTCTCCGGGGTGATGAACGTGTTGCCTCGACAGAGGGTCGTCGGGTCATAGAAGCTCCCCGCGCCCGTGATGGTGCCGTAGAAGCGATCAAACCCCCGCTGTAGGGGCCAGTTGTGCTTGAGCCCATCAGCTCGCACGTGCTTGGTCACGTGCCACTTGCCAGAGAGATAGGCTCGGTAGCCGCCGCGCCCGAGGGCCTCCGCGAGGGTCACGCACCGCCGGTTCAGGTCTCCCCGGTAGGCGTCAGTGCCGCGGTCGGAGGTCATCAGCCCGATCCCCGCCTGGTGAGAGTAGAGGCCCGTGAGCAGCGACGCGCGCGTCGGGCAGCACCGCGAGGTGTTGTAGAACTGCGTCATCCGCACGCCCCCCGCCGCGAGGCGGTCGAGGGCCGGCGTCTGGATCTCGCCGCCGTAGCAGCCGATGTCCGTGAAGCCCATGTCGTCCGCCATCACGAGGACGATGTTCGGGCGCCGATCCCGGGGCGGGGCGACCCGAGCCTCAGACAGGACAGCGCGGCCCGCTCCCGGCAGCCAGGGCGCCGAACTCGGGGGAGATGCGATCGTCCCCGCGCCTGCCGGAGCCGACGCGAGGACGAGGAGGAGCGCGGCGTTGATCATGACGCCAGCCTAGCCGCTATCGCGATTCAGGCCGAGGGGTCTGCCAGGCCATGGAAGGTCCCGCTGTCCGCGGCCAGCCGGCGGAGGATCTCCGCGGGCTCGAAGCGCTCGGCCGCGGCCCCGCGCTCGGCCACGTCGGCCATGGCACGGTGCGCATCCATCCGCTCGCAGATATTGCCCGCTCCGACGGAGTCCACGTACTTGAGCAGCCCCCCGCGGAACGGGGCGAAGCCGGTCCCAAACACCGTGGCGAGGTCGAACTCTGCCGGCGTCGCCACGACCCGGTCCTCGAAGGCGCGGGCGCCCTCTCCGACCATGGCCAGCACCACCCGCTCGACGATCTCCACGTCGCTCATGCGCATGGCTCGGCTGCTGGACTGGTACCCCGAGAGGTCCTCCATGAGGGTGGGCGCGCTCTTCCTGCCGCGTCCCTTGCGGCGGTGATCGTAGAACCCGGCCCCTGACTTCTTACCGAGTCGGTTCGGGCCCATCATGCCCAGCAGCGCCTCGGTCGGCGCCATGCGCTCCCCGTACCCCTCGTGCAGGGACTTGGCCGCGTGCGCCGCGATGTCGAGCCCGACCTCGTCGAGCAGGGTGAACGGCCCCATGGGCATGCCGAAGCGCACCATCAGCCGATCGACGCGCAGCGGGCTCACGCCCTCCACGAAGAGCCGGACCGCCTCGTCGAGGTAGGGACCCAGCAACCGGTTCACTAGGAAGCCGGGCACGTCACGGGTCACCACGGGCGTCTTGCCGAGGGCCACCGAGAGGGCGGCGATCTTCGTGACGGTCTCGTCGGACGTCTGCTCACCGCGCACGATCTCCACCAGCGGCATCTGCTTGACCGGGTTGAAGAAGTGCATCCCCACCACGCGCTCGGGGTGCGGCGTGGCCGCCTGCATCGCGGTGACGCTCAGCGAGGACGTGTTCGTGCAGAGGATCGCGTCGTCCGCCATCTCCTCCGCCAGCTGGCCGAGCACCTTGTGCTTTACCTCCAGCACCTCCGCCACCGCCTCGACCGCCACGTCCGCCGCCGCGATCGCACCGATGCTGAGGGAGACCTCCAGCCGGTCGATGGCGCGGTTGGCCTCATGGGGCTGGTAGCGGCGGCGCTTGCGCTTCTTCTCCACGTCCTTGCGGTGGGTGATCGTCGCCGCGTCGAGCGCACCCTGAGAGAGGTCGAAGAGGCGCACGTGCAGGCCTCGGTCGGCCATGAGGCTGGCGATGCCTGCGCCCATCACGCCGCCGCCCACGACCGCGCCCGCCCTCATCCTCGGCGGGGCGCTGCCGTCCTCGAACTGCGCCGCCTTCTTGGCGGCCTCGGAGGCGAAGTAGATGGAGACGAGGTTCTTGCAGACCTTGCCGGTGACCAGCTCGACCGTCCCCTCCGCCTCGATCCGTGCCGCCTCTTGGCGGGTCTTGCTCGGCGCGTTCAGGACGATGTCCAGGGCGCGATACGGCGCGGGGTAGTTCCCGTGCGCCTTGCGGTCGATCTGCTTGGTGGCCTGGTTCGAGATCACGAAGCGGGCCAGCGGGTTGCGGTCCACCATCCAGCTCTTCCAGCCGCGGCTCCGGCGCCGGAGCCGCTCGCGGCCCATGGCCATGTCGCTGGCCACGCGCACGAGGTACTCCTTCTTCGTGAGGCGGTCGACCATCCCGAGGCGCTTGGCCTTCTTCGCCGGGTAGAGACGCCCCGTGAGGATCGCGTCGAGCGCCGTCGGGACGCCGACGCGCTTGGGCAGGCGGTGCGACCCGCCCCAGCCCGGGATGATGCCCAGCTGGGTCTCAGGGAGCCCGATGCGGGTCTTCTTGTCGTCGGTCGCGACGATGGCGTCGCAGGCGAGGCTGATCTCGAACGCGCCGCCGGGCACTGGACCTCCGACGGCCGCGATGGTCCGCGCTCGCATGGACTCGAGGCGCCCGAACAGCTCGTGCACCATGAGGACGGCGTCGCGCACAATGCCGGGGTCGGTGACCGTCGCGATCGCCTCCACGTCCGCGCCGGCGAGGAACTGATCCGCGCGACGACCCGTGAGCACGATGCCCGTGATCGAGGTGTCGGCCTCGAGCTCGGTCAGCGCGGCGTCGATGTCCCGCAGCATCGGCGCGTCCAGCACCGGAAAGCTGCGGTGCGGCGGGTCCATGACGAGGATCGCGAGCCCTGGCTCCGGGCGCTCCACGCGGACACACGTTCCGGGCTCAGGCGCGTTCTCGATCCCGGGGAATCTGCTGATGTCCATCATGAGGAGATCCTCTCGAGGAGGACGGCGCCGCCCTGGCCGCCGCCGATGCAGAGGGTCGCGAGCGTCAGCTCATGATCCCCTACCTCCAGTTCGTGGGCCGCGGTGAGGAGGAGCCGCGCGCCGGTGGCCCCCACGGGGTGACCGAGGGCGATCGCGCCCCCGTTGATGTTGGTACGGGTGAGGTCCAGCTCGCCGACCGCGCCGCTGCGCCCGAGGCGCCCCGAGCCAAACTCGGCGCTCCCGAAGGCCTTTTGGCAGGCGATGACCTGGGCCGCGAAGGCCTCGTTCAGCTCGATCGCTCCCACGTCAGAGAGGCTGACCCCCGCCTGATCGAGGGCCCGCGCCGTGGCGTACACAGGGCCGAGCCCCATCCGTTCGGGATCGCACCCCGACCAGGCCCATGACTTGATCCGGGCGAGCGGCGCGAGGCCGAGCTCGCTGGCACGCTCACTCGTCGTCACGATCAACGCACCGGCGCCGTCTGTGATTCCGCAGGCATTCCCCACGGTGACCACTCCGTCCGGCTTCTCGAAGTACGGGCGGAGCTTGGAGAGCTTGGCCGGCGACTGCCCATCGCGGATGCTGTCGTCGTGGATGAGGGAGCTGTCGCCCGTGCGCGCGCCCAGAGGCATGACGGGGAGGATCTCGCGATCGAAGCGACCGGCGTCCCGCGCCTTGGCCGCGCGGTTGTGGCTCTGCGCCGCGTAGCCGTCGCAGTCCTCACGGGTGATCCCGAAGTCCCGGGCGAGGAGCTCGGCAGTCTGGCCCATGAGCAGGTCGCAGGTCGGGTCCGTCAATCCCTCCAGCAGCGCGATGCGCGGCTTCAGGAAGGAGGGTCGGAAGGAGGCCAGCGCCGCGAGCCGCTGACCCACGGATCTGGCACCGGCC
The DNA here is from genome assembly GCA_905480285.1 of uncultured bacterium. Taxonomy (GTDB): domain Bacteria; phylum Planctomycetota; class UBA1135; order UBA1135; genus Saltatorellus. The sequence goes on from CAJQPT010000276.1 coordinate 15,998, forward strand.
AGCTTCGCGAACATCGCGGTCATCTTCTTGCTGACGATGAGCGGGTACTGGCTCATCACCTCCACTCCCATGGTCAGGTACAGATCGCCCGAACCCGCCGCGATCGCCTGGGCCGCGGTCGTGACGGCCTCGATCCCCGAGGCACAGTTGCGGGCCACGGTCCGTGCGGGGACGTGACGCGGGACGCCGGCGCGCAGGGCGATGACCCTGGCGATGTTTGCCTGGTCATGGGGCTGCCCGACGCAGCCGACGATGACCTCGTCGATCTCCGCCGGATCCAGCGAGGTGCGGGCGAGGAGCTCGCGGGCCACGACGGCGCCGAGGTGGCCGGCGTCCTCCTGACGGAAGCGAACACCTGCGCGAGCCCAGGGGCTGCGCAGACCTGCGGCGAGGACAATGTCGGGCCCTTCGGCCTTCTGGACCTGGGTCATGCGGTTCCGGTGCGGTCGGTGGCGGTGTCTCGTTCCGAGAGGAGGGCGAGCGAGCGGCCGACAGGAATGGCCGCCCAGGGCCCGCAGGGCCCCCCCCAGGGTCCCTTCTCGGCTAGAAGCTGCCTTACAGTTTACGCTGTCAACCTGGAATGCCGATGGATGCAGTGCAGATCGCCATCCATCTCACGCCCGAGAAGGCTCCCTCGCCGCCGAGGCTGGGCCCCCCTCCCGGAGCCTGTGCCCCATTCGGAGACGCGAGCCCCTGCCCTCAAGGCCCACCCGAGGTCTTGAGGCCCGGAACCCGCCAGCCTCCCTGGAGCCCGTCCCGCCACGCCACCACCGAGCGACCGAGCCAGATGCCGCCCTCCCGCCAGACCCGCGACCCGGCCACGCCCCTCAGGGAGGCCATCCTCCAGGAAGCGCGTACGCTCCTGGAGAGCGAGGGCTACGCGGCGCTCTCCACGCGGCGGATCGCCTCGGCGGTGGGCTGCACGGCCACGAGCATCTACCTCCACTTCAAGAGCAAGGACTCGCTGATCTACGCGCTGATCGACGAGGGCTTCGACGAGCTGAACCGTCGGGTGCTCGAAGTCTCGCAGGGTGAGGGCACCGCGCTCGACCTCCTCCGGGACGTCGCGCTGGCCTACGTGGACTTCGGGCTCGAGCGTCCGGAGTACTACGAGATCATGTTCATGCTCCGCGCCGAGCAGATGGAGCGCTACCCCGTGGACGCCTACCGGAGGGCGCGCAGGAGCCTGGAGGTCTTCGCGGAGCTGACCGCCCTCCCCGCGGAGGAAGCGGCCCGCCGCGGGGCCATCGTCTGGTCCACGCTGCACGGCCTCGTCTCGCTCCTGATCGCCCAGCGCATCGACATCAGCCTCGACCGCTCGGCGCTCATCGAGGACTCGATTCACTCCGCCTGTCTCGGCGCCTTCGCGGCGCTCCCCTCTGGAGCCAACCGCACCTGACCCACCGACGCCCACCGGATGTCCCACCGCATCCCGGGCCGCCGGCTCAACCGCTAGCCACCGCCACCGCTGCCATCATGACTGCTCCCTTCGCCCTGATCGGATTCCTCAGCGCCGTGAACCCTCTCTGGGTCCTGCTCGGCGTCCTCTTCGTCGCCCTGGCCCTCGGCTTCGTCGCCGCACCGCTCGCGGCCTGGACCGCGTTTGGCGCCTTGCTGGTCACGGGGCTCCTGAGCTGGAAGTGGCTGCTGGCCTACGCGGCTGTCATGACGGTCTTCAACGTCCCGGCCATCCGGCGCGTCCTGATCTCCGGCCCCGTGATGGCGATCATGAAGGCCCTGAAGTTCCTGCCGGTCATCTCCGAGACCGAGCGGACCGCGCTGACGGCCGGCACGGTCTGGATCGACGGCGAGCTCTTCAGCGGCAACCCGGACTGGAACAAGCTCGTGAAGGAGCCCTACCCCGACCTCACGGACGAGGAGCGCGAGTTCCTCGACGGTCCGTGCGAGGAGGTCTGCCGGATGACCGACGACTGGGAGGTCTTCCAGACGCGCGACCTCCCCGAGTCCGTGTGGCAGTACCTCAAGGACGAGGGCTTCTTCGGCCTGATCATCCCCAAGGAGTACGGGGGCAAGGGCTTCACGGCCTCCATGAACAGCGCGGTGGTGGCCAAGCTCTCCTCGAGATCTGGCCCCCTCGGGATCACGGTCATGGTCCCCAACTCCCTGGGCCCGGCCGAGCTCCTCACCCACTACGGCACCCAGGAGCAGAAGGACCATTACCTCCCGCGTCTCGCCAAGGGCATCGACATGCCGTGCTTCGCGCTCACCGAGTCGAACGCCGGCTCGGACGCGGGCGCCATGTCCTCGTCGGGCGAGGTCTTCGAACGTGACGGTGAGCTCTGGGTCCGCCTCAACTGGCGCAAGCGCTACATCACGCTGGCCGCCATCTCGACGGTCCTCGGCCTCGCCTTCCGCCTCCGCGACCCGAACAACCACCTCGGCAAGGGCGAGGACGTCGGGATCACCTGCGCGCTGATCCCCTCTGACGCGCCCGGCGTGGTCCTTGGCAAGCGCCACGACCCGCTCGGAGTCCCCTTCTACAACTGCCCGACCGAGGGCCACGACGTCGAGGTCCGCCTCAACGAGGTCGTGATCGGCGGCGCCGAGGGAATTGGCCAGGGCTGGAGGATGCTCATGGAGTGCCTCGCCGCTGGCCGCGGCATCTCGCTGCCCGCGTCGAGCACCGCCACGGTGAAGATGATGACCCGGGTCGCCGGCGCCTATTCCGCCGTCCGCAAGCAGTTCGGTATCGCGATCGGCAAGTTCGAGGGCATCGAGGAGGGCCTCGCCCGCATCGCCGGCAAGACGTACATCCTCGAGGCGGCCCGGCGCACCACGTGCGGCGGACTGGATGACGGCGCCAAGCCCGCCGTCGTCACCGCGATCGCCAAGTACAACTTCACCGAGATCGCGCGGCAGACCCTCACCGACGCCATGGACATCCTCGGCGGCAAGGCCATCTCCATGGGGCCGAGGAACCCCCTCGCCCACGCCTACATGGCCACGCCGATCAGCGTGACCGTGGAGGGCGCGAACATCCTCACGCGTACCCTCATCGTGTTTGGCCAGGGGGCCATCCGCTGCCACCCCTACGCTTGGGACGAGGTCCAGGCCGTGGAGAAGGGTGACACCGCAGGGTTCGACCGCGCCTTCTTCGGGCACATCGGACACGTGGTGCGGAACGCCTCGCGCTCGGTGGTGCTGTCAGCGACCCGCGGGGCGCTGGCGAACTCGCCCGTCACGGGGCCGGCCGCTGGCTACTACAAGAAGCTCTCCTGGGCCTCGGCGTCCTTCGCCACCATGTCGGACATGGCCATGGCCATGCTCGGGGGCGACCTGAAGCGCAAGGAGGCCCTCACCGGCCGCTTCGCCGACGTCTTCTCGTGGCTCTACCTCGGCAACGCGGTGCTCCGCCGCTTCGAGGCCGAGGGTCGTCGCAAGGAGGACCTCCCCTACCTCCACTGGTCCATGCAGACCTGCCTGGCCGAGATTCAGAAGGGCTTCGACGGCATCTTCAGCAACTTCAATGTCCCGCTGCTCGGCTGGTTCTTCCGCGGCCCGATCGCCCTCTGGTCCCGCTTCAACGTGATGTCCACCGGGCCGAACGACCGCATGATGCAGCGCGTCGCCCGCGCCATGCAGAAGCCCGGGGAGCAGCGAGACCGCATGACCAGCGGCATGTATATCCCCACAGCGCTCGACGAGGTCATGGGCCAGCTCGAGCACGCGCTCGTGCTCTGCACCGAGGCCGATGAGGTCCAGCGCCGGATCCGCGACGCGGTCAAGAAGAAGAAGATCACCAAGCGTGCGCCGGACGCCATGGCCGACGACGCCCTGCGCCTCGGGATCATCACCGCCTCGGAGCGGGACCTCCTGGACCGCGCCGGGGAGGCCCGCGCCGCGGTGGTCGAGGTGGACTCCTTCAGCCTCGAGGCCTACGCCGAGCGGGCCCTCGACCCGACCGTCCCCCTGGGGCTCCGGCGCGTGGGCGATGACCCCCGGCCGGCCCCCGCCAAGACGGCCTCAGCGGAAGGCACTTCGGGCGACGAGACCAGCGCAGCCTGAGCCGGGGCGGTTTCCCGGGTTCGTTTCCTTGGGGGCGGAGACGTCCAGAGGCCCGGGTCGCTCGCGACCCGGGCCATAACTTTGCACAATATTGGTGGTCGTCAGCTCACCAGCGATGGCTTCCCCCTCCATCCTCATTCGGACATGGCCCGCCCCCAGGGCCTCCCCCCCATGACCAAGCTCCTCCGAATCGTCGCCCTTGCAGGCCTCGCCGCCCCTGGCCTGGTGTCCTGCTCCATGATCCACAAGGACATCGCGTGGCCGGAGGACATGACCGGGAAGAACCTGATCGGCGTGTCCTCGGGTTGGGCCTTCGCGGAAGCGACCGTGAGCCTCGAGAACGGCGAGGGTGGACTCGCGACCCCCCCGAACGACGTCGGCAAGTCGACGACCGACCTCGACCCGGTCTTCGGAATGGGGGTCAAGTACTTCCGATACCTGACGAACAACTTCCTGCTCGGTGCGATCGTCGAGCACCGGATCTTCGACCCCGAGCCCACGAGCCCGCTCTCCGCGGTCGTGGACCTGGATGACTTCGGGACCACGCACCTGGTCCTGGAAGCCCGCTATCAGCTGGACCCGATCGACGAGGCCAATCGCCTGCGTCCGTTCGCGGGCGTCCAGGTCGGCTTCGTCCCCGAGGTCAAGGCCGACGGCGTGGCGCGCTACGGAGCCAACCCCTTCTCCGGGCCCGTCACCGAGGAGATCTCCCTCGAGGGATCGGAGTTCTTCACCCTCGGCTTCGTGGCTGGCGCCTCGTACCTGATCCAGGAAGGCCTGACCGCCGACTTCGGCGCCTTCTACGAGTACGCGCTGAACCCCACGAAGGACCAGCTGGTCCTCGACCCCTACCCCGGGGTCCCCGGCTTCGAGGAGCCCTCGACCTACGACGGCGAGCTGTTCGAGTCCGGCATCTACCTGACCTTCGGGCTCACCTGGACCTTCTGAGCTGAGGGCGAGTGGCCCCTAGGGGGCCGGCCGCCCCCACGACGCTTGACCGCAAACAAAGGGCGGGCTCCCGGTGATCCGGGAGCCCGCCCTTCTGCGTTGGAGGCGGCCAGGCCGAGCCCGGACGCGCGCGCCTCGCTCCTCTAGCCGTTCTGCTCTTCCCGGTCGCGAAGCTCGCGGCGCAGGATCTTCATGACCGAGCTCTTGGGGAGCTCCTCCATGAACTCGACCTTGCGGGGGATCTTGTACGCGGCGAGCTGCTCGCGCGCGTACGCCTCTACCTCCTCGGCGGTCAGCGAGGCACCCTCGTTGAGGACGATGAAGGACTTGACCGTCTCCCCGCGCTCAGCGTCAGGGACGCCGATGGTCGCGGCCTCGAGGATCGCGGGGTGCCCCATGAGCACCTCGTCCACCTCGTCGGGGAACACCTTGAGGCCCGAGCAGTTGATCATGTCCTTCTTCCGACCACAGATCTTGAAGAAGCCGTCCTCGTCCATGGAGGCGAGGTCACCGGTGTGCATCCAGCCGCCGGCCAGCACCTCCGCCGACTCCTCCTCGCGGTTCCAGTAGCCCTGCATGACCTGGGGGCCCCGCACCAGGAGCTCGCCCTCTTCGCCCACGCCGAGCTCCTTGGAGTCGTCATCGGCGTCCACGATCTTCGAGTCGGTGCTCGAGACGGGGATCCCGATGGAGCCGATCTTGCGCGTGCCATAGAGCGGATTCACGTGGGTCACGGGCGAGGTCTCGCTCATACCGAAGCCCTCGATGATGGTCGACTTCGTCAGCGACTCGAACTTCTCCTGCACGTCCTTCGCGATGGGCGCTGAGCCGGAGAAGCAGGACTTGACGCTGGTCATGTCGAGGTTCTCCACGCCGGGGAAGTTGTTGATGGCGTTGAAGAGCGCGGGGACGCCAGGGAAGAGCGTGACCCTGTGCTTGGTGATGGCCTTCACCAGCGCGGGGATGTCCCGCGGGTTCGGCACCAGCACCATCTTGGAGCCGGACCAGATGGACCAGTTCATCCCGACCGAGAGGCCGAAGACGTGGAACAGCGGCAGACAGATGAGCGTCGACTCGTTACCCGGGTCCACCTTGGGGAACCAGGAGTGGATCTGCTGCGCGTTACAGGAGAGGTTGCGGTGCGTGAGCACCGCGCCCTTGGAGAGGCCCGTGGTCCCGCCGGTGTACTGCAGGACCGCGATGTCGTCGGGCGTCACGTCCAGCGAGGGGGGCGTGGGCGGCGCGCCCTCCACGAGCGGCTTGAACTCGTGGACGCCAGGGGCCGGCTTGACCTTGGCGTAGCGCTTCGGCTTCGCCCGCGCCAGCTTGAGGGGCGCCAGCAGGTTGAGGGGGAAGCGCAGGTAGTCCGGGATGTGCGCGACCACGTACGTCTTGGGCCGCAGCTTCGCGCGGTTCGGCTCGAGGGTCTCCTCCCAGATGAAGTCGGCGACGATGGCGAGGTCGCAGTCCGCGTCCTTCCACTGATGCTCGATCTCACGCAGCGTATAGAGCGGGTTGGTCATCACCACCTCCGCCCCCGCCCTGAGCGCGCCGTGGAAGGCGATGATGGCCTGGGGGATATTCGGGAGCTGGATCGCCACCCGCGTCCCCTTCTCCACGCCCAGCCCGCGCAGCGCCGCTGCACACCGCCGCACCTTTTCGTTGAGCTCGCTGTAAGTGAACGAGCAGTTGAGGAAGGTCAGGGCTGGTCGGTCGCCCCAGGCCTTCGCCGCTCGTTCCGTGTATTCGTTGAGCGTGATGTCCTCAAACGCGAGATCGACGGGGACTCCCTCGTCGTAGTGAGCGTGCCAGGACCTGGATTCCATGGGTTCGGGTGCCATGGTTCCGAGCATACAACCGCGATCCCGCCGTCCGAAGCATCTCGCTCAGGGGAGCAAATGCGAGCCCCTTGCTCTCATCTGGCTGGCGTTCCGGGTATCCAGTGCCCAGACTGTCGCGCCGATGGCGGACCAGTCTGCAACCCAAGCCAGCGACGCTTCACCGAGCGGCGCGACCTCGTGGCCTTCCAGGGACGCGTTCGAGGTGCCTGCGATCGGCTCGTGGACGTACCGCCTGATGATCCGCTGGGGGTGGCTGCTGATGCGGACCCACTTCCGCATCGAGATCCGCGGCGAGGCGTTCCCCACGAACGGACCCGTGGTGATCATTCAGAATCACTCGAACGGGCTGGGTGACGCTCACTTCCCCATGTCCGCGACCCGGCGCCCGATCCGGGTCCTGGTGAAGTACAGCCTGCTGAAGATGCCGCTGGTCGGGTACGTCCTGCGCAACATCGACGCGATCCCGATGTACCGCAAGAAGGACGGAGTCGACACGCGCCAGAACGCGTCGTCCTTCGAGGCCATTGATACGGCGCTGCTCGATGGCGCCGTCATCGCCATCTTCCCCGAGGGCGAGAGCCTGAACTCGCACCGCCTTCGACCGCTCAAGTCCGGCATGGCCAGGATGCTGGTGAGCGCCTTCGAGGCGTCGGACAACAAGCTCAACCCGATCGTCGTCCCTGTGGGAGTTACCTACGAGGACCGCGACCGGTTCCGCTCGACAGCGAGCGCGGTGATGGGCGAGCCCTTCGAGGTCGTGCCGATCATCGAACGCGCCGGGTTCGAATTCCGGGTCGCCATCCGAGCGATCATGAAGGAGTCCCGGGCGCGAATGGAGAAGCTGACGATCCAGGCGGACTCCGAGGAGGAGTGGCGAGCGGCAGTGGGTCTGGAACGAATCCTCCCGAGGAGCTCTGCCCCCATCGGGATGCGCCAGATCGAAGCCCTCAAGGCGCTGCGCAGGGACACCGGCGAAGGCGCGGAGCGGCGACGCGAGATCATCGACAAGGTCGGCGACTCGCTGCGGCGCGCGCGCCTCAGCGGCGATGAGATCCTCGCCCCGACGCCGGGCTGGCTCAGCATCGCTCTCCCCCTGCTGGCGTTGAGCCCGCTGCTCATCCTGGCCCTCGCCGTCTGGGGACTCCCGGTGCTCCTCTCCGAGCGCGCTTCGCTTCGGGCTCCAACGCCCGACAAGATGGTGACCGTTCGACTGCTCGGAAACTTCGTCCTCGTCCCCGCCCTCGCGGTCCTCACCGCGGTCACGCTCGGCCTCACGGTGAGCCTCGCTGCGGGGGGCGCGTGGCTGCTCGCGGCCTTGCTCAGCGTCGCCACATTTACGTGGTCGTACGACCACGCCGCCGCGGCCATGGCTCGCTGGCGTCGACGGGTCATTGCCCGAACCTCCGGGGGAACAGAGTCGATCCCGGGCGCGCTTCGCTCGATACGCGAAGCGTTCGCCGTCCGGCGCTGAGTTGAGCGCGCTTCAGCGGAGTCCGGTCCGCCGGAGGGGCACCCGCAGGCTTAAACTCGGTCCTCAGACCGGTCACCCGCTTGCTGCTTCGCCCCTCAACAATTCGCCTCACCGCGCGCCGCTGCGACGCTCGCCTGCCCTTCCGCTTCGGCATCGCGACGATGACGCAGGCGCCGATGCTGATCGCAGAGCTCGAGGTAGAGACCGAGGCCGGGATGGTCGTCGGACGCGCGGGAGAGCTGCTGGTCCCCAAGTGGTTCTCCAAGGACCCCTCCACCTCGATCGAGGACGACCGGCGTGACCTGATCGACGCCGCACGGCTCGCCTTTGACGAGGTCCGCACCTTCGGCTCGGTGGGCGGCGGAGCCACGGCCTTTGACCTCTGGGCCCACGCCCAGATGGCGTGCGTGGAGCGCCCGGACGTGGCGGCGGCCGACCGTCTCGTCCGCACGTTTGGGGTCTCGCTCATTGAACGCGCCCTGATTGACGCCACCTGCACGGCGCTGTCCAAGTCGTTCTTCGACACCCTCGCCGAGGACGCCCTCGGCATCCGCATGGAGGCCTTCGACGAGCGGCTGGGTGGTTGGAGCGCGGCTTCCCTCGGGCGCAGGTCTCAGTCCGTGCGCGTCCGCCATACGGTCGGCCTGGTGGACGCCCTCACCGATCAGGAGGTGCCCGACGAGGACCGAAGAGGAGACGATCACCCGGTCTGCCTGACCGAGGACATCGCCGCGTTCGGGCTCGACTGCTTCAAGCTCAAGGTCTCCGGCTCGGCCGAGGCCGACCTCGCGAGGCTGGAGACCATCGCCTCGATCACACCTGAGGGCGCGCACTTCACGCTGGACGGGAACGAGCAGTACCAAGACCCCGCACAGCTCGCGGCCATGCTCGACGAGCTCGAGGATCGCGGCAACGCTCCAGGCCTCCTCTCAGGCCTCCTCGCGATCGAGCAGCCCGTCCATCGGGCGAGCACCTTCGCGCCCCAGACCGCCGCCGGCGTGGCCCGGCTCGCGGAGCGCGCGCCGGTCATCATTGACGAGGCTGACGCCGACCTCTCCGCGTACCCGCGCGCACGCGCCCTCGGCTACGGCGGCGTCTCCATGAAGGCCTGCAAGGGCGTCTTCCGCGCGCTCCTCGCGCGGGCTCGTATCGACGCCGACGGCGAGGGCATGCAGTCTGCCGAGGATCTCACCAACCTCCCGGTCCTCCCCCTGCATCAGGACCTCGCCATGGTCTCGGCGCTGGGCCTCCCGCACGTCGAGCGCAACGGCCACCACTACTTCCTCGGCCAGGCCCACCTGTCCGAAGGGGAGCGCGCGCAGCTCCAGGCGGCCCACGGCACGCTCTACTCGCCTGCGGGCAAGCTTCGAATCGAAGATGGCCGCCTCGACCTCTCCTCCCTGGCGGTCCCCGGCTTCGGCTACGCGGGCCCCGTCACCATGTCCGTCGGCGAGACAGTCGCTGAGAACCCCGCATGAAGTTCAAGCTGCCCGGCTCGTTCCGAACCCCCGAGGACTTCCGCGGGCGCCTCGCGGAACTCGGCCTCGCTGTGGCCCTCGATGACGCGTGCGAGGGCGCCGAGGGCCCCCTCGGCCAGCCCCTGGAGTGGGCCCCTGGCCGCCAGCTGGCCAACCGCTTCGCGATCCACCCGATGGAGGGCTGGGACGGGACTCGGGACGGCTCCCCCTCCGACCTGACCCTGCGGCGCTGGCGCCGCTTCGGCCGCAGCGGCGCCGCCCTGATCTGGGGCGGAGAGGCGTACGCCGTCCAGGCCGACGGTCGCGCCAACCCCAACCAGCTCTACCTCGATGACGAGGAGAAGGCCGTCCGTGAACTCGGGACGCTCCTGGACGAGATCCGACAGGGTCGCCGGGAGATCGGCGCTGGGGACGACCTGGGACCCGTCGGGCTCCAGCTCACGCACTCGGGGCGGTGGTCACGGCCAGAGGGTCCCATGGCCCCGCGCCCAGCGACCCGTGATGCGCTCCTGGACGCCCGCGCCGGCGCAGACGTGGAGATCCTCACCGACGACGAGCTGCGCCATATCCAGGACCGCTACGTGCTCGCCGCCCGCGCGGCGGCCCGCGCGGGCTTCGAGTTCGTGGACGTCAAGGCGTGCCACGGCTACCTCCTGCACGAGCTGCTCGGCGCGCGTCAGCGGCCCGGCCCCTACGGCGGGCCGGACTTCGAGGACCGCACGCGCTTCTTCGTGGAGCTCGTCGAGCGCATCCGCGCCGAGCTCCCGGGCCTTGAGATCGGCTGCCGCGTCTCCCTCGCCGACGTGGTCCCCCACCAGCCGAGCACCGACCACGAGGATCGCCGCGGCGAGCCCGCCGCCCTGAGCTGGCGCCACGGCTTCGGGGTGGACCACGACGACCCGACGCGAATCGACATGGAGGAGCCCAAGCGCTTCCTCGCGCTGCTCGAGTCCCTCGGCGTCCGGCTGGTCAACGTGACCCTGGGCTCGCCCTACTACAACCCCCACCTGCAGCGCCCCGCCGCCTACCCGCCCAGCGACGGCTACCAGCCCTTCGCCGACCCCCTGGTCTTCGTGGGCGCCCACCTGGACATCGTGCGCGAGGCCAAGGCCGCGCACCCAGGCCTCGTCTTCGTGGGCACCGGCTACACCTACCTCATGGACTGGCTCCCCCACGTGGCCCAGGCCGAGGTGCGCGCCGGACACGTGGATCTGGTGGGGCTGGGCCGCATGGTGCTCTCCTACCCCGAGCTCCCCAGGGACGTGCTCGATGGGCGGCCCATGCCGCGCAAGCTCATCTGCCGCACCTTCAGCGACTGCACCACCGCGCCGCGCAACGGCATGGTCAGCGGCTGCTACCCCCTGGACCCCGACTACAAGGACCGCCCCGAGCGCGATCGCCTCGAGGAGATCAAGCGCGCGCTCAAGGAGAGCAGCAAGGCATGAACGAGCAACGTCAGACAGGAGACCCCGAGGAGCTGGCGTTCATCGAGGAGGCCCGCACCTGGCCCGCGCCCAAGCGCATCCTCGCGTACCTCCGCCGCGGCGGACCGGGCTACCTGCAGAGCGCCATGACCCTGGGCGGGGGCACCGCGATCTCGTCCATCTATGCCGGGCGCATGTTCGGGTACGAGCTGCTCTGGGTCGCGCCCGTGGGCATGATCATCGGCGTCCTGATGCTCGCCGTGCTCGGAGGCCTGACCATCGGCGACTCGCGGCGCCCGTACGTCGCCATGGCCGACGGCGCGGGCAAGGGCTTCGCCGTCATGTGGGCCGTGGGCGCGCTGGTGGCCTCGATCATCTGGCACTTCCCCCAGTACGCACTGGCGGGCGCGGCGATCAACGACGCGAGCCAGGTGGCGGGCGCCGAGATCCCCGCCTGGGCCGGCGCGATCCCCGTCCTCATCGTCGCCCTCCTGATGTCCCAGCTGTACGGCCGCTCCCCGCGGCTCGTGCGCGCCTACGAGAACATCGTCAAGGTGCTCGTCATCGGAGTCATCGCGTGCTTCGGGCTGGTGGTCGCGTCGACGGCTGGAGAGACCGACTGGGGCGCGGTCGCGGCCGGGTTCATCCCGTCCTTCCCCGAGGCGCGGGGCGGCGTTGACTCTGCGGTCCTCGTGGCGAGCGGGCTCGCGGCCGCCGTGGGCATCAACATGGTCTTCCTGTACCCCTACTCCCTGGGCGCCCGGGGCTGGGGCGAGGCCCACCGGGGCTTCGCGCGCTTCGACCTCTTCGCCGGGATGCTCATCCCCTTCACCGTCGCCACGTCCCTGGTGGTGATCGCCACCGCCAACACCATCCCCTGGATGGAGGGCGACGCGGTGCAGAAGATGAAGCCGGTGGAGGCGGCGCGGGCCCTGGGCGAGGTCCTCGGCCCGACCGCGGGGCGGCTCGTCTTCGACGTGGGCCTGGTGGGCATGGCCCTCTCCACCATCGCGCTCCACATGGTGTGCAGCGGCCTGGCCCTCGCCGAGCTCACCGGGAACGGCCCGGACAGCAGGGCCTACCGCCTCGGCCTGCTCCTCCCCGTTCCCGGCGTGCTCGGCCCCGTGCTCTGGGACAACCTGCTCTGGCTCGTGGTGCCCACCAACATCATCTGCGGGCTCTTCCTGCCCCTGACCTACCTCGGCCTGATCCTGTGGGCGAGGCGGACGCCCGCTGGGCCCTCGAGACCAAGGACGATCACGGTCGTGGCCATGGCGCTCTTCACGGCCTTCCTCACCTACAGCTTCGGCGACTACATCTGGAGCAAGCTCGGATGAGCGCCACGGTGCACGGTCCCGGCGGGCGTGTCCTCCAGCTGGAGGACACGGTGCTCGCGCCCTTCGAGGCGCGGGTCGACGGGACCGCACCGCTGCCCCGCCGCTGCTTCGCGGCGGCCCACGTGACCATGCTCCCCGGCTACGCAGAGGTCGCCCACTCCCTGGAGCGGCCTGGCCCGGCTGGCGAGATCGCGGCCCACATCGACTGGGAGACCACCCTCGCGTTCCGGGAGCGCATCGATCGCTGCGGCATGGGCGTGGCCGAGGCCATGGATACCGCCCAGCGCTTCGAGCTGGGCTGGGACGGCGCCCGCGCCCTCATCGAGCGCACGGGTGCGCTGGCCCTCGAGAACGGCTTCGTTGGCGCGGCCTCCACGGACCAGCTCGGGACGATCCCCGACCTGGACACGCTGGCCGGCGCTATGGTCGAGCAGGTGCGCTTCGTCCGCGGCTGCGGCGGGATCCCGATCCTCCTCCCCCAGCCCTGGCTCACCGGGAGCGGCGCGGGCGAGGAGGAGTTCGTGCGCTTCTACACGGACGTGATCGACGCCTCCGAGGGCGAGGTGCTGCTGCACTTCCTCGGGGAGATGTTCCACCCCTCCATGCGGGGCTACTTCCCCGGGGACTCCCTGCGGCGCGTGCTGACCCACGACCCGGAGAAGGTGCGCGGCCTGAAGCTGTCGCTCTTGGACCGGAAGCTCGAGGAGACCCTGCGGGCCGAGCTCGCGCCCCGGGGTCAGGTGATCCTCACCGGGGACGACTACAACTTCGCCGCGCTCATCGAGGGCCAGCCGGGCCCGCCCCGTGACCTCGCGCCCCTCGGTGGGCGCCCGCTCTCGGGCGGCCCCTTCAGCCACGCCCTGCTCGGCATCTTCGCCGCGGTCACCCGCCCCGCCTCGGTGGCCCTGCGCTTGCTCGACGCCGGGGACGCCGAGGGCTACCGCGAGCTCATGGGCCGCTGCGAGCGGCTCGGCCGCGTGATCTTCGAGGCCCCGGTGCAGCGCTACAAGTCGGGCATCGCGTTCCTCGCGTGGCTCAACGGGCTCCAGGCCAACCGCATGCTCGCCAACCACGAGGAGCACGCCCGCAGCCTCGACTACTACCTGCGAGTCGCCGAGGCGGCGAGCGACGCGGGCGCGATCGAGGACGCCGAACTGGCCGCCGGGAGGCTGGCCGCGCTGATCGAGGACCGCGCGGGCTGAACGGCGACCGCGGTGGCGGGGCGATCACTAGGATGGTGCCATGAAGCGCTCCATCGACCGACGACAGCTCCTGACCGCATCTCTGGCCGCCGCGGCCCTCTCGGGCGAGGCGCTCGCAGCCGCCCGCAGGACACAGGACGACGCGCCCCAGCCGAAGGCCCGCTTCCGCAAGGCGCTGAAGTACGGGATGGTCCAGGAACCCTCGGCCCCGACGGTGGCGGACCGATTCGCCCTCCTGAAAGGCCTCGGCTTCGACGGCGTCGAGCTCGACAGCCCGTCCAACCTGGATGAGGACGAGGTCCTGGAGGCCGCCGCGGCGACGGGGCTGGTGGTCGAGGGGCTCGTCGACTCGCGCCACTGGCAGGAGAACCTCGGGTCCGACGACGCCGAGACCCGCCGGCGCGGACGCGAGGCCCTGGACTTCGCCCTGCGGCAGGCCACACGCCTCGGCGCCGACAGCGTGCTCCTGGTGCCCGCCGTGGTGAACGCCGGGACGAGCTACGGCACGGCCTGGAGGAACTCCGTGGCCGAGCTGCGCGAGATCGCGCCGCTCGCCGAGAGCCTCGGCGTCCGGATCGCCCTCGAGAACGTGTGGAACAACTTCCTCCTCTCCCCTGTGGAGGCGCGCCACTACCTCGAGGAGATCGGCAGCCCTGCCGTGGGCTGGCACTTCGACGTGGGCAATGTCCTGCGCTACGGCTGGCCGGAGCACTGGATCGAAGTGCTGGGCGCCGAGTACGTCTTCAAGCTCGACATCAAGGACTACAGCCGCAAGAAGATGAACGACGAGGGCCTGTGGAAGGGCTTCGACGTGAAGATCGGAGACGGCGACAGCGGCTGGCCGCGGGTCCTGGCGGCCCTGAATGCCATCGGCTTCGACGGCTGGGCCGCGGCCGAGGTCGGGGGCGGCGACGCCGAGCGGCTGGCCGACATCTCGAAGCGCATGGACCGGGTCCTCGGGCTCGGGGACTGACGGTCCCCCACCGCCCTGGACCTGCGCCCAGGGAGGTCGCTTGCGTCGTCGCAGGACGAGGCGCAGATCTGTAGGGATGATGAGAACCCGGGGGCAGGTTTCTCCGTCCCAGGTCAAGGTGTGTCCTCCCCGCCAGGCGGGGTGCGACCTGAGATCTCCCCTTCCCCCTCGCACACTCATGCAGCATCGACCCTCCCGGAGCGTCCGCAGAGCCCTCCTGCTCGCGGCCCCTGTCCTCCTCGCCGGCGCGGCCTCCGCCCAGAGCTCCCTCAGCTTCCCGCTCCAAGCCGCCCAGGGCGCCGCGGAGAAGCTCGGAGAGGACGTCCTCTCCACAGACCTCGCGGGCATCGCGGCCCTGACCCACCTCGAGGCGGTCACCCTCACCGATGTCCTCCTGCCCTCCGGCGAGACCGTCTCGCTGGACCTCGAGCGCATTGACCTCGCGCGGCGCAAGTTCGGCGTCCACGTGGACGGCGTGCTGATCCCCGGGATCACGGACGGGCTCAGCCTCTCGGTCTGGAAGGGGCAGATCGCCGGAGATGAGCACAGCGATGTCATGCTCGGCTTCTCGAGCACCGGCTCCCGCGGCTGGATCCGCACCCGCCACGAGCTCGTCCACCTGCTGGCCATGCCCCACGAGGGCGGCAGCTGGCGCGCCGCGCCGGGACTCCTGGTCACGGAGGACAGCCTCAACACCCAGGGCCACGTTCACGAGGGGAACTGTGAGACGCGCCCGCCGGCGACCCCGCCGATTCCGCGTCCGTTCCAATCCGGACCGAGCACCGCGCAGATGGTGACGATGGACTCCGTCAGCCTCCGGGAGTGCCCGATCGCCATGGAGACCGACTTCCAGCTCTATCAGCTCTTCAACGACGTCAACGCCACCACCTCCTACCTCACCACGCTGCTCTCATTCATCAGCGACCGGTATGAGTCCCAGGCATCGACGATCCTCACCTTCCCCTACCTGCAGATCTACTCGAACTCGAACGACCCGTGGAGTACGCCCGAGAACGGCGGGAACTCCATCGACATGCTCAACGAGTTCGTCGGCGCCTGGCAGGGCAACGTCCCCGCCGGAGCCACCCTCGGGCACATGATGAGCGGCGCGGGCCTCGGCGGCGGCGTCGCCTACCTCGACGTGCTCTGCAACAACCAGTTCAACTTCGGCGTCAGCGGCAACATCGCAGCGCAGGTGAACTTCCCCGTGGTGCAGCAGCCCTCCAACTGGGACTTCATGGTGGTGGCCCACGAGATCGGCCACAACTTCAGCTCGCCCCACACCCACGACTTCTGCCCGCCGCTCGATGAGTGCGCTCCCAACGGCTACTTCGGGAGCTGCCAGACCTCCCAGGTCTGCTCGAACATGGGCACGATCATGAGCTACTGCCACCTGTGCAGCGGCGGCACCGGGAACATCACGACGTTCTTCCACCCCGAAGCGGCGGCGCTCCTCACGAGCGCGTCCGAGAACTGCAACGCGGCCATCTTCGAGGTGCAGGTGACCGCGCCCGAGGTTGTCTCTGACCTCTCGCCGACCCAGACCATGATCCAGGCCGTCGTCGGCTCGATCGCGTCGGCGACCATGAACTACCGCATGTCGGGCTCGACGACGTCGACGCCCGTGCCCATGACCCCCATGGGCAGCGGGGCCTTCATCGCCGACATCCCCGCGGTCCAGTGCGGCCTCACCGTCGAGTACTGGTTCGACATCGACATCACCGGCGTGGGCTCCACGGCGGCGCCAGCGGGTGCCCCGAACGAGTTCTACAGCGCGGTCGGCGGGATCGAGACCGTGCTCTTCGCGGATGACTTCGAGACGAATCAGGGCTGGACCGAGGCGAACCTCGGCGCGAGCTCCGGTGACTGGGAGCGCGGCGTCCCCGTGAACGACCCGAACTGGGCCTACGATCCCGCGTCCGACTTCGACGGCTCCGGCAGCTGCTACCTCACCCAGAACCAGTCCGGCAACACGGACGTCGACGGCGGCGCCGTGGAGCTGGTCTCCCCGGCGATCGACCTGAGCATCCCGGGCTCGACCCTGAGCTACGCCTACTACCTGCGCCTGACCGACGCCAACGGCGTGGACCGGTTGCTCGTCGAGGCGAGCTCCGCTGGCGGCCCCTTCATCGAGGTGACCCGTCACGACACCGACGGCGGCGCCGACTGGCGTACCTCGACCCTGACCCAGGCCGACTTCCTGGCCGCCGGCGTCACGCCCGGCCCGCAGGTCCGGCTCCGCTTCACCGCCAACGATGACAACCCGCAGAGCATCGTCGAGGCTGGCCTCGACGCCCTCACCGTGCGCGCCATCGACTGCGGCGCGGTCGGTACGGTGTACTGCGATCCGGCGGCGCTGAACTCGACGGGCAGCCCGGCGACGATCACGGCCGAGGGCAGCAGCCTGGTCGCGGACAACGACGTCACCCTGACCATCGAGTCTCTCCCCGCCAACACGGTGGGGTACTTCCTGACGTCCCAGACCCAGGGCTTCACGCCCAACGCGGGCGGCAGTCAGGGCAACCTGTGCCTCGGCGGGAGCATCGGCCGGTACATCAGCTCCGTGCTCAGCTCGGGACCCTCGGGGACCTACTCGCTCCAGCTCGACCTGACGGCCGTCCCCCAGCCCACGGGCTTCGTCGGGGTGACCGCGGGTGAGACCTGGAACTTCCAGTCCTGGTACCGGGACCAGCTCCTCGGCTTCCCCAGCTCCAACTTCACCGAGGCCATCGAGATCCTCTTCCAGTAAGAGGCCGATCGAGAGCCATGCAGCCCGCGTCCGCGGCCGCCCCCTGGAGCGGCTCGCTGGCGCGGGCTCCTTCGTGCCCTCCGTCCTGGCGCCGGCGGCTACCGTTCGCCCGCGTTGGAGCGTCCCTCGAAGGCCTCTCTCCAGTGCCCCCGACAGAGGGACAGGTAGGTCTCGTTGCCGCCGATCTGGACCTGCTCGCCGGTGGTCATCACGTTGCCCGCGCCGTCCTTGCGGATGACCATGGTGGCCTTGCGGCCGCAGTGGCAGATCGTGCGGATCTCGCGCATGGAGTCCGCCAGCGCGAGGAGCGCCGCGGAGCCAGGGAAGGGCTCCCCGCGGAAGTCCACCCGGAGGCCGTAGGTCATGATCGGGACGCCGAGGTCGTCGGCTGCTCGCGCCAGCTGCCAGACCTGCTCGGGGGTCAAGAACTGCGCCTCGTCGATGAGGACGCAGGCGATCGGGTCCGCCTCTCCGCGCGCCTGGATCTCGTCCTCGATGACGAAGAAGAGGTCCTCGCCCGGGCGATAGGTTCGCGCGGCGGTGTCGATGCCGATCCTGCTCGTGACGCGGCTCTCGCCGCCGCGGCCGTCCAGAGCGGCCGTCATCACGAGGGTGCCCATCCCGCGTTCGCGGTAGTTGTAGTCGGCCTGCAGGAGCACGGTCGACTTGCCCGCGTTCATGGTCGAGTAGTTGAAGTAGAGCTTGGCCATGGTCCGGGCTCAGCGCCTCGCGACCGCATCTGCGATCTCGTTCACTGCGGAGGCGAGGGCCTTCGAGGCCGCCGAGGCCTCGGCGGCGGCGCCGCCGTCCACGACCGGCGCCCGCCCCTCAAAGCGACGGTCCAGCTGGACGCCCTCGCTGTCCTCGGTCAGGACGAGCAATGCGACCACCGCCGTCGGCGTGTCCGCGCTCTCGATCTCGAGACGAACGAGCTCCACCTGCAACCGGGTGGTGGACGCGCGCTTGAGGGAACGCTGACGGTACAGGGCCTCCTCCAACGCGCGACGGGTCACGGCGGCGGGATCCTCGGTCCAGCGCGAGTAGTCGTCGTAGCTGACCTCATGGGGCGCGGTGCGGCGCATGAGCCGTTCGGTGATGGCCTCCGAGGCCGCCACGCGGCCCAGGCTCACGCTGTCCCGCTTCAGCCCGCGGTCCGAGACGCCGTCGGGAACGCCGTCCGGCGAATCTCCGGGGGACACCGCCTCGGCCGCGGGGTTGAGGTCCAGCCAGCGGACCTGCGGCGCCGCCTCCGGCTTGAGGTCAAGGCAAGCGGGGGTGAGGAGCGCGGCCATGAGGGCCGCGATGATCCGATGGGATTGCTTCATGTTGGTTCTGGGGTACCGCTCAGCGGGAGGGCCCTTTCGAGCGGCCGCGCAGCAAGACGCCGGGGTCCCGATCAATAAGCCCGGTGAGCTCCTCGATCTTCTTCAGGGCTCGACGGAGCTCCACGAGCGTCGCCGTCAGCTCGGCGCCCGTGGGCTCGTAGCTCCTCGCGAGCGCGGTGGTCGAGTCCGCGGCCCCGCGGAGCGAGGCCGCTGTCGCCGCCAGGTCCGCGTCACGGAGCATGGTCTCGGTGGACTTGAGGGCACCGTCCGCGGCGCCAACGAGCGTCCGCACGTCCGCGATCAAGGACCGGAAGTCCTCGGCTCCCTTCTCGACGACGCCCTCTGTGCCGGTGAGCTTGACGAGCGCGACGTCCAGGTCCCCGACGAACGTCCGCAGCTCCTGGACCAGCGCCTCGGTCTCGCCCATCAGCTTGGAGGGGTCCGCCCGGTCGAGCGTGACGCTGAGATCCTCTGCCGCCTTGGAGATCGACGAGGAGAGGCGCTCCGCGTCGATGGCGGTGAGCTTGCTGTCCACCGTCATCGTGAGGCGCCGGAAGTCGGAGAGCGCCATCGGCACCTCCTCCGCGAGACCGCGGAGCGCGTCCTCGAGGCTCTTCAGCGTGGAGGGCGTGGCCGGGACGAAGCCAGGGGGCGGATCGAAGGGGATGTGAATCATGGGCGCCGTCTCCGGGAAGAAGTCGGCCTCCAGGAACTTGATCCCCGTGATGCCCTGGGAGGCCATGGTGAACCTCAGGTCCATGGGCACGTCGGGGAGCTCACCGTCCGCCTGCTCATCGCTGTCCAGGACGTTCAGCGACCTCATGGCCTCGACGCGCAGGCTGGCGTGGACCTCGACCAGGCGCCGATCCTTGGCCAGCCGGATGTCCGTCACCTTGCCGATCGTCACCCCACGGACCTTCACCGGGGCGCCGACCTCGAGCCCCTGGACCGACTCGTCCAGGAAGGTCACGCGCTCGATCGTCTCCGAGTTGAAGCGCGCGGCTCCCAGCCAGAAGAGCGTCGCGACGGCGGCGATCACGCCGCCGACCACGAAGGCTCCGACCTTCCACTCGTTGGAACGGTTGACACTCATGCGGTCACCTCTTCGGCCACAGATTCCCGATGGAAGAACGCGCGCACCCTTGGGTCCGTGCTCTCGTCGCGGAGGACGCGGGGGTCGCCCTCGGCGATGATGCCGCGCGTGTCGCGGTCGAGGAGGAAGCAGCGCGTACCGATGCGATAGATGCTCTCAAGTTCGTGGGTCACGACGACGAGGGTCAGGCCCAGGGCCCGGTTGAGGGTCAGGAGGAGATCATCGAGCTCGGAGGCCGTCACCGGGTCGAGCCCTGCGGACGGCTCATCCAGGAAGAGCAGGTCGTTCTCGAGGGCCAGCGCGCGCGCGATCCCCGCCCGCTTCAGCATCCCGCCCGAGAGTTCAGAGGGTAGGTGATTGGCCGCCTGCTCCAGCCCGACCAGGCGCAGCTTTCCAGCCACGATCCCCTCGATGGTGGCGTCATCCAGGTCCGTCCACTGCTCGAGGGGGAGGGCCACGTTCTGCGCGATGGTCATCGAGCCAAACAGGGCGCCGGCCTGGAAGCTCACGCCGAAGCGGGGGCGCTTTCCGTCAAGGAGCGAGGGGTCCCCCACCCCCTCCAGCTCCACGGAGCCGCCGAGGGGGGGCTGGAGACCGATCATGGTCCGCAGCATGGTCGACTTCCCCGTCCCTGAGCCACCGAGCACGAGGAAGACATCCCCACGCTCAATGTCGAAGTTGAGGTGCTCCATCAGCGGCTTGGTGTAGCCGATGGTCAGGTCTCTCGCCTCGATCATGGCCATCAGTAGATCCCCCACACGTTGAAGAACACGGCGAAGAGCGCGTCGAGCAGGACGAGCCAGAACAGCATCGCGACCACGGCGGAGGTCGTCGAACGGCCCACGCCCTCCGCGCCGCCGCGGGCCGCCAGCCCGCGCTCACAGGCGATCCCCGCGATGAAGATGCCGAAGACCGAGGCCTTGAGGAGACCACCGAGGATGTCCGCCGGGACCAGCGCCTCCTGGGTCGACATGAGGAACTTGCGCATCCCGATCTCGAGGGTGGAGGTCGCCACCAGCGCGCCGCTGAGGATCCCGATGAGGTCACCCGCGAGCGTCAGGAGCGGGAGTACGAGCAGGAGCGCGAAGATGCGCGGGAAGACCAGGAAGCGGTGGGGACAGATGCCAAGCGTCCGCAGGGCGTCCACCTCCTCGGACACCTTCATGGTCCCGATCTCGGCGGCGATCGCCGCCCCAGACCGGCCGGCCACCACGATGGCCGTCATGAGCGGCGCGAGCTCCCGGGTCAGGGAGAGGCTCACGAGGTCGGCCACAAACGCATCCGCCCCGAACTTCTGCAGCTGAATGGCGGCTTGGAAGGCCGTGATCAACCCCATCAGCGAACCGATCACGCACACGATCGGGAGCCCATCTGCGCCGTGCCGCTCCACCTGTCGACCGACCGCACCCCACTCGATCGACGCGGGGCGGCGCAGGCCGGCGAGCAGCGCTCCAGAGAGCTGCCCAACGAAGGCCAGCATGTCCCGGAGCGTCGCGACCAGCTCCAGCGCGGCCTGACCGACCTCAGCGATGAAGCCGTGCCGGCGCCGGGGCGGCTGCGCCCGAGGCGCCGAGTCGCGCCAGTACAGAGCCACGATCGAGGCCACGTCCGCCGCGGCGCCTTCGACCCTCGGCGGCGCTCCCGACGAGCACAGCGCGTCCGCGAGGACAGAGGCCGCCGCTCCCTCCATGCGCTCCACGCCCTCGAGGTCGAGCACCTCTACGGGCGCCTGCGAGAGGGCCGACTTGACCTCCGCTCGGAGGCGAGACGCCTCGTCGAGCGCGAGGACGCCGTGAAGCCGGAGGGCCCGCTCCCCCCCTGGCGTCTGAATGATCTCGGCGAGCGGGGGCATTGGAGAATTGGAGCAAGGCGGCCCGCCCCCGTCCACCACCACCCCGGTCACTCCACCGCCACATCACCGCACCGGCTCCCTGGAGCCCCCAGTCCACCGCGATGCCCGCCGAGCCGTTCGCAGAGAGCGGACGATAGCGCGGGTCAAGAGCGCCCTTCAGGGGCGCGACACGCCGATCACCAGCACCTGGCCAGCAGCGGGGTCGGTGACGATGACAAGGTCCCCGGCGGCGTCCACGTCCATGGCCCCCTGCGTGCCTGTGAGCCAGCCAGCGAAGACGGGCGCCGACGGGTTCGACATATCGAAGGCCGCCACCGCACCGGGTCCCTCCAGGGCGGCAGCGAGGAAGGGCACCCCGCCGCTCTCTCCGAGCGCGAGGGAGACCGGTCTCAGCCCGCTCATGGTCGCCGCGGCCCGTTGACCCTCCGGGTCAAGAGCGGCGGCGCGCCCTACGAGGCGCTGACCCGAGGTCCACACCTCCGCCCCCTCCGCGTCCCGAATCCCGATCGACCGCGCGCCGAAGGCGAGCAGCGAGTTGGTCAGACCATCCTGGTCCGGATCAGACCCCACGGTGGAGACCAGGAGGTCCCCCGCCTCTTGGGGCTGCTGCAGCTGAAGCGCGCCGGGAAACGCGAGCGTGTCCAGCGTCAGATCGGCCACGCGCTCTCGCTCGTCGTACCCGGCCCCGGTGCCCCCCGCCCCCGGAGTGACTCGCGCCAGCCCACCGTTCGCCAGGGCGACGCGGGCCTCACCGCGGTCTGAGAAGGCCACGAGGTCCAGCGGCTGGATGAGCCCCTGCAACGGGAGCGGCCTCGGATCAAAGGCGCCCTGAACGCTCGATGCGTCGATGCCCTCCGGCTCCAGCTCGACCACGGCGAACGCGGTCGCGGGCCCGCCGACGCCCGAGAGCACGCCGCTACCGGGCGCCGCGGCCGCCTGCCCCAGGCCCGCGCCGTTGTCGAAGGTCACCACGAGGTCGTCCCCGAGCGAGGCGAGCCCGCTCGCGCGACCGCTGCCGCCCAGCCCCGCGTCGGAGAGGTCCGCGCGGAGCACCTTGTGGACCGGGTTCACCGGGACCTGCAGCGCGCCGAGCTGATCAGGCGGGGTCGCCTCCAGCTGCCCCGAGACCGCGGCGTAGTCCGCGGGGGCCAGGCTCTGGAGGTTGGTCGCGGCGGACAGGTCGAGCGAGTAGACGCCGCAGAACCCCTCGGGGTCCGCCGCAGACTCCAGCAGCGCGAGGCCGCCGAAGGCTCCGCTGTTCGAGACGCAGAGTCCCTCCACCGAGTGATCCACGGCGTCCAGCACCAGGGCGTACTCGCCCACCGTGGCCCCGGTGGTGTCGTCGATCTGCAGGAGGCGGATCACGGCTGATGAGGCCGAGATCGCGTCGGAGGCGGTGTCTGGCTGATCGAGGGGCAGCCGCGCCGCCGCCGTGAGGACTCCCGCGGAGTCGTCGTGGGCCAGCGCGCCGAAGCCGCCAAAGCGTCGCCCGGGACCGAAGTCGAGGTTGGCCCGACGCGCGGCATAGACCGCAGGCAAGGTCGGGGTCCCAAGAGAGGCCGGCGTCCCCTCGGGGACGAGGCGCTGGACCAAGGCGCCGGTGGCGTCGAACTCCCAGAGCCCGCAGCGCCTGGCTTCCGCGAGCCAGAAGCCACCGGAGGGGAGCGCCGAGGCGCCGCCGAAGCGCGCGCCAAGCGCCGACGCAGCCACCGGGTTGCCGCTCGTGTCCACCGTGGGTTCATCCTGGAACGCGAGGCCCGTGGCGGACGCGAACAGGCTCGGACGCCCCACCACCGCCGCCCCCTGACCGTCGGACAGCGGCAGCTGGGAGACCAACGCCACGGCGCCGGTCTGGGGGTCAAGCTCGACCACGCGTAGCTGCAGCTGCTGGTCCGGGGCCACCATCGGGAGCTCGAGAGACTGGTCACCGTCCACGTCCACCGGAGCCAGAACTGGCCCCGCGCCATCGATCACCGTGACCCTGACGCGACCGTTGACCGTTGACGCCGCGGCGATCCCGGTGAACCCGCCCACCTCGATAGCGTCACCGGCCGCGGTGGTCAGCTGGGCCGGCGGCGCGTCCCACTCGATCCGCTGGCCGCTGGCGAAGGCACCCGCCTCGAACGTCCCCCAAGCGCGATCTGCGAGGGGCAGGCAACCGGTCGCCAGCTCCTCCACGGTGTCGATGAGGATCAGCACGTCGTTCTCCGGACAGGCCACCCACGCCGCGGTCCCCTCAGCGCTCAGGGCGACCGCCCTGGGCGTGAGCTGCAGCGAGGCCACGGTGGGGACGTTGGGGTTGGGGTCCTTGAACCACCGGGCCCCTGCCGCCTCGAGGGCAGCCTCGTCCCCGTCAAAGGCCGTGAAGGGGATGGGCGCGATGTCCGTGGACGGGTTCATCAGCGCGGGTCCGCCGAGAGGCACCCTGTAGATCGTGACGTAGCCGAGGCCCTCTCCGCCTCCGACGAAGGGCCGGTCCCCCGCGCAGGCCACGGCCACCACCCTCCCGTCGGGGGTGACGTCGACCCCCACCGGGTTGGATCCGTACGACGAGACCGCGAGGAGCGGCGAGAGGGTCGCAGGGTCGACGAACTGAACGCGCCCGGGGTACTCCGTGGTCTCTCCCCCCCAGGTGACGACGACCGCCCCCGAAGCGCCGCAATCCACGTCGAGGGGCGGGCCCGGGACGTAACCCAGCGCCGCAGGCGGGGCGAGGATGCTGCCCACCGGGATCGGCTCGGTCGGATCCGTCAGGTCATAGACGGCGACCTCCCGGAGGATGGGATCGATGATGAAGGCCCGCGCCGTCGCGGCGTGATAGGCCGCCGTCAGCGCCCGCCCGGAGCCGCCCAGGTCGATGGTCGAGAGCAGGGACGGAGTGAGCTCGGCGCCCGGCGCGTCCACGGTGATCGCCACCGAGTCGCTCGCCAGCTTGACGCCGCTTGGCGAGACCCCGCTGGCCTCGAACACGAGCTGGGCGTCTCGATCCGGGGCCAGGAAGCTGATGGCCCCGGCCGCTCCGCCCGGCACGGCGTCGAGGGTCACCGCGGGGCCCGCCAGTTGGAGCCACTCGAATGAGGCCACACCCTCACCCCCGGTCACGGACGCCACCAGGGTGACCCGTGAACGTGACAGCGCCGACGCGTCCTCACCGGCGAAGATCGCCGCCGAGGATGGCGCACCGCTGCTTCCCCCACCACCGCCGCAGGCGGCGGTGAGGCCTACGAGCCCGGTGAGGAGGATCTGGTTCGTGCGATGGTCCAGCATTCGTTCGTCGTAACCCTATCCCGTCCAGGGCAGCGCGTGTATCCATGGGGGATATCCGCGGGCATCGGCGTCGACTACGCCCCCGCACCCATGGCTGCCCCCTTCCCTGCCCCCCTTGATCCCGACCTCGAGGGGCGGATCTTGACCCCGGCCCTGCTCGTCGACCTGGGGGCCGCGCGGCGCAATATCGAGGCCGTCCTCCGCCTCACAGCGGGACCTGCGCGCTGGCGACCCCATGTGAAGACCGCCAAGATCCCCGAGGTCCTGGCCCTTTACGCGAGGGCCGGAGTCCGCAGGTTCAAGTGCGCCACGGCCCGTGAGGCCGACGTCCTGGCCGGGGTGCTGGAGGCCGAGTCGACCCCCTCCGGCGATGTCCTCCTGGCCCACCATCTTCATGGGCGCGGCCTGGACCGCCTCGCCGAGCTCGCCACCAGGTGGCCCGGCGTCACCTTCTCCACGCTGGCAGAGTCCGTGGAACAGGTCGCAGAGATCCCCCCCGGCATCGGCGTCTTTGTCGACGTCGACCTGGGGATGGCGCGCACGGGGATTGACGTCAACGCCGGCGACGAGATCCGGGCGATCGCGCGGGCGGCGGGAGATCGGTTCAGAGGCCTCCACGCCTACGACGGGCACCGATACGAGGCCGACCTCGCGGAACGCGCCCGGCTCATCCACGCCTCCTACGACGAGCTCGTCTCGCTCGCCGCGGCCCTCCGCCAGGCGGGCCTCTGCCCCGCCGAGGTCATCACCGCGGGCACGCCCGCCTTCCCGGCGGCGCTCAAGCACATCGGGCTCGCCACGCTGCCAGGCTCCGTTCACCGCGTCTCCCCCGGGACCGTCGTCTACCACGACCTCAGGTCCGTCGAGCAGCTCCCCGACCTCGAGGCCGAGTTCGCAGCCACGGTCCTCACGCGTGTTGCGAGCCTCCCTGGCCGGGACCGCGTGACCTGCGATGCCGGGTCCAAGGCCATCGAGGGCACCGGCCCCGACAGGATCGCAGAGGTCATCGATCACCCACACCTGAAGGCCGCCGGTCAGAGTGAGGAGCACACCGTCTTCGTGGCCGAGGGCGGGCAGAGACCCGCGCGCGGCGCCCTGCTCCGCCTGATCCCAGGGCACGTCTGCCCCACCGTGAACCTCGCCACCCACGCGCTCTTGCTCGAGGACGGTCGGCTCATCGGGCGCGCCGAGGTCGCGGCCCGCGGGCACGAGGCGCTCGCCTGATCCCCGGTCCTCACCATGCCCAACGCCCCCTATCGGGCCGCCGTCATCCAGGCGGCACCGGCCCCCCTTGACCTCGACGGCACGCTGGAGCGAGTCGATCAGCTGACCGCCCGCGCGGCCTCCGACGGAGCGGCGCTGGCCGTCTTCCCCGAGGCCTTCGTCGGCGGCTATCCCAAGGGCGTCGACTTCGGGGTCCGGCTCGGCACACGCAGCGAGGCCGGGCGCGCCGCGTTCGAGCGCTATCACTCCGCGGCCGTGGAGGTCCCCGGACCGGCGGTGGAGCGCCTAGGTGCCATCGCTGCGCGCCACGGGGTCGAGCTCGTCATCGGGGTCGTCGAGCGTGATGGCGGGACGCTCTACTGCACGGTCCTGTTCGTCGGCCCAGATGGAGGGCTGCGAGGCAAGCACCGCAAGCTCGTCCCCACCGCCCTCGAGCGCTGCATCTGGGGCCGCGGTGACGCCACCACGCTCACCGTGGTGGACTCGCCCCGCGGCAAGATCGGCGCGGCGATCTGCTGGGAGAACTACATGCCGCTCATGCGCGCCGCGCTCTACGAGCGGGGCACCGAGATCTACTGCGCGCCCACGGTGGACGATCGTGAGGTGTGGCAGTCCACGATGCGGCACGTCGCCGTGGAGGGCCGCTGCCATGTCCTGGCCGCCTGCCAGCATCTCCGCGGGCGCGACGTCCACCCGGACCTGGGCGGCGGCGAGGTGCCGCCCGACGAGATCTTGATTCGAGGTGGCAGCGTCATCGTCGACCCCTTCGGAGAGGTGCTCGCGGGCCCCGTCTTTGACGAGGACGCCGTCCTCGTCGCCGAGATCGACCCCGGCGCCGTGATCCGCGGCCGCTTCGACCTCGACGTCTCCGGGCACTACGCCCGGCCGGATGTGTTCGAGCTGCGCGTCCTCCGCCCCGTCGTTGACGAGACGCCCCCCGTGGCGGGCGAGTGATCTAGCGGGCGACTGAATTGGCGGGCGACTGAGTTGGCGGGCGACTGAGTTGGCGGGCGACTGAGTTGGCGGGCGACCGGTCTCGGCCCCAGCGCGCTGAGAAACCGGCCTCATAACCCCGTGCCGGGCGGTCACCTTGCCCTTATGCGGCGGACTGCCCTAGCATCAGGTGTTCGCCGTCGCCGAGCGGCGAAGCTCACCTACAACTCAAACAGCGAGGAGTCCGCCATGCTGCGTTCTGTCGAAGCCGAGGATCACATGACCCGATCACCGGTGACCCTGAAGCCGGAGACCCACATCTTCGAGGCCATTCGAGCGCTCACCGAGCGCAGCATCTCCGGAGCGACGGTCCTCGACGACGACGGCAATGTCGTCGGGGTGATCTCCGAGATGGACTGCCTCCAGGCCGTGCTCAGCGGCACCTACCACGGCGAGGTCGGGGGCACGGTGGCGGACATCATGACCACCGAGGTGGAGACGGTGGAGGTGGGCTTGAGCGTCGTGGACGTGGCCCAGCAGCTCATCGATGGACACCGGCGTCGCTTCCCGATCGTCAAGGAGGGCAAGTTCGTCGGCCAGGTCTCCTGTCGCTCGATCCTGCGCGCCGTGATGCAGTTCGCGCATACGGACGCGCCTGCAGACTGAGCGGAACGGCGGAGTCAGCGGCCCCCGGGGAGCTCGGCCCCACCGCCGCGGGCCAGGCCGCCCCGGTCCCGGGCCCGGGGTGACCTGATTGCAGGCCTGATTGCAGGCCTGATCGCAGGCCTGATTCTCGGCGGACCCTTGCTCAGGCCGGGGCGTCGACGCCGTAGAAGGTCCCCGGATAGAGGCCCTCGCCGACCGCACCGTCCTCGACCTTGCGAACCTCCGCGGCGCAGACCTTGTACTCCGCGGTGTCCGTCACGGGGTCCCCCGCGTCGTTGGTGATCACGTTGGCTCGCGCCTCGAAGAAGTGCAGGGGCATCCAGATGCAGCGCGGCTGGACCTGGCGCGAGTAGAGCGCCCTGACCCGCACCGAGCCGCGCCGGGTCGAGATCTCGACAAGGTCCCGGTCCTCGATGCCGCGCTTCTTCGCATCGCGGGGGTGGATCTCAACCCAGGCCTCGGACTGCTTCGCGTCGAGCCCCGACTCGCGTCGGGTCTGGGTCGCACAGTTGTAGTGGTACAGCGTCCGCCCGGTCGAGAGGAGCAGGCCGTAGGTCTCGTCAGGGAGCTCCGCCGGCGGGCGATAGTCCACCGCCTGGAACAGCCCCTTGCCCCGCAGGATTCCCTCCTCGTGGAGGAAGGTCGTCCCCGGGTGGTCCGGGGTCGGGCAGGGCCACTGGAGGCCCGTCTTGGGGAGCTCGACCGTGGCGTCGAGCCGGGCGTGGCTGATCCCGGAGAACTTGTCCGCGTCACGCACCAGCTCGTCGTAGACGTCGGCAGCGGTGTCGAACGACCAGTCCGCGCCGCTCGCGTTGGCGAGCGCGATCAGGATGCGCCAGTCCTCGCGCGCCTCGCCCGGCGGCTCGACGGCCTTGCGCACGCGCTGAACGCGCCGCTCGGAGTTGGTGAAGACGCCCTCCTTCTCGGCGAAGACCGACGCGGGGAAGACCACGTCCGCGAAGCGGCAGGTCTCGTTGAGGAAGGCGTCCTGCACGACCACGAACTCGGCGGCGTTCATGCCCTTCTCGAGCTCCATGCAGTTCGGCTCGGAGAGGACCACGTCCTCCCCCATGACGAAGAGGCCTTTGATGCTCTTGCCCACCTCCTTCATCATCACGTTCAGGTTCAGTCCCGGCTCGGAGGGGAACGTCGTCCCCCACGCCTCCTCGTACCTGGCGTGGGCCTCGGGGTCGTCGACCCGCTGGTAGCCCGGGAGGAAGATCGGGGTCGCGCCGGCATCGTTGGCGCCCTGGACGTTGTTCTGTCCGCGCAGCGGGTTCATCCCTGAAGAGGGCTTGCCCAGGTGCCCGGTCATGAGCACGAGGTTCGCGAGGGCGTAGACGTTGTCCGTGCCGTGCGTGTGCTCGGTGATCCCGAGGGTGTAGTAGATCCCGGCCTTCTCCGTGGTCGCGTACTTGCGCGCGACCCAGCGGATGTCCTC
>CAJQPT010000277.1 GCA_905480285.1 uncultured bacterium
GCCTCACGCGGCGGCGCCGTGGGCGTCACGTGCCCCACCGACGCGTCGAACATGTGCAGCCGACTGGAGGGGCCGTATCCTCGGGCCATGCTCCTCATACGCCTGCTGATCCTGCTCACCCTCGTCCTCCCCTCAGCTCACGCCCAGGAGCACTCCGCGATTCAACCGGCGGCCCGCAAGGGGAGGGTGCACCAGCGCTATCTCGCCATCAATGACCGCGTCGTTGAGGGCGACGTGGACCTGATCTTCGTGGGAGACTCGATCACCCAGGGCTGGGAGGGGCGTGGAGCCTCAATCTGGAAGGAGTTCTACGGCGAGCGCAAGGCAGCCAACCTGGGCATCAGCGGGGACCGAACGCAGCACGTCCTGTGGCGCCTCGATCACGGCAACGTCGACGGCATCGATCCCAAGGTCGCCGTGGTGATGATCGGCACCAACAACTCGAATCGCGAGGACAACACTGCGACGGAGATTGCTGAGGGGGTGGCCGCGGTGGTGCGCAGCCTTCGGTCCAAGCTCCCGGGCTGCCGCGTGCTGCTGCTCGACATCTTCCCGCGCGGTGCCATGCCAGGCGCCCAGCGCGGCAAGGTCCTGCAGGTGAACCAGATGTTGCAACGGCTGCACAACGGGGACGACATCCACGTCCTGACCATCGGACATGAGTTCATCGAGGACGACGGCTCAATCTCCAAGGCGATCATGCCGGATGCCCTTCACCTCTCGGCCGCAGGCTACAGGCGTTGGGCCGAGGCCATCGAGCCAACCCTGGCGCGCCTGCTGGCGGCCCCGGCGCCGACGGTGCAGCACTCCGTGCTCGTCGCGGGGCGCCACATCCCCACCCAGATCCTGGGCGAGGCGGGGGAGGTCCTCTGGAGTCATCCCGCGCCGTCATCCGACGCCACGTTGCTACCGAACGGCAACGTCTTGATGGCCCTCTACCCCCACGGGGACTTCCCAGGCGGCGGTGTCCTCGAGGTGGACCCCGCCGGTGAGGTCGTCTTCACCTGGAGGGCGACCCAGGACGAGGTCAGCACGGCGCAGCTCACCCCCGATGGGCACATCCTGGTCAATGAGTCCGGACCCAGCCCCCGACTGCTCGAGCTCAACCGCGCGGGAGAGATCGTGCTCGAGGTGCCCCTGACCTGCCAGATGGGCAACTCGCACATGCAGACGCGCATGGTCCGTAAGCTGCCGAACGGGAATTATCTCGCGCCTCACCTGCTCGATTTCGTGGTGTCGGAGTACGACCCCGCGGGCAAGGTCGTGCGCCGAATCCCAACCGACCAGCGCGGCCGTGACCTGCGAGACTGGCCCTTCACAGCGATCCGCCTCAGGGATGGCAACACCCTGATCGGGTGCACCAACGGGAACCGGGTGATCGAGGTGGATGCGGCCGGGGCGACCGTCTGGGAGCTCACGAATGCAGACCTGCCGAGCCCGCTGATCGACGACGCCTGCGGCGTGCAGCGACTGCCCAACGGCAACACCGTCATCACCAGTTACCACGCTGCTCCAGGGGCCGTGCACCTGCTCGAGGTCACCCACGACAAGCGCGTGGTGTGGACCCTCGCGCCAAAGTCGGCGGGCATCCATCACTTCCAGGTGCTGACCACCAACGGCCGCCCCATCGCGGCTCCCCTGCTGCGCTAGCGTCGCGCTTCGGGGCCGGGGCGCGACCTCTCTCCCAACTCCCTCACAAGCAGGGCTTCCCTGTCCCGCGGTCGGGTCGCCTGTGGCCGGGAGGCCAACGGACCTGCGCGCTGAGACCCCACCGCCCGGGCCGTCTGCCCCTCCACGCTCAGGACCGACGGATCGCCCAATAAACACGCGACCGGGTTGCCGAGGGGCGCAACGCGTGCTTCGACGAAAGTACAGTTCGCCGCGCCTCTCCGGGGGTCCGGCGCCACGCGTACCTTGGCCGCCCTCTTGAAGCGGACCGGAGTACCGCAACGGTCACCCATCCCCGAGGTCCACGCGTCCAAACCGCGTGGGCTCACCGCGTATGCCAATCCGCAGGTCGCTCCGCCGCCCGAGGGACACGCCAGCAAGCTCGCGGGCTCCCCACGGCCACGCCACAGGGCGCAGCCGGCGACCGCAGCGGGGCCTAGAGGAAGTCAACCTGAAGGGCCGCGGTGAAGTTGGAGGTCACCGCCACATTGACGTCCCGGTGCCAGGCCTGGAAGAACCAGGTCTCTCCACCGAGCACCGAGACGAACCCCGTTGGGGTCGGCTGCTGCGCGAGGTCGAGCGTCAGGGAAAAGACACCGGCGGGGCCGGAGTTGACCACCTGGCCTGGTCCC
This sequence comes from uncultured bacterium, assembly GCA_905480285.1. GTDB lineage: Bacteria > Planctomycetota > UBA1135 > UBA1135 > Saltatorellus. Next base: position 2,301 of record CAJQPT010000277.1, read on the forward strand.
ACAAACCGGCCGATCGAGCCACCGAGGCAGAGCACCCCGTCGCTCCCCCCAGGGTTTGGAGCGGCGCCCGATGCCGTACTGGTGATGAAGAAGCCAAAGGCCCCCACCGGCAGGTTCGACGCGAACAGCGTCACGTCGTTGTCTGTCGCGACGTCGCTCCCGAAAGCGATGAGCGTCCCACCCGCCCCGGTGGAATTGGGGACGCCAGGACACTGGGTATCGAGCAGCAGCCCCGGTGCCCCAAGGCCCCCCTGCAGGTCTAGAGCCTGGACCAGGATGTCGCCACCATCGTTGCGAGCGTCACTCCAGCCCAAGACCCCGACCCCGGTGACGCCGACCGCCCCGTCCAGGCGCGCCTTCCCGCTCGGGGTTGAGGCCACGTCGAACCTCGGGGCCCCGATGGCGCCTCCCGCGTCCAGGCCGATCCCATAGATTCGGTCCGAACCGAACGACGGGTCTTCGCTCCAGGCGATCAGCACGTCGCTGCCCCCCGAGGACGCCCCGACGCTCGCCACGGGAAACGGGATGGGGAAGTCCGCCCCGGTGGCGCCGATCGGCACCACCGAAACGCCACCCGACGACCAGAGCCGCGCCCCGCTGGCGTCAATGCGCTGCGCCGAAACCCCGGACTGGGATTGGCTGGAGTTCAGGTCTTTCCAGGTCACAAAGACATCGCCGCTCGGCCCATGGAAGGCCGCCCGCGGATTCACGCGTAGGGCACCGGGCGCCGTGGCCACAGGGACTCCGTTGGGCGTCCAGCGAGGCACACCAGCGCGGTCGAGCCGTTGGACAAAGCACTGCAGCGAAGGGCTGGAGGAGTACCAGCTGAACACCGCGTCCTCGCCCCCGAGGGTGAAGCGCGGGAAGTTCCCGATCTGCAGCGAGCCGGCGTTGAAGACAGTGACGGGCGTGGCCCCCCAAAGCAGCGCACCGTCCACCGAGAGCCGTTGAGCCACGAGGTGCCGCGGGGCGGTGAAGCCGCCGGTCTGATGCACGATTGAGACGATCGCCTCGTCCCCAACTCCCTGCAGATCCGCGAGGACATACGAACCAAAGGAAGGGCTGATGACGACGAAGTTGCCCGTCCCTGCGGCCGATGACCACGTCGGCGCCCCGCCCGCGTCCAGGGACTGCATGACCACGCCGCTGTTCTCGGTCCACGCGACGACCACACGATCGACGCTCGAGGCGGCCCCCTGCGCGATCTTGGGCGCCGCCACGAAGCTCGATGGGCTCTGAATGAGCGAGACCCCATCAGGGCCCCACTCGAAGTCCCCGGCACCCGTCACGCGCGTGGCTGTGACCGTGGTGCTTCCCGTTCGATCGTCCCTGAAGGCAAGCAGCGCATCGCCGTCCGAAGCGACGCTGAGCCCATAGTCCTGAGTCGATGAGAAGCCGCGGTCTGCGATGAGGAGTCCGCCAGAGGGAAAGACCTCACGCCCGCTGGCATCCAGCTTCTGGAGTCGCACGTCCCAGCCCGTGGCGATGCCATCCAGCCAGCTCACCCAGAAGCCTCCGTCCGGCGCCGCGCTGACCTTCACCTGGTTCTGGTCCGACGCGGCCCCCGAGATCACCTGATTCAGAGCGGGGTCCGCTGTCCACTGAGCGTGGGCGGGCGCAGTCATAGCCAGGGCGAGCAGCGAGCGGGCGAAGAGGGTCTTCATGGGAGGAGCGGGTGAGCACCAGCTGGGCAGGGCGGCGGGTGGACTCCGCTCGACTCATCGAGTGTCCGCCAAA
>CAJQPT010000278.1 GCA_905480285.1 uncultured bacterium
CGGGGTCGAAGGAGCCTCGGGTCGTAGGCGTGCCCATCGGCCGGCATCAGCCGGGTGGCCAGGACCTCAACGCCGCGAAGGACACCGACGCGAACAAGCTCGACTGGGACCGTCATGCCTGGCAGCACGGATCAGCCGACTCGCCATCGCGACCATGGCGGGCGGACACGCTTGCGGTGAAGGGAGTTCACAAGGACGGCGGACTCCGTCTCGTCGCTTGGACTTCAGTTCGACCCTTGTCCGTCGCCGGAGAAGTGCACCCTCTTGACCAGGAACGACGTCAGGCGAGATGAGTGCCATCGACGGTGGCCTCTCCCTTGCAGCGTCTCTCATCCGGGATGATCGACCATGAAGCGCGCCCTGCCCCTACTCGCTCCCCTCTTCTTCTCCAGCTGCGCCCTCGTCTCCTCCTCGAAGCGCTGGGCGCCCGTGGAGCTTGAACGACCAGCAGGGGTGGAGGTGACGGTCTCCGACCATGCCGGACGGTTCGCGGGGATGAACGTGATCCTGAGCGGGGCTGGCAAGGTCGCGACCGTGCCCCTCTCCCCCGAGGGCCTGCACCTCTCTATCCGCGACCGGAGCACCTCCATCTGGGCGCTCGGCGTCCTGCTGCCGGTCCTGCCCACCTTCGGCATAGGCCCCGACGAGGAGGACACCCGGGTCTCGCTCGCCCTCCGAGTGGCCTACGAAGGCGAGTCGACCTGGGGCGCCGAACTGCCCACCGCGACCCACTCGATCGACCCACGAGCGGTCCGAATCCTGCCCGGAGGCATCGAGGCGCCGCTCTCGCCGGTGGCCTGGTCCGTCCACGGCCAAGAGGGTGATCTCGGAACTCCACTGCCCGCTCCAGGGTCGACGCTGAACGTCTCCGCTCACGAGCCCCTCGTGCTCTTCTTCGAGGTGACCCATGCCGAGTTGGAGAGCGCCGGGGAGTGCGTGCTGGAACTGGAGGTCGGCGCCGAAGACCAGGAACGCCAGGTCATCCGACTGAGGCTCCGCCCCGGACGGGTCTGGCACTTCACCCTGCTCGGCTGAGGACCACGCAGGGCGTGTCTCCATGAGTCACCCACGACCTCGCCCCCCTGGAGCCCGCCCAGAGCGGGCCCGGTGTCCATCACGATGACATGAACCGACTGGCCCGATAGGGCTCGGGATCCACGTGGGGATGGTCGCCGGACACCAACTCGGAGATCAGACGGCCGGTTCCTGTGGCCATGCTCAGGCCGAGCATGCTGTGACCCGCGGCGATCCAGACATTGTCATGAACCGGCGCCCTGTCGATGATCGGACGCCCGTCCCAGACCATGGGGCGCCACCCGTACCACGTTTCCTCCACCTCGTCGGGCACCGAGCCCCGCAGGTACTTCTTCGCGGCCGCCGTGAGGAGCCCCAGCCGACGGGGATGGATCGAGGTGTTGTAGCCAACAAACTCCATCGTCGACCCGACACGGAAGCCTGTGCTCATCGGCGTCACCGCCACGTGGGAATCCTCGAAGATGATCGGATGAACCGGCATGTGGTCCGTACGGGCCGAGGTGATCGAGTATCCCTTGCCCGGCTCGATCGGGATCTTGAACCCGAGGTGGTCATTCAGCATCGGGGTCATCGCTCCGGTGGCGACGATGAACCGGCTGGCCTCGATCGATTCGCCCCCCGAGACCACGGCGCGCACCATCGACCCTTCGCGGCGGAAGCCCTCCATCGCCTGGCCCTCGATGAACTGAACGCCCCCCGCCTCGAGGCGACGGCGGAGACCCGCCATCAGCATGTCCGGTCGCAGGTGGCAGTCCCCTTCGTAGTGCCAGGCTCCGCCGAGGCCTGGCTTGAGCGCCGGCTCGAGGCTCAGCACGTCATCCCCCGCGTAGGGCGTCGCCCCCTGGCCGAAGTGCTCGCGGAGCAGCTCATCGGTCTCCGCGTAGGCCTCGAAGTCGGCCACGTTGTCATGGACAAAGAGCAGGCCGCGCTCCTGCCAGTCGCAGTCGATCTCTTCCTCCTTGACCAGGTCGCGGTAGAGCTCGAGAGAGGACTGCAGGAGCGCGTGATTACCCGCCGCCGTCTTCATCATCCGGCCCCCCTCGCAGGCTCGCATGAAGTTCCAGAACCACGCGATCCACGCCCGGCTTGCCCGAGGCTTGATGGCGAAGGGCGAGTTTCGCCGCAGCATCGCCTTCATCGTCTTGGCGATGGCGCCCGGCTGGCAGAGCGGCAGGACATGGCTCGGACAGACATAGCCGCAGTTCCCGTGGGAACACGCGGCTCCGAACTGGCCCTGATCCATCACGGTCACCCGATAGCCCGCCTTGTGGAGGTACCAAGCGCACATTCCACCGATCACGCCACCGCCAATGACGAGGACCGAGTCGCCGGAAGCTCCGTCCCCGGAGGCCAGGCCGTCGCCCACTTTCCCTGTGATGCCGGCGGAGGACACGCTCATTCGGGAGCTCCAGTGGAAGGGCCAATAGAAGGGCCAGCGGAGGAAACAGCGGAGGAGACGGCGAAGCCATGCCGGAGCGGGTCGCGCGGGTCGATGATCAGGCTCGCCTGCGCGCTGACGAAGGCCATGCCGGAGACCGTCGGGAAGATCACCCCGGGCTCAGGGCCCTCCTGATAGCTGCCCGTGAAGACGCTACCGATGATGCTCTCCTGCGCCCAGGACTCCCCCGGTCCCAGCACGCCGTCCGCGGCCAGGCACGCGAGCTTGGCGCTTGTCCCCGTGCCGCAGGGCGACCGATCGAACGCGCCGCCGGGGCAGAGGACGAAGTTGCGGGAGTCGTGCTGCGGGTCCGCTGGCGCGCCGAAGAACTCCACGTGATCGATCTCGGCGTCGCCCTCTCCGGTGATTCCGCTGGAGGCAAGCGAGGCCCTGAGGCGCATCCCCAGCTCGGTCCAGCGCGCGTGGTGCTCCACCTCGAGCTCCGGCACGCTCAATCCGTCGGGGTAGGACCTGACGAGATAGAACCAGTTGCCCCCATAGGCCACATCTCCAGCGAACGTGCCGAGTCCGGGGACGTCGACCTCGACGCCGGCGGCGAGCCGGTAGCTCTTGACGTTCTTCACGCTCACGACGCCGCTTGGCGCGAGGTCTGCCGTCACCTTACCCACGGGGGTATCGATTGAATGAACGCCAGGCTCGATCCGCCCGAGGTGCTGGAGGCTGTTGATCAGGCCAATCGTCCCGTGACCGCACATCCCGAGGTAGTCGACGTTGTTGAAGAAGATGACCCCAAAGGAGCACGTCTCGTCGTGCGGCTCGCAGATCAACCCTCCCACCAGCACGTCTGACCCTCGCGGCTCGAGCGTCACAGCCCTCCGGATGTGATCGAAATCTGCGCGGAACCTGGCCACCCGCTCGCGGAGGGGCCCTCGGCCCAGCTCCGGCCCGCCCGATACGATCAGGCGCGTGGGCTCTCCCCCGGTGTGGGAGTCGATGACGTCGATGGTGTGCATGGGCAGCATGTGAGGCGATCTGAGCGCCCGGCGGAGGCGCGGTCATCCGTACGCAGTGGCGGCCACGCCGGGTCGCCGGCGCACGGGGAGAGGCGCGTCGAGCCTATGACTCGCCAAGAGTCTCGCAAGCAAATGGGTTCCCATGGCCGCGCGTGCGTGTTTTTGTGTACAAAAACAAGTTCGCGCTCACCCACCGGCGAGCTCGATTTACACCCCTCGCGGGCGACCCAAAGGCACCTCCCCCAACAAGTCCATGACGACCCAGCAGGTCCTCATCGCAGGCGACTGGCGTCACGCAGACGCAAGCCGCACGTTCCAGGCCCAGAGCCCCCTCACCGGGGAGGCGCTGGCCCCGAAGTTTCCGACCAGCAAGTGGAGCGATTGCCACGAAGCGCTCGAGGCGGCAGCCGGGGCGTTCGAGGCCCTCCGCTCGGTGACCCCGGACGCCATCGCCACGTTCCTGGAGGGCTACGCCGACCGGATCGAGCGCCGCTCCGACGAGATCTGCGCCGCGGCGCATGCCGAGACCGCCTTGCCCCTCGCGCCCCGCCTCTCGGCCGGCGAGCTCCCGCGCACGACCGGACAACTGCGGCAAGCGGCTGCCGCTGCGCGCTCCGGTGACTGGTCTCGCCCCGTCATCGACACGGCCGCCAACATCCGGACGCAGTTCGCCGGCATCGGGCCGGTCGCGGTCTTCGGCCCGAACAACTTCCCCCTCGCCTTCGGCAGCGTCTCCGGGGGCGACTTCGCCGCCGCGATCGCCGCGGGGAACCCGGTCATCGCCAAGGCCCACCCTCTGCACCCCGAGACCACGCGGCTGCTCGCAGAAGAGGCCCATCAAGCAGCCACCGAGGCCGGCCTCCCCCCCGCGACCGTCCAGCTGCTATACGACCTGGACCACGCCGACGGAGAGCGCCTGGTCCAGGACGCTCGCCTCGCGGCCGTCGCATTCACCGGCTCCAAGCGCGGCGGACTCGCGCTCAAGGAGGCCGCCGACGCAGCGGGGACGCCGATCTATCTCGAGCTCGGCTCCGTGAACCCGGTGGCGGTGCTCCCTGGAGCCCTCCGCGAACGCGGGGATGAGATCGCGGCGGAGCTCGCCGGGAGCTGCCTCATGGGGACGGGTCAGTTCTGCACCAACCCGGGCCTCGTGCTGGTCGAATCTGGCGCGGACGCCGACGCGTTCATGACCTCCCTCACGTCTGCATTCGGGGCCGCGCCGAACGGAACCCTCTTCTCGTCCAGTGGTCGCGATGGGCTCGCGAGCGCCATCGACGACCTCCGATCCGCGGGCGCCGAAGTGCTCACGGGCGGCGGCGCGGTGGACGGGGCTCCCGCCTCCTACCAGAACACCGTGCTGCGGGCGGATGGCGCGACGTTCCTCGGCAGCCCGCAGGCCCTCCAGGCAGAGGCCTTCGGGAACGCCACGCTGGTGGTCGTGACAGAGTCCACTGCGCAGAGCGTGGACGTGATCCGAGCCCTCGAAGGCAACCTGACGGGCTGCGTCTACTCCGCGAAGGATGGCAGCGATGAGGCCGCGTACTCATCGATCGAACCGCCGCTGCGCCAGCGCGTCGGCAGGCTCCTCAACGACCAGATGCCGACGGGCGTCGCCGTCTCACCGGCCATGAACCATGGGGGTCCGTACCCCGCCACCGCCCACCCGGGCTTCACCGCCGTGGGCTTGCCCGGCTCCATGGCGCGCTTCGCGATGCTGCAGTGCTACGACCAGGTGCGCCCCCAGCGACTCCCCGAGGGCCTCCGCGACGAGAACCCCCGGGAGACCTGGCGCCAAGTCGACGGGCGTTGGACCCAGGAGTCCATCAACTGATCGGGGGCCGGCCCGCGCCCTCCCCGCCGCCGGCTGCCATCGACTGGCTTGAAGATCTCCACCTACATCGAACAGGACCTCGAAGCACGCATACGCGAGGGGGCAGGCCTGCCTGAGAAGCTCACGCTCGGGGGTATCGCGAGCCTCTACGGCGTCAGCGCCACTCCGGTCCGCAGGGCCGTGGACGCCCTGATCGAGAAGAAGCTCGTGGTCAAGCAGGCCAACGGCCGGCTCGCGGCCCGGCTGGTGAAGGGCGCGAGGCCCGCGCGGCGGGGGTCCAAGGTCAGGGCCCCGAAGGCGCTGGTCTCCAACGAGGCGCTGGAGCACCGGGTGGCCGAGGAGCTGGTGGGCATCGGAGCCTCCGGCCGTGAGGGCTTCATCCGGGAGGAGCCGATGGCCGAACGGCTGGGCGTGGGCCGCACCCGCGTGCGTGAGGTCCTCACCCGCCTGGCTGGCGGCGGCCTGCTGGAGCACGTCCCCCGCCGCGGCTGGCAGGTCCCGGCCTTCCGGATGGGCGACATGGACGCTTACATCGATGTGAGAGAGACCCTCGAGCTCAAGGCGCTGGACCTGGCGCGGTCGCGGATCGACGCTTCGAGGATCGATGAGATGCTCGCCGGGAACACGCCCAGGGTCGCGCGGGCGTCGCGCATCGACAACGACCTGCACGGGTACTTCATCGCATGCGCCCAGAACCGCTACATCGAGTCGTTCTTCGAGACCAACGGTCACTTCTACAGCGCCCTCTTCGACTACGCGACGCTGAGCGGCCGCGCGGTGGCCGCCATGGCCAAGCAGCACGTCGAGATCCTCGAGAGTGTGAAGGCCCGTCGCTGGGCCCAGGCGCGCGAGGCCCTCTCACACCACATCCGCGCACAGAAGCCCGTCCTCGAGACCATGCTCGCGGCACACCAGTCCTCCACTTGACGTCCAGCGAGCCCCGCGAGGCTCCGACACGAAACTCGGCATCGCCCCGTTAGCGGGCCGCCACGGCCACACGACAACGACCCCATGAACGTCTCCACCTTCAGCGGCTGCATGCCAGCCCTCATGACGCCGTGCAGGATCGATCGATCCCCGGACTTCGACGCGCTCGCCGCAAAGGGCAGAGAGCTCGTCGACGCCGGCATGTCCGCGGTCGTCTACTGCGGCTCGATGGGCGACTGGCCGCTCCTCACCGATCACGAGCGCCAGGCTGGCGTCGCCGCCCTGGTCGCGGCCGGCGTACCGACGATCGTGGGCACCGGCGCCGTCAACACCAGGGCGGCCGTCGCCCACGCGACCCACGCAGCCGAGGTCGGCGCCGCGGGCCTGATGGTGATCCCCAGGGTCCTCTCTCGCGGGACCTCCGCGGCGGCGCAGCGGCACCACTTCGATGCGATCCTCGACGCGGCGCCGGACCTCCCGGCGGTCATCTACAACAGCCCCTACTACGGCTTCGAGACCCGCGCCGACCTGTTCTTCGACCTGCGCGAGCGGCACGAGAACCTCATCGGCTTCAAGGAGTTCGGCGGTGCAGAGTCCCTGAGCTACGCCGCCGAGCACATCACGAGCTCCTCTGAAGACCTCACGCTGATGGTCGGCGTCGACACCCAGGTCTTCCACGGGTACGTGAACTGCGGCGCCACGGGCGCGATCACTGGCATCGGCAACGCGATCCCGAGGGAGACCCTGCGCCTCGTGGAACTGTGCCAGGCCGCCGCCGAGGGGGACCCTGTTGCTCGGCGGCACGCCGCCGAGCTCGACGCGGCGCTCAAGGTGCTGTCGACCTTCGATGAAGGGCCAGACCTCGTCCTCTACTACAAGCACCTGATGGTGCTGACCGGGAACGAGAACTACGCGATGCACTTCAACGAGGAAGACGCGCTCAACCCGAGCCAGAGACACTTCATCGAGCGGCAGTACGCCCTCTTCCGGGCCTGGTGGGAGCAGTGGCCGGGTCGCGCGTAGGGTGACCGCGCCTGGCGTCTCGCCAGGCACCGAAGCGTACGAGCTGTTCAAAGCGCTGGAGTTGACCGCTGCTCTCCGGGGCCTGAATCGCCACCTCGGGACGCTTGATCTCGACGGCGGCGCCCCCGGCTGCGGGGACCGCCTAGACGTGGCTGAGGCCCGCGTACCCACCCGCGCGAATAGACGCCCTCCCGCCGCAGGTGGAGCTCGAAGCCGCACGGGCGCTGACACACAGAAGGGGCGCAGCCGCTGGCGGCTGCGCCCCTTTCTTCAGACTCGGGCTCGCTGCAGGGGCCAGTTAGCGACGCGGCGCTCGGGCTCGGCCGAGCGACGCGTCGCAGCCCCGTCCTACTTGGACCCGCTCCCCTCCTTGAGGGTCTCCAGGACCTTGTCGAGCGAGAAGCTCGCCGCCTCCTGCCGCGGCGGATACTCCCGGAAGGTGCCCAGGAACTTGCCGACGTAGTCCTGCGCGGGGACCAACAGGTAGACCCGGTCGATCAACCAGTCGTAGTAGGTGTTGGAGGTCTTCTGGGCCCGCTCGTAGGGGTCCCGACGAAGGTTGAAGATCAGCGGCACCCGCAGCGGGACGAACGGCTCGGCCCAGGCCTGGAGGGTCCCTTCCACGCGCTGCTCCATGAAGATCATCTTCCAGTCCGAGTAACGCAGCGCCGTCAGGTCGCCGTCATCGGAGAAGTAGAAGACCTCCTTGCGCGGAGACTCTGCGCTCTCTCCGGTCAGGTGCGGGACCAGGTTGTAGCCGTCCAGGTGCAGCTTGTAGTCGCGGCCCAGCGCAGCCGAGGTGTACCCGTCCAACAGGTCCTCCTTGATGTCGTCCTTGCCTGCCATGGCCGCGAACGTCGGGAGCCAGTCCATGTGATGGACGATCCCGTTGCTCACGGAACCTGCGGCGATCTTGCCCGGCCAACGGACCGCTGCAGGCACACGCCAACCGCCCTCCCAGTTGGTGTTCTTCTCGCCACGGAACGGCGTCATGGCCGCGTCCGGCCAGGTGTTCATGTGGGGTCCATTGTCGGTCGAGTAGAACACCAGCGTGTTGTCGGCGATGCCCAACTCGTCGAGCAGCGCGAGGAACAGGCCGATGTGCATGTCGTGCTCGACCATGCCGTCGGAGTACTCGTCCTGCCCTGAGATGCCGCGCAGCTCCTCCTTCACATGGGTGCGGAAGTGCATTCGCGTCCCGCTCCACCAGCAGAACCAGGGCTTGCCCTCGGCGTGCTGGCGCCGGATGAAGTCGATCGCGGCCGCGCTGGACTCGTCGTCGATGACCTCCATGCGCTTCTTCGTCAGCGCGCCGGTGTCCTCGATCGGACCTCCAGCAACGGACTTGATGACCCCACGGGGCCCGTACTTCTTTCGGAACTCCGGGTCCTTCGGGTAGTCCTCGTGCTCGGGCTCCTCTTCCGCATTGAGGTGGTACAGGTTCCCGAAGAACTCATCGAACCCGTGATTCGTCGGGAGGTGCTCGTCGCGGTCGCCGAGGTGATTCTTGCCGAACTGCCCCGTCGCGTACCCCTGATCCTTGAGGACGCCGGCGATGGTGATGTCCTCCACCGCCATGCCTTCTTTTGCGCCGGGGAGGCCGACCTTGGAGAGCCCCGTGCGGAAGACGCTCTGGCCCATGATGAAGGAGGAGCGCCCGGCGGTGCAGGACTGCTCTCCGTAGTAATCGGTGAAGAGCATGCCCTCGCTGGCGATCCGGTCGATGTTCGGCGTCCGGTAGCCCATCAAGCCGCGCGTGTAGGCGCTGATGTTGGACTGGCCGATGTCATCGCCCCAGATCACGAGAATGTTGGGCTGCTCAGCCTCCGCGGAGGCGGACACCGCAGCTTGAGCGGCGGCGATGGAGGGCAACGAGGAAGCGCTGGCCAGGACGGCGGCAGCGAGGAGAAGACGATTCATGGATCGGATCTGGTTTGAAGAGGTCTGACGCGCCGGGAGGGTCACAGCGAGCTACTGCGGACGCTCCCGTGACAACGAAGCCGCGAACGCGGCCGCACATGGGACGCGCAGTCCTTGGTGGATACAACCCCCGACGACCCGCGTTCGACGTCTCTGGCGGCTCCGCCGCCACGGCACCCCACCCTCCACCAGATCGGACACACCCCGGCCCCATCGGATCGCCCTGATGAACCTCGAGCCTGTCCCGCGGAGGGCGTCGCTGTCCGAGGTCGTCGAGACCCCTTGGGGCCGAGGCGAGCCCCCGCTCCTGGCCGCTCGGCATCTTCCCTGCTCCTGGCCGGTCGGCACCCTCCCTGCTCCTGGCCGGTCGGCACCTTCCCCGCTCCTGGCCGCCAGGCCGGCCCCCCTCGTCTCTCGCGCCCTTTTCGCCCTCACTCGATCTCTCCAGCCTCGATCGCTTATCCGCCGGTGGGCGTGCCGGTGTCGCAGTATTCTGGCGCTCCAATGAGCATCACCTTCCCTGAACCGGTCCTCCGAGCTGCAGCCAGGAACACCCGCGACATCGTCTCCATCGCGCTCGAGCACGATGCCCCGGCGTCCAGCGTGGTCGTCTGGGACGGCAATAGCGAGCTCTCTCGCGGGCTCACGGCGGCCTACCGGCTCAGCCTCCCGGAGGCTGAATTCATCGAGTTCGACGAGGCCAAGCGGGAGGCGATCCTGAGCGCCTTCGAGCGGCTCAGCCCCGGCGACCTCGTCGTCATGATCCAGTCGACCAGCTTCCGACTCGACGCCTTCCGCATTCGAATCGAGCTGTTCAACCGGTCCTTGAAGGTGATCGAGCACCCGCACCTCGCCCGCATGTGCGGCGAGGAGGCGCTGACCTACATCGACGCCCTCGCCTACGACCCGGACTACTTCCGCGGTGTGGGCCATGCCCTCAAGGCGCGCCTTGATGGAGCGGTGATCGGCGTCGTGGAGAGCGCGGGCGAGCGCCTGACCTTCCCCGCCGGCTTCGAGTCCGCCAAGATGAACATCGGCGACTACACCGGCATGAAGAACACCGGCGGCCAGTTCCCCATCGGCGAGGTCTTCACGGAATCCAAGGACCTCGAGGCGGTCCACGGCTCCCTCGTCATCTCGTTCTTTGGCGACACCTCCTTCAACCTCAACCGTCCGCCCCACCCCATCACCCTCGTCATCGAAGAGGGGCGCGTGACGGGGACCCGGAACTCGACCGACGAGTTCGATGAGGTCCTCGCCAACATCCGCCGTGACGACGGTGAGGTCTGGCTGCGCGAGCTAGGCCTCGGCCTCAACCGAGCCTTCACGAACGAGCGGACGGTGCTCGACATCGGCAGCTTCGAGCGCATGTGCGGCGTGCACGTCTCCCTCGGCTCCAAGCACGCGATGTACAACAAGCCCCAGATCCGCAAGAAGACCGCCAAGCACCACGTGG
>CAJQPT010000279.1 GCA_905480285.1 uncultured bacterium
CCGGGACAAGCACAAGGGCACGGCGGCCGAGCGCGACGCGCGCGCGGCCATCGAGCGGCTCAAGGCGTCCAGGCGCCGCTGAGCGACGCCTGCCCCCAAGACCGGACGAGCCCGGCGCCCCTCCATCGGGGCGTCGGGCTCGTCGCCTTCTGTGCCGTCCTGCGGCCTCGAGGCACGGCCAAAGCCCGGCCTCGAGGAGTCACCGTGTCGCCCTGTTGCCTCCTCCATCAGGACCTCGATCCCCGGCCCCACCTGGCCCCTGCCGGCCCGAGGGGCAGAGGGCCAAAGGGGCAGAGGGCCCAAGACCGGGCATGAGTCAGTCCTTGAAGGGAGCCAGCCAGGCCTCGTCCACGTCAGCCTCGCTCCACCACGTCGACTCCGAGCGCTCGGTGTACCCGCCATATCCAAGCTCCTCGAGGTTCGCCGCGGCCTGCGCCGAGAGGTCCACGGCGCTGCCAAGGCCCCCCGAGGTCCCGCGGCCGAGCCAATCGACAAGCGCCGCCCGCATGGCCTTGGCCCGCTTGGGGTGCTGATTCAGGACGTCCTCCGAGCTGTCGACCCCGTTGCGGCGGTCGAACAGCTGCACGCGGCCCTTCTCCCACGGTTCGCCGAACTTGGCCGCCTGGAAGGAGCGCAGGTCCAACGAGAGGTACCAGTCTCCCACGCTGATCCCAGCCTGCAGCCCATGCGCCGCGATGGAATACCTGGGCTCATCCCCCGGCTCGTCCTCGACCAGCTGGATCAGGTCGCGACCCGGGAACTCCACGTCGATCTCCGCGAGGCCGAGGAGGGTCCGCCCCACGTCGATCTGCTGAACGGGTAGCTCGACTCGTCGCGCGTCGATCCCCGGTCCCGCGAGGATCATCGGCACCTGCAGGTTCGGTAGGTACAGGCCCGCGTGGTCCCACCAGACCCCCTTGGTCCCGAGGCTCTCGCCGTGGTCCGACGTGAACGCAATCCAGGCGCTCTCCATCCTCGGGAGCGCCAGCAGCCCTCGCAGGGAGGCGTCGATCCCGTCGATCTCACCGCGGTAGAGGGCGTTCACATAGTCCACGTCCGTGATCTTCTCGCGAGCGACCCAGTGGGGCACCTCGACGCCGCCGATCGCGAGCGTCCGCGAGGGGTCGCGCGGGTCGTCGCCAGCGTAGTAAGCGCTGTTCAAGCCGCCGGGCGGCTCGTAGGGCGCGTGGGCGTCGAAGAGGTGAATCCAGGCAAAGACCGGCTCGCCCCTCGCCTCCTTGATCCAGTCCTCGACGTTCTCCACGGACTCCTCTCCCCGCCGCTTGAAGTCCTCCGTGGAATTGAAGCGGTCAAACCCCTGCCCAAGACCGGATTGATTCGGGCCAAGGTGCTGCGTGCTGATGGAGGCGAAGGTCCTGTACCCGGCTCGCTGGAACGCCTCGGCGAGGGTGTCCACCTGTGATGAGAGCACCGTCGTGTTGTCCACGATCTGGTGATCCCGAGGATGGATACCCGTCATCACCGAGATATGGGACGGGTTCGTGACGTTCGTCGTCGACTGGCAGTCAGTGAAGTAGAAGCCGCGCTCGGCGAGGGCATTCAGAGCAGGCGTGTCGACCATCGGGCGGGTGAATGCCACTCCCAGGTGGTCCGCGCGGTGCGTGTCAGAGGTGATCAAGAGGACCGTCGGAGCCGAAGCGGAGGGGCTCGTGATGACCGCGTCTCCCAGCAGAACACCCGCCACCCGGCCGGGGTCTCCACCATCGCTAACCTCCAGCTCGATCGATGCGCTGCCCTCACCCAAGGCCGTCAGGTCCACCTCGAGGTCGACCCAACGGTCCCTCGCGGCAGCAGGGACCCTCGTTTGCTCCTCCAGGCTCCCCACCGATCCGGTCGCACGAATCGTGATCGTCGGCCTATCACCACCTCTGCGGACGGCGAAGGGCCAGTGCATCGACAGATGGACCCGTGAATCGCCGGGCGTCTGGAAGTCCGCGCGCCAAACAGACCCCTCAATCAAACCCGCAGCGGTCCGCGATTGATCCCCCGCGACCACGACGGCAGGTGAGACACCGACCTGCGGCATGGCGGCGCCCACCGGGCTCGCGAGGACGTCGAGCGCGATCACGCCCCCGTGGGCTCCGCGCCCCTCGAACTCAAGCACCACACCTCCCATCACCTGACCCTTCCGCTCAGGCTCTGACAGCGAGAACTCGAGGACTCGCGGCTCACGTCGCCGCTCAAATTCCGACCACTCGGTCCGTTCAGCGACCGCTCCGTCCTCGCCGAGGAGCGCGACTCGGGCCCGCTCGAGGCCATCCCCGTAGCACGAGATGAACGCCGTCACGGTGGTCGCGCGGTCGCGATCGAAGGGCGCTTGGTAAGTGATCGACTTCTCGCCGGCACCCCGAACGACAAACGCTGGTAGGAAATCCTTGGGGTCCTCGCTTCGCCCCATCGGACGAACAAGAGTCACCAGGGTGCCGCCAGACCCGACCCCGGTCACCGGAGGGCTGTCCCGGTCCGTCCGCTCGATGCGGACACCGACCAACCGCTCGACCTGGCGATCTGCGGGCACGAGCTCCGAGGAGTCTTCCAGGAGCCGATACATGCTCCCTTCGCGCTCGGGCAGGGGCTGCGGCTGTCCGCAACTGGAGGCACTGACCAGGAGCGAGATGAGGGTCGCCGTGAGGAACGGCGAGGTGCAGCGTGATTCGTCGGTCTGTCGCACTTGGGTCATCCGGAGTGAGGTGCTCTCGAAGGTGGCCGTGAAGTCTAACCCTGGGATCATCGACATGGTCGAGGGGTGATCTCGCCCCAGAAATGGCCGGAACCCGGGAGAGAATCTCGGCCTGAAGCGCTCGCAGCTGCCCTCACTCGTGGTGGAAGACCTCTTCCGCCGTGAGCCACTGCTCCCCATCCGGCGTCCCTGGAAGGACCATCTGGCAGGGCTCGGTCTCCCGCCACCAGCGCCGCGTCTCCTCGTCCGCGGCGATCCGGCTCATATCCCGCTCGAAGTCCTCCCCCACGTAGCGGAAGTGGCTGAACAGCAGGAGGCGGCCGTGGACCCTGGCGAGATAGATGGAGTAGTCGCGGATGTTGGACCCCGTGATCCGGCGCAGCACGGCCTCCCAGGGGTCCGCGTGCAGCGCCCGATAGCGCGCCTCCATCTCCGGGCGGAGCTCGATCACGAGCCCCACACGGCGGCTCCTGGACCGGGCTCCGGATGAGTCTTCGTGGCTCCGGTCTTGATCAGGGGCGTTCATCGTGCGGACCACGGTACCTGAGGAGTCACCCCGCCGATGGAGCGGAGGCTCCTCGGGAGCGGGCGATGAGACGCCCGCGGAGCGCGATGACCTCGAACGAGACCCCCGAGGTGCCTGACGAGCCGACTGAGCCCGGAGTCAAGCCCTCGGGCAAGGCCCGCCCCAGAACGCGCCACCCGTGCCCGCGGCCCGCCGCTGAGCCCCCATTCCCCAATCACCCGCCGCCCACGAGCCGACCACGCAGCCGCCAGAGGACTCGGGCTTCACCCTCCGTCCTCGCCGCCAGCACGCTAGGTTAAGACAGAGCGAAACAATGATCTCCACAACACGAAAGAGCCTTCCCTGCCTGGCCCTCTTCCTGGCCGCGAGCTGCGGTCAGCCGGGTCCGATCGACCCGGTGCGGCCTCAGGATGAGAGCTCTCTGGGGCCCCTGATCAAGGAGACCATCAGCCAGTACGTGGCTCAGGTCGAGG
>CAJQPT010000280.1 GCA_905480285.1 uncultured bacterium
GCTGAAGCCGGGTCCGGAGAAGACCACCGTGTAGCTACCCGCCGCCAGGCCAGAGAAGACGTAGGCCCCGCGGGCGTCCGCCTGGGCGGACTTCCCAAGCTCGACAATCTCCGCCCGGGCGCCGGCCGCGGGCTCGTCGAAGTCGACGTCGCGGATCGTGCCCTGGATCGAAGCTGACTGCTGACCGAACGTGAAGGCTGCGGTTAACTGCAGCAGTACGACGGCCACCATGCAGCGGTGGGCGATGCGTTGGAGCACAGGAGGTGGGAGATTGGATGCGTCGGACCCTGACCAGGTCGCGGTGCCCCGCCGGTGACCTGCTGACACCACATCAAGCGATGGAGCGGTCCTCAGCACGCGGTGGGGAGGATTGGAGGCGGCCTTTTGTGGCCACGGGGGGGACGCTATGGCTGCCGCCTAAAGGAAGTGCAAAGCCGACCCTGCCTTCGCATCAAGCGCTCATTCAGATCGGTTCACAAACCGCGCCTGGGCCCAACAAGGGCCCCAGGCCATCCGGCGATCGCCGCGCTCAGGCGACGCCGGAGCGTCGAACTACCGGCGCAGCGGCCTGGCTCAGTTGCCGGTCGCTGGCGCCCAGTCCACGAAGGATCTCCACGGCCACTCTGCGCCCCCCGGCTGCCACGGCGAGCGTGCTCTGCCCCGGGAAGACGCTGTCCCCCACCAGGTGGAACCCCTTCGGGAGGCGCTCGCCGAGGACGCCCGCGTAGACACCCAGCCCAGCCCGCCTCGGGATCCCACCAACCAGGCCATCCGACCGGCCGGTCCAGCGCTTGAAGGTGCGCGCGGAGCCCGTGAACTCACGCACGACCCCGCACCACTCCGGCGCGAGCTCCGCGACCGTGCGGCGCATCCGGTCCTGGATCTGCTGGACGTACGCCCTGCCCCCGTCTTGGTCTCCTCGGATCCGGTCGACCGAGATGTGGGTGGAGAGCGTGGCCCGGCGGAGGGCAGGGTTGCTGACCCCCTCCTGCTCGGCGCCGATGGACATGAACACGTGGTTCCCCTCCAGGAACGGCGCCCCGGGATCGGCCACCATCTCGAGGTGCTGGGCGCCGGGACCGCAGCCCTCGGGCGGCCGCACCGTGCGGAAGATCATCCCCGCGCTCCAGCCGCCAGACACCCGCCTCGACAGCCTCTTGAGCACCGGGTCGTCCAGCCCGGCGATCCGCGCCGCGTCCTGGGGCAGGGTGTTGAAGACGATGTGCGGTGCGCTCACCTCCTCACCGCCGCCGCTCGCGCTCCAGAGCCCGCGCGGGTCACGGTCCACGCCGCGAATCGGAGCACCGAAGTGGACGCGCCCGCCGAGGGCCTCGATGGCGTGCACCATCCCCCAGGCCAGCTCGCCGATGCCGCCCTTCACGTGGACGGCGCCGCGGTGGTGATAGTCGAGGGCGGCCAGGGCGAAGGGCGCCTCTGCTTCCCTCACCCCGCACTGGACGGTGATCTGGCACTGGGAATCGAGCCAGTGCACGAGGGGGTCAAAGCCGGTCAGGCCGTAGCGCTCCAGGACTCGCCACAGGGGCCGGCCGACGAGCCCGGCCAGGGGCAGGTATGAGCCCAGCCGCGCCGCGTGCCGCGCGAGCGCGCGCGCGTTGAACGGAGGCAGGAGCTCGGCGTCATCGAGGAGCGGCCAGAGGGCCGCCGCCACGCGCTCCTGGAGGCGAAAGAAGCGACGCAGGCCGCGGACAGGCGCGCCGTCCATGCGTTCGAATTGCGCGAGCAGCGCGTCCCGGTCCCGATGCGCCAGGATCGAACGCCCTGGTGTCCGGAGCTCCAGGGCTGGGTCGAGGCGCTCGAACTCCACGGCCATCCCGTGACGCCTGATCCACTGGCCGAAGATCTGCTCGTCATCGAAGCCCGAGAACAGCGTCGCGCCGCCCTCGAATCGATCGCCGTCGTGGTCGAAGGTGCAGGCGCAACCGCCCGGATAGGTCAGCCGCTCGAAGAGGCGGACCTTGGCCCCGCGCTCGGCGAGGGAGAGCGCCGTCCCCAGCCCGCCGAACCCGGCGCCAACGACGATGGCGTCCGCGCGGCTCATGCCATCGCCTCGCCGTCCAGCAGCCGCACCATCACCCAGCCGACCAGCACGCCCCGCGCGGTCCACGCGAGCGTGCGGACGAGGTTGCCCGCCATCAGCGCGCGGTGGGTCGATTCATCAAAGCCCTGCTCGAGCCGACCGTGCTGCGGGACGGCGAAGAGGGCCGTCTCCAGCCACACCAAGCCCAGCAGCGCCAGGCCGACGATCCACACCCGGCCGTCGATCCCCGCGGGAGGCGAGAGCCAGAGTGTGATCGCGGTCAGCAGCTCCACGAGCATCAACGGTCCCACCACGAGCGAGATCCGCTGCATGTGTGACTCGTGGTAGGCACGGAAGCCCGAGCCCACGGATGCGAAGAGCGGATAGTGCACCACGTGGATCGTCCAGATCAGCCCCACCAGCGCCCAGGTGGACGCGGCGTGCGTGGCGAGGAGCAGTCCACCTGACAAGGCCGATCCCTCAGCGCGTCCGCGCAGAAGAGAGGCCGCCGTCGACGCCGAGGATCTGCCCGGTCACAAAGCCCTGGCTCGGGTCGAGCATCCACTCGATGGCGCTGGCTACCTCGTCGGGCTCGCCGATCCGCCCGAGGGCGTGCATGGCGCGGGACGTCTCGAGCGCCTTCTCGGAGCTCGTGATCGGCGCGGCGAGCGGCGTGTCCACGAGGCCGGGGGCGACGACGTTGACGCGGATCCCCTGGGGGGCGTAGGTCGCGGCGGCTGAGAGAGCGAGCCCCTGGACGCCAGCCTTCGCGGCGGCGATGGCCTCGTGGTTGGGGAGGCCCGTGCGAGCGGCCGCGGTGCTGACCAGGACGATCGAGCCCCCACCGCGGCGCAGGGCGGCGGCGCCGGCGTGGACCGTGGCGAAGGCCGAGCGGAGGTTGGTCCGGACCGTGGCGTCGAAGTCCTCGACCTTGGTCATGTGCGCGGGACGGAGGAGGATCGATCCCACGCTGTTGACGATGCCG
>CAJQPT010000281.1 GCA_905480285.1 uncultured bacterium
GAGGTGCGCCTGCAGGCAGCCGTCGGCGCGCGCATCATCGCGCGCGCCAGCATCCTGATCCCCACCGACTACGTGGGGGCCATGATGCAGATCTGCGCGGACCACCGCGGGGTCTTCGTGCGCCAGGAGTACCTGTCGACAACCCGCGTGCAGCTGATCTACGACATCCCGCTGGCCGAGATCATCTACGACTTCTACGACAAGCTGAAGTCGGCCACCCGCGGCTACGGGACGCTCAACTACGACATCTCGGGCTTCGAGCCCGACGAGCTGGTCAAGCTCAACATCCTCGTCAACCAGAAGGAGGTCGACGCGCTCTCGTCGATCGTCCACAAGAGCAAGGCCGAGGTGCGCGGGCGCGCCGCGATCAAGAAGTTGCGCAAGGAGATCCCGCGCCACATGTTCGAGGTGCGCCTCCAGGCGGCGATCGGCTCGCGCATCATTGCCCGCGAGAGCATCGCGGCACTGCGTAAGGACGTCACCGCGAAGTGCTATGGCGGCGACATCTCACGGAAGCGCAAGCTCCTCGAGAAGCAGAAGGCCGGCAAGCGGCGCATGCGACAGGTCGGCAGCGTCGACATTCCCCAGAAGGCGTTCCTCAGCGTCCTCGGGTCAGAGTGAGTCCTCGGGTCAGAGTGAGCCCTCGGGTCAGAGTGATCTGACCCGAAGGTCGAGAGGGGAGCGGGGCGGCGGGGCGACCCGGCGCGTTCACTCCGCCGGGACCCTGACCCACCAACCGACCTCGCTCTGGAGGAGGCCTCGGTCGTCCTTGAGCACCCAGGGGTGCCGGTCGCCGCGCAGCTTGGTCGGGTCGGTCACCCGGCAGATCACCCGGTAGCGGCCGGGCGGAAAGGCGCTCCGCTTGAAGCGGAAGTCGTGCTCCCCGTCGCGCTTCCCCTTGCTCTTCTGGGCGGGCTTGGCGTCGATGGGCGCGAGCTCGACCGGGTTCCGCGTCGACCTGCGGCCGCCCTTGGCCCTCGCGGCATGGGGGCCGTCGCTGACCAGAGATCCGGGCGCATCGGCCTCGGGGAACACCCACCACTCGACCTGCAGCGTGTGGCTGGCCGGCTGCATGGCGGTCACCTCGAGGACCAGCTCCTTGCCCTCCACCACGTGCTCGTCCCTCGACCGGGATCGATGGGGAGCAGGATGCGCCCGGTCGATGGGGTCGACCATCGAGTAGATCAGCTTGACCAGCTGCTCGCGGCAGACGGGGCAGTAGAACTCGCCGGCGCCCATGATGCAGCCGTTCGCGGTCGGCCTCCACGCCCCGCGCGCGCGGCCGTCAGCCCCCTGGTACATGTCCACGCCGGGGACCTTGGCATCAATGAAGTGCTTCCACGGGGCCAGGTCCGGGTCCGGGCTATCGGTGACGTTGACGTTTGCCTTGGTGGCCCCGCGCTTGTGGGTCTCGCTGCTGTACTCATCCGACAGGCGCCCGAAGGAGTGACCGAACTCGTGGAGCGTGGTCTTCATGTTGCGGCCGCCGATGGTGGCGATCCCACCGCCGCCCGAGCCCAGCACGCCGAGCTTGGCGAAGACGATCGCCTGGCCGTCGTGGGCGGGCAGCTCGTCCAGCATCTTCCGCACCTCACCACCATTGACGCTCACGTGCCCGGCGTAGGTCCCGAGGATGTGACCCCCGAGGGCGGTGTCATACTCTCGCCCGAAGCCGTCGACGCCGTTATCTGCGCTGACGAGGTCCGCGCGGATGAAGTTGAAGTAGCTGAAGTACTCGCCGAGGGTCCGGTTCCGCCGGAAGTAGTCCGGCAGGTCGTCGGCGAGCTTGGCGAAGGCCTTCATCTCCTTGAGCTGGTAGCCCTCCCCCATCAGGACCACGTCCACCCGGTTGCTTGAGTCTCCGTGCCGGACGATATCGGCGGCGCCGAGGAACGCGCTGGGCCTCGCGCGGCGCTCCCCGATCCGGCCCTCTGGGGTCCCCGAGAAGTCCTCCGCGAGCTTCCGATAGAGTCGCTGGGCCTCTCGGTACTTGCCGGCCGAGGCACGTCCCTCGGCCTTCTCCAGCAGCGCCGCAGCCTCCCCGTCGGGACCGACCGGCGCACGCGGGGAGACCTCGGGGAAGAGCAGGATCAGGGGCAGAGCGAGCAGAGCCTTCATGGCCCGAGGATAGACCCTGCACGCCGGGCTCGCCTCCACGCTGCCGCCAAGCTCGGTTTCAAGGTTCTGCGCTCCCGGCCCTTCAGTCCACCACGTACGCCGCGGTGACCTCCCGGTCCACCTGCTCCACGAGCGCCGCTGTCTGAGGAGCCAGGGGCTTGGCGGGGTCGAAGGTGACGTCAACGCTCCAGGGCGTGACCCCGTATCCGTCTCCCCGGACCCGCACGATGAGCCCCACCTCATCGCCGTAGACGTCGACCGGGAACCCTCGGTCGAATCGCTCCCGCAGCCGCCTCTTGATCTCCGTGGCCACCAGGTCGCAAGCGTCGTACCAGCTGGTGGACCCGGTCCTGGGCGGCGTCGCCGTCCGCAGCAGCTCCTCGGCTTCGTGGAATTCGAACATCGCCCCATCGTGCCGAAGAGGCTCCCCCCGAATCCAGCCGAGCCACCCGGACGATGAGGTCGAGGGCTCCGCGGCCCCGCCAAGCGCCCTCCGACCCCCACCAGGATCCGCCGGCAGCCGGGCACTGCGCACCCTCCTCGGCTATTCTCTCCGGCGTGCCCGAACTCGACCCGACCCAAGACCGGCCCTCCGTCTCCTCCGCCCCCCCCACGGGAGCGATGGCGAAGATGAGCTCCGCCGAGCGAAAGAAGCTGGAGAAGAGCCGCCCGTGGCGGGACAACATCGAGGCCGTGGCGGTCGCGATCGCGACCATCGTCCTCTTCAAGTACTTCGTCGTCGAGGCCTACAAGATCCCGACGGGATCCATGCAGCCGACCCTGATGGGGAACTCGGAGACGGGGATCTACGATCGCGTCATCGTCGACAAGTTCTCCTACCACTTCCGGGACCCCGACCGGTTCGAGATCGCGGTCTTCAACTACCCGCTCGACAGCTCCAAGAACTTCATCAAGCGCATCATCGGCATGCCCGGAGAGGAGCTGGAGATCCGCGGAGGTGATCCCTGGATCCGCCCTGACGGGGAGGCTGAGTTCAAGATCCTGCGGCGCCCGCGCTCGATCCAGGACGCCCAGCTTCGCCGGCTCGACACCGCGGGCGAGTGGAAGATGTCCACCGGCACCGCCGGGCGCTGGAAGATCACTCCCGAGTCCTCGGGCGATCAGTTCACCGCCACCGGTCGCGGTGAGGCGACCTTCCCGCGGACCTACGAGTCCATCCGCGACAACTACGTGGACGGCTACCCCGAAGGGATCAAGGACGACATCAACACCCGCAAGAAGGGATCCAACTTCAACGACGTCTCCGACCTCCGGGCTCGCTGCGAGATCAAGGCCGACTCGGCCTGTCGCGAGGTCGCCATCGAGTTGCACGAGGGCCGCCGTCGCTTCAAGTTCCTCCTCCCCGGCCCCACCGCGCCGGCCGGCGAGCGAGCTCGGATCGTGGCGACGAATCTGAGCCTCGCCGACCCCGAAGAGCTCCTCGAGGCCAGGGTCACCGACGGGGCCGTACGGCTGTTGGCCGGTGAGACCATCGAGGTCGAGGTGGAGAACCTGAACGATCGCCTCGCCCTGCGGATTGACGGCGAGGAGGTCGCCAGCCTCGAGGTGCCCGCGGCCCCGGACCGAGCGCGCTCCAAGGTCACCCTCCGCATCGAGGCTCCCGAGGGGTCTCAAACCCTCGTCGAGGACATGAAGGTCTGGCGGGACATCTACTACACCTTCGACCCGACGCGCCAGAAGATCAGCCGGTGGTCCATCCCGGAGGGCAACTACGTGGTCCTCGGCGACAACAGCCAGGACTCATCCGACGGCCGCGACTGGACCCTGGTCGAGTTCAAGATCGAGGAGGGCGAGCGAGCCGGAGAGACGATCAGCGGCAACCTCCGGGACAGCATGAGCCCGCGCCCCGACTCCAATCCGATGTACTTCCCCAAGAAGCGGAAGTGGGAGCAGCTCGTGCTCCGGGACTCCCTTGGAGAGCGGCACGTCTTTGGACGGGGCGAGGTCTCTCGCCTGGCCGACAAGGAGGCTCCACTCGTGCCGCGGGACCTCATCCGTGGTCGAGCCGTCGCGGTGGTCTGGCCGCTCGCGCCACAGCAGGACGTCTACCGCTGGAAGTGGGTCCGCTGAGGCGGCATCCTTCCCAGCGCTCCCCGCACCCCTGTCGTTCTCGCACCCCGGTCATCCCCGCATCCTGGCCATCCCTGGTGGAATCGGCGCGGAGGGTTCCCGCAGCCGCACCGCTTGAGCACCCATGTCCACTTCCGACCACCCTCCCCTCCACGTCGAGGGCCTGATCAAGGCCTATCGCGGCCGCAGGGTTGTGGACGGCGTGGGCTTCTACGTGGAGCCCGGTGAGATCGTCGGCCTGCTCGGTCCGAACGGAGCGGGCAAGACGACCAGCTTCAGGATGACGGTCGGCGTCGTCGAGCCTGACGCGGGTTCGGTCCAGCTGGGCGGCAAGGACTGCACGCGCCTGCCCATGTTCAAGCGGGCCCGGCTCGGCATGGGCTACCTCCCCCAGGAGTCGAGCGTCTTCCGGCAGATGACCCTCGAGGACAACGTCCTGGCGGTGCTCGAGGCCCTCCCCATTCGCCGCAAGGAGCGCCGCTCCGAGGCCGCGCGGCTGCTCTCCGAGCTCGAGCTGAGTCACCTGGCCAAGAGCGGCGCCGACACCCTCTCAGGGGGTGAACGCCGGCGCCTGGAGCTCGCGCGGTCCCTGGCGACCCGGCCTTCGATCCTCCTCCTGGACGAGCCCTTCGCCGGGGTGGACCCCATCAACGTGGAGGAGATCCAGGTCCTGATCCACCGCCTCCGGGACCAGGGCATCGGGATCCTGATCACCGACCACAGCGTCCGTGAGACCCTCCAGAGCACCGACAGGGCCTACATCATCCACCAGGGCCAGATCCTGAGGGAGGGGACCGCAACGGAGCTCATCAACGACCGGCGGGTCCGCGAGGTCTACCTGGGCAAGAACTTCGAGACCACCGCCCCCAAGGGGGTCTCGGCGCAGGAGGAGCGGGAGCTCATCGACTAGTCGCGCGCGGGAAGGGCGTTTCTGGGGTCCCATGGGCTGGTGGCGGCGGCTATTCTGCTTGCCGAAAAACCTGCTCTGAGCCCCCTCCCCAGCCCATCCATGAACATCGTCGCCTGCGTGAAGCGCGTCCCTTCAACCGAGGCCGTCGCCAAGCCGACCGCCGACGGCCAAGGCCTCGACGCGTCCGACTTCCAGTACATGATCTCGTTCTACGACGAGATCGCCGTTGAGCAGGCCGTCCAGACCAAGGAGGCTGCCGGCTCCGGCGAGGTCACCGTCCTCACCCTCGGCCCCGCCAACGGGACGAAGGAGATCCGCGAGTGCCTCGCGAAGGGCGGCGACAAGGCGGTCGTCCTGACCGACGACAACTGGCAGAGCCGCGACGCGCGCTCGACGGCCAAGGCCCTCGTCGCCCAGCTCTCTAGCATGGAGGCGGACCTCGTCTTCATGGGCCGAGTCGCCACGGATCGGGACAACGCCGCGGTTGGACCGATGGTCGCCACCTACCTCGGGTGGCCCTGCGTGACCGACGTGATCGACCTCGAGATCGGGGACGGCAAGGGCACCGCCAAGGTGGAGACCGAGGCCGGCGTCGAGACGGTCGAGTTCTCGCTCCCCGCCGTCATCACCTGCCAGAAGGGCCTCAACGAGCCGCGCTACGCGGGGCTCAAGGGGATCATGGCCGCCAAGAAGAAGCCCCTCGAAGAGGTCGCTCCCGAGGCCGTCGAGAACCAGTCGGAAGTGGTCGAGGTCGCGCTGCCGCCCGCCCGCAAGGAAGGCCGCATCGTCGGCGAAGGGGCGGACGCCGTCCCCGCGCTCATCGAAGCCCTCCAGAACGAAGCCAAAGTCCTCTGAGACGCTGACCCACGAGATCCAAGGAGAACCAGCCATGTCCAAAGTCATCGTCTTCTGCGAGCACACCGGCGGCACCGTCCGCCGGGCCAGCCTCGAAGCCATCGGCGCCGCCACCGCCGCGGGCGCCGAGGTCGTCGCCATCCTCTGGGGTGAGGGCGCCGCCGGCGCCGCCACCACCGCCGCCGGCGCCGCCAAGGCCGTCTGCCTCACCGGTGACGGCGCCTACAGCGCCGACGCCGTCGCCTCGGCCATCGCCGAGTTGGTCCAGTCCGAGGGAGCCAAGGGCTTCCTCGCGGCCTCCACCTACCGCGGGAAGGACCTGAGCCCGCGGGTCGCCGCCCACCTGGACGTCTCCCCCTTCGCAGACTGCATCGAGTTCTGCGCCGCCGGGGACTCCTTCCAGGTCCGCCGCCCCTGGCTCGCCGGCAAGGCCCTCGCGACCCTGGGGACCAGCGGCGCGGTGCTCTGCGCCACCACTCGCCTGAACGTCTTCCAGCCCTCCGAGGCCGGTGGACCCGCCGAGTGCACGGAGCACGCGGTGTCCGCGGCGGCCAAGGCGACCGTCACCTCGGTGGAGGCCAAGGGCGACGCGAAGCTCGACGTCAAGGAAGCCCCGGTCGTCGTGAGCGGCGGGCGCGGCCTCCAGGAAGCCGAGCACTTCAAGATCGTCGAGGACCTCGCCGCCGCCTTCGGGAACGCAGCCGTCGGCGCCTCGCGCGCCGTGGTTGACCTGGACTGGCGCCCCCACGGCGAGCAGGTGGGCCAGACCGGCAAGACGGTCGCCCCGCAGCTCTACGTGGCCGTCGGCATCTCAGGCGCGATCCAGCACCTCGCCGGCATGCGCACCTCCGGGGTCATCGTCGCCATCAACAAGGACGCCGAGGCGCCGATCTTCAAGGTCGCGGACTACGGCATCGTGGGCGACGCCTTCGAGATCGTCCCCGCCCTCACCGAGGCCGTCAAGGCGGTCAAGGCCCAGAGCTGAACCGGGCCAGACCGTGATTGCGGGGAGCGGGCTGATCTGGCGATCAGCCCGCTCCTCTCGTTTCGGGGCCTGGGTCTGCAACGATCCCATGCCGATGGTCGATCGACGCCGCAGCTTGCGAGAATTTGCAGAGCCGCTGTCATCCAGTGTGACCCCGCTGCGCGAAGCGCCTATTGGTGATGACGCGGCCAAACCGCGTTCTCCTCGCTCGCTCACCAGCTTCCCACCGGCATGAACCTCCCCGTCACCCGGCGCCTCCTCATCGCAGCTGCGCTCTGCTCGATCGGATCCGCCCAGACCGTCTCCGAGTCCTATCGGATCGCCAACCCGGCTCCCGACCCCTTCGGAAACACCTTCGGCTGGAGCATCGCGACCGACGGCGGCCGCTCCATCATCTCGAACCTCGATCGGTCGACCTGGATCATCGACACCGCGACCGGGACGCCGCTCCTGGAGCTGCCCAACCCGAACGCCAACGATCCCTCCGACATCGTGTATTACGGCTGGGACGTGGCGCTCGACGGCGACCTGGCGATCGTGGGCGCGCCTTACCTCGACACCAACCCGATCTCCACCGTCATCACGGATGACATCGGCGGCGCCTGGCTCATGGACTCCGCCACAGGGCAGATCATTGACTTCCTCTCGGGCTCCGTCCCCATCGCGAACGATAATCAGGGGAAGGCGGTCGCCCTCCACAAGGACTACATCCTCATCGGCTCGCCGAGAATCGACGTCTCCTTCTTCGAAGGGGACCGCGGCGCGGTTCACATCTTCGATCGGGTGACCCGGCAGGAGCTCGAGATCCTCCAGCCGTTCGACGTGGAGGACAATGACAACTTCGCCTCGGACATCGCGGTGGAGGGGAACCTCATGCTGGTCGGCGCACCGGGCGACGACAGTGAGCGAGGTTCAGTCTACGTCTACGACCTGTCGTCCCCGGGCTTCCCGTTCCTGCGCAAGCTGACGGCGCTCGACCGGCAGCCCGGTGATCGATTCGGCGAGGTGGTCTCCCTGAGCGGTGACCGCGCCGTCATCGGAGCGCCGGCTGATTCGTTCAACGGCGTCGCCAGGGCTGGCTCCGCTTACGTCTTCGAGGTCTCGACCGCGCAGCAGCTCCGCAAGCTCACAGCACCCAGCCCCTCCGAGGACTCCTTGTTCGGCAATGCCGTCGCCCTCTCCGGTGAGGTCGCCGTGGTCGGCGCCCCCTTCTCGGGACCCAACTTCCAAGGAGCGGCGTTCGAGTTCAACGCCGCGACCGGCGCGCTGGTCGGTCGCTTGGCCTCTTCGGCGCCTCAGGCGAGCGCCTGCTTCGGTCTCGCCGTGGCAACGGACGGCGTTCAGTCCCTGATCACCGAGACCGGATACCCCGTCGGCAACACGCCCTTCGACGGCGCCGTCTGCGTGTACGGCTTCCCGGAGATCGGCACGAACTACTGCGCAGCGGCCGTCAACTCGACAGGCGTCGCCGCCGCCCTGGGAGCCACAGGCTCCTCGAGCGTCGCCGCCAACGACCTGATGCTCGAAGGGGTCGGCCTCCCCACCAACGCCTTCGGCTACTTCCTGACGAGCCGCTCCCAGGGCTTCGTCCAGAACCCTGGCGGCAGCCAGGGCAACTTCTGCCTCGGCGGCGCCATCGGCCGCTACATCGGCCCCGGCCAGATCCAGAGCTCGGGCCCCCTGGGCCGGATCTCCCTGGTCATCGACAACACCCAGGTCC
Source organism: uncultured bacterium (assembly GCA_905480285.1). Taxonomy (GTDB): domain Bacteria; phylum Planctomycetota; class UBA1135; order UBA1135; genus Saltatorellus. The sequence continues at coordinate 8,680 of CAJQPT010000281.1, forward strand.
CCCAACCCTCCGGCGCCGTCTCCGTTCAGCCGGGCGAGACCTGGAACTTCCAGCTCTGGCACAGGGATAGCGTTGGCGGCTCGGTCACGTCGAACTTCACCGACGGCTACGAGATCGTCTTCGAGTGAGGCCAACGCCGCCGCCGGCGGTAGCAGCCATCGACCCACACGGCCCGTTCCGAGTCACTCGGGGCGGGCCGCGGTCGTTCCGCGGCGAGGATCACGCCCTTCGGGAGGTCATGAGCGACACGACGAGGATCACCGCCGCGTTCACGGCGAGGCCGGGGAGCCCGGGGTGGAGGTCAGAGGGCGGCATCAGGTGAGGCCAGCCCAACGTGGCCGCCGAGCCGAGGAGCAGGCCGAGGAGCGCGGCGATCCCCGTAGCCCGCTTCCAGAACAGCGCCGCGAGGACCGGGGGCGCGAGCTGTCCCATCGGGCCGTAGGCGTAGGAGAGCAGGCCGACCAGGTCCTCGTGGAACGAGACCGCCGTGACGTAGGAGATCACCAGGATCGGGAGCAGCATCCAGCGCACGGCGCGCCGCTCTGCCTCCGGGCTGAGGGACCGCTTGGCACCAACGATCCAACCGTCACGGACGAGGATGGACGCGGCGGAGTGCAGGATCGCGTCGCCGCTGGACATGGAGGCAGCGAGGGCGCCGGCACAGAAGAGGCCGATCAGGAGCGCCGGGAGGTCCAGCTGGAGCAGGAGATGCGGCAGCACCTGGTCCGCCTGCTCTGGCGCGGGCTCGAAGCCCACGGCCGCGAAGCCGATGAGCAGGATCGGCAGCAGGAACAGCTGGAAGGTGGGGTAGAGCACGACCGTGCGCCGGATCACGCGCTCGCTGCGCGCCGCGAAGGCCTTCTGGAAGAGGTGCGGCCAGAAGGAGAAGCCGGCGGCCATGACGAAGACCGAGCTGCCGTAGCCGAGCCATGACCAGCGCTCACCCTCCTGCGCGGCGCCCCCGGGGAGCCGGAGGAACTCGGGGTCGATCGCCCGAAACATCTCCCCCACGCTGCCGTGCAGGGCGCGCGGCAAGTACAGCCCGAGCGACCAGGCCATGATCATCATGAAGAGGCCCTGGAGGGTGTTGGTCCAGCCGACCCCCATGACGCCGCTGTGCCACACGTAGAGGAGCACCACGCCGTAGACCACCGCGGCGCCGACCTCCACGGACATGGCCCCAGAGGTGAGGACCTCGAGCACGTGCCCCGCGCCGCGCATCTGGAGCGCGAGGTAGGGCACGAAGGCCAGCAGGCTGACCACCGCCATGACAGGCGCGAGCGGACGGAAGCCCAGCTCTCCGGCCACCAGCTCCGCCTGGGTGATGTAGCCCTTGCGCCGCCCGAGCCGCGCGGCCGCCGGTCCGGTCCAGTAGAAGGGCAGGAAGCCCAGCACGCCGAAGGCGAGGATGTGGAACGCCGCCGCGCCGGTGGAGAAGGCGCGGCCAGGCGCCCCGAGGAACGCGAAGGCGCTGAAGATGGTGGCGCCGGTGACGAAGTACATGAGCACGGGACCCATGGAGCGGTCGCCCGCGACGAACCCTGTGGCGCTGTCACTCGCCGACCGGGCCGCGCGCCAGCCCACGAAGAGGTTGAGCGCCAGGTAGGCGCCGACCACCAGCAGGATCTGGGCCTCGGCGCTCACGACTCTCCCCCGCCGTCCGCAGCGTTCGCGTCCTCTGGCTCCGTCCTCATGTACGCCCACATCACGAACGGCGTCAGCGCAGCCCAGCCGGTGACCCAGGCCAGGCCCATCGGCAACCCAAGGACCAGCCCGTCCGCCGTGGCGAGGTCGCGGAAGAGGAGTCCGGTCAGGCTCAACACCGCGACCGTGAGGTAGATCAGGAGGAGCAGATGTCGCAGGGCCATGGCCTCACGGTAGCGAGCCGCCCCCCCCTCCGTCGCCCCGAGGTCGACCCTCCGTATGACAACGCCCCCCTGGGGCTTGAGGCGCTATGCTCCTCGCTCGTTTTTCAGGGACCCCAACCAACAAGGAGCAACACCATGGCCCGCGCATCCGCACGCCACATCCTCGTCGACACGGAAGAGAAGTGCCTCAAGCTGAAGGAGGAGATCGCCGGCGGCGCCGCCTTCGAGGACCTCGCGAAGCAGCACTCCTCCTGCCCCTCGGGCAAGAGCGGCGGCAACCTCGGCGAGTTCGGCCCGGGCCAGATGGTCAAGGAGTTCGACACGGTCGTCTTCAACGAGGCCGTCGGTGAGGTCCACGGTCCGGTCAAGACCCAGTTCGGCTACCACCTCCTCGAGGTCACCAGCCGCTCGTGAGCGCGCTCGCCTCGCCGGTCCTCCGCCGCGGGGATCGGCGGGCGGAATCGCGCCCCCGGCTGGCACGTTCGGGAGCTTGACCGAGCGCCGAGGGATCACCGTCGACGGGGCGGCCGTGCCGGCGCGCCCAGACCCGAGGTGCGCCCAGACCCGAGTTGCGCCCAGACCCGAGGCGCGCCCGAAACTGAGGTGCCCGCGAAGCCGAGGTGCGAGCGCCCTGGGAGGTCCGCGCTGGTGCACGGCCCGGCCCGTGAGCGGAGGGCGGATCAGCGTCCGAGGCCGACCGCTGCGAGGAGCACGCGGAGGAGACGTCCGAGGGTCGGCCTCGCCGTCAGCGACGTGAGGTGGCGCCCGACCGCAGGTCCCGATGAATTCCGCGTGAACCACGCGGGGCGCGGGAAGACCCTGAAGGGCGCCCGCAGGACGGTCTTCTGCGGCCGATCGAAGAGGAACGTGTTGTGGACCGTCCCGATGCCGCTCCCCGCGTCGTCGAGCGAGCCCCCGGGGAACGCACCCCAGGTGGTCGAGCCGAGGGGGAAGGACGCCGCCGCCCAGAGATTCACCGCCACGGTCCCGAAGCGCAGGTCGCTGATCGCGCGCTCCACCGCCCGCCCGATGACCGGGTCCCTCATGGACAGTGGATGGACGAGCACGGTCACGTTGAGGCTCCCAGAGATGACCTCGTTCGCGAGGCGCACGGCCTTACGGATGAACTCCGCCGTGTCCTCCGCCGGCAGCGGAGCCTCGCCCATCGCCCCGCACCAGAACTCGTGCTGAAAGCAGGGGTCGAGACGCTCGGAGGGGTCGAGACCCTCCGCAAGGAGCCAGGGCGCCTCACCCTCGCCCACCCGCGTGGCGTCGGGGTGCGCGACGAGGAAGGCGTCGCGCTGCGCCTGCTGGCCGGGGTAGTAGGCCGGCCGCACCTCGGTGTCCCCCAGCGCCTCACGAACCGCCGCCAGCAGGTCATCCCGCTGGGACCATCCCGCGTGGGTCAGCATCACGCGTGTCGCGTTGCAGTTGAAGCCCGCGTTGGTGGTCAACGAGCTGGCGAGGTTCTCCCCGTGATACCGCAGGTCCCCCTTGGACCAGGGCCCGGGAATCACGATCACCGGGCTGACATTCCCAAGCTCGCTCGTCACGGGTCGTGTATTCCGTGGCGTCCCGGCGCGCTTGCGGTCGGCGGCCTCGGTGCCCTCCCCCCAGACCACTCGGTCGTGGGTCGAGAGCGAGCCCGTGACGTGGATGGAGTCGATCCCATCGTGCTGACAGAGCCGGTCGCCGACCTCGGCGCCGCCGTACATGATGCGCAGGACGTCGGCGTCGATCAGCGGGCGAAGGGCCTCTGTCAGGGCCGGACCGACCGCCTCGTTCACGGGGTTCAGCTTCAGGACCACGCACTCACCCTCGGAGAAGAGCTTGTGCAGCACGTCCATGGGCCCGATGGAGGTGACGTTCCCAGCCCCGAGGACGAGGGCGACCCTCGCTCGACGCGACGCCGGGCGCTGGCCTCCAGCCATGCTCTCCGGGACGCCGTCGAGCGTGACCTCCGGATCCAGCCAGACCTCCGCCGTGATCCCGCGGAGGAGGATCCGGTCCAGGGGGTCGGCGGGGAACACCGGCGCGGCCACCTGTCCATTCGGGAGAGCCTTCGCCACGCCCGGGAGCTGCGGCGCGCCGCGATCCGCCAGGTCCTTGAGGGATCGAACCAGCTGACGGACGCCACGCAGCACCGTGTAGGGGCCGCCGAGCCACTCCTCCGTCTCGGCGTGAGCGCCGCGCTGGACCCCCTTCAACGCGCAGCCCGCCGCCACCCACCCCTCGGAGGCCGCCATGACCGTGGGGATGAGGGCCTCAAGCAGCTCGACCTGCTCGGCCAGCGTCGCGGCGCGCCAGCGCTCTGATGCCGCGCGGAGCGTCGCGATCGCCGCGTCCTGCTCAGCCGCAGAGGTCGGCGCGTGTCCGGGCGGCACGGGCGGGAGGGAGCCGGAGAGGTTCTGCATCACCACCGAGCGTAACCGCGTGCGGCCAGCAAGCGATCAGCGGCGCCGCCCCACTCAGGCCGGCGGGCCCTGATCCTCCGCGAGCACCGCCTCGATCAGCGCGACGGTCTCAGGGAACGGGAGCGCCGCCGCGACGCCGCCGGCTGGGACCCACACCCGGTCGCGAGGCTCCTCCGCGACCTCCACCGCTCCGCACTCCATGGCGTAGAAGCCGCACTTCACCCCGACCCCATGGACCTCAAACTTGACCCGGCCCGCCCAGCGTGGAGCGAACCCCTGAACGCCTGACTCCTCCCGAACCTCACGCAACGCCGCCGCCTCCGCGTCCTCCCCGGGCTCGATGTGGCCCTTCGGCAGCACCCAGGGGGCCTCTGGTCGAGCGAGTGGGCGGACCAGCAGGACCTCACGAGCGCCGCGGGCTCCGCGCAGCACGATCCCCCCGGCGTGAGTCAGCGTCTCGGCGTTCATGACGGCGGCGAGCGTAGCCCATTGCTCGGGCAGAGCGGCATGGCGGCGGCTATCCTCTGCGCGCCCCATGTCCGGATCCTCCAAGTCGCCCCTGCTCCGCCTCCTGGCCCACGTGCGCCAGCACCGCGGGCGGGTGAGGATCGGCGTCGTCTTCTCGATCCTCAACAAGCTCTTCGACCTGGCGCCGCCGGTGCTCATCGGCGCGGCGGTGAGCATCGTCGTCGACAAGGAGGAATCCTGGGTCGCCGAGCTCGGTGTGAAGGACCCCTGGCAACAGTTCCTGGTCCTCGCCGCGATCACGGTGGTCATCTGGGTCCTCGAGTCGCTCTTCGAGTACCTGCAGAAGATCATCTGGCGCAACCTCGCCCAGAGCGTGCAGCACGACGTGAGGCTCGACGCCTACCGGCACGTGCAGGGCCTCGAGATGGGCTTCTTCGAGGATCAGAACTCCGGCGAGCTCATGAGCGTCCTGAACGACGACGTGAATCAGCTCGAGCGCTTCCTCGACGGCGGCGCCAACAGCCTGATCCAGCTCTCGACGACGGTCCTCGCCGTGGGCGCCATCTTCTTCTGGGTCTCGCCAGCGGTCGCGTGGGTCGCCTTCCTCCCGATGCCGCTGATCATCTGGGGCTCGATCTACTACCAGCGCAAGCTCCAGGCCCGGTACGTCGACGTGCGCAGGAACGTCGGCGCGCTCAACGCCGACCTCGCCGGGAACCTGGGTGGGATCGCGACGATCAAGAGCTACGCTCGCGAGGAGGCGGAGGCGGCCCGGATCGACGAGCAGAGCGAGCTCTACCGGGCGGCGAACCGCAAGGCGATCACCCTCTCCAGCGCCTTCTCGCCGCTCATCCGGATGTTCATCCTCGCGGGCTTCACCGCGACCCTGCTGGTCGGCGGGCGGATGGCGCTCGACGGCGACCTCGACGAGGCGGCCTTTGCGATCCTCGTCTTCATGACCCAGCGGCTCCTGTGGCCGCTGACCTCACTCGGAGAGACCCTCGACCTGTACCAGCGGGCGATGGCGAGCGTGCGACGCATCTTCGAGCTGATCGACCGCCCCTCGACCATCCGTGACGGCCCGCGGCCCCTGCCCGCCGCGGCCGTGAAGGGGCAGATGCGCCTGCGGACCGTCGACTTTGCCTACCAGGGACACGCGCCCCTCTTCGAGGGCCTGAGCCTCGACTTCCCGGCCCGCGAGACCACCGCTATCGTGGGCGCGACCGGGTCGGGCAAGTCGTCACTGACCAAGCTCCTGCTCCGGTTCTACGACCCGACCGCCGGCACCGTCGAACTGGACGGCAACGACCTCCGGGAGCTCCGGCTGAGCGACCTGCGAGAGGCCATCGGGCTGGTCAGCCAGGATGTGTTCCTGTTCCACGGGTCCATCGCCCAGAACATCGCCTACTCGCGACCCGAGGCCCCCATGGATGAGATCCGGGCAGCGGCCCAGGCGGCGGAGCTCGACGAGTGGGTGGCGACGCTCCCCGACGGCTACGACACCGTCGTCGGCGAACGTGGCCAGAAGCTCTCCGGTGGACAGCGGCAGCGCGTCTCCATCGCCCGCGCGGTGATGAAGGACCCCCCGATCCTCATCCTCGACGAGGCCACCTCGGCGGTGGACAACGAGACCGAGGCCGCCATCCAGCGATCCATGGAGCGCATCGCCCAGGATCGGACCACCATCGTGATCGCCCACCGCCTCTCCACGATCCGCGGCGCCGACCGCATCCTCGTGCTGGACGAGGGCGGGGTCGTCGAGCAAGGACGCCACGAGCAGTTGATCGAACAGGGCGGCCTCTACGCTCAGCTGTGGGGTGTCCAAACCGGGGATCGCGGCAACGCTGCGAGCGCCGGATGAGCGACCTCCTCATCGGCGAGGTGCAGGCGGCCGTCTCTCGACTCGTCGAGGCCGAGGACGCCGCCGCTGACGGCGCGCGCCGGGCCGCCGTCGCCCTGCTCTTGCGCGGCGGATCGACGGCTGAGCTTGAGGTGCTGCTCATGCGGCGCGCGGTCCGAGCGGGAGATCGATGGTCCGGTCAAATCGGACTCCCTGGCGGCCACGAGGAGCACTCGGACGAGACCCTTGAAGCCACGGCCCGGCGAGAGTCTATCGAGGAGGTCGGCGTGGACCCAGGCGCCACCGGCGGACGGATGCTCGGCCGCCTCCCGGCGGTGCAGGCGCGCGCGCGGCGAGCGCCTCGACCTCTTCATCACACCGTTCGTGTTCCACCACCCTGCGCCCTCGACTCCGGTGCTCGGGCCGGAGGCCTCGGAGGCCTTCTGGCTCCCCCTCGCGCCCGCGATCTCGGGCGTCTTTGACGAGCCATTTCGCTACGAGCACGGCGAGGTGATCCACAAACTCCCCTCCTGGCGCTTCGAGGGACACACGATCTGGGGCATGACCCACGGCATTGTGAGTCGCTTCGGACGGGCCCTGCAGCACCCCTGAAGCAGAGCTCCTGGCTCGGGAGAGTGGTTCGTTTTGAATCACTTCCTTGGCGGTCAGCGGGGGTGCTAACGGGACTCTTTGTCACACCCCAAAGGAAGGGCTAGGTCCTCGTGCCCGGAGCCTGATTCGCCATTCATCATGGAGAGGAGGACGGGCAGGACAAGTGCTCGACCTCACCTAGCAACCTCTCTCACTTCCTTCCCCACTCCCATGCTTCGTTCCCTCTCGCTCACGATCGCGGCCCTCGGGCTCAGCGCGACCGCCTCGGCTCAGATCACCCCCGTGGCCTCGGACTCCTTCGAGTACCCGGTCCCTGGCCTGCTCTACCAGCAGGCAGGCGGGACAGGATGGTCCAACGCCTGGTGGGTCAGCGGCGCTGCCAACGACGAGCTGGTCATGTTCGACCAGTCCATCCAGCCCCCCTTCGCTGGTGCGGACAACCTCGGCGGCTACGCCGGTCAGACGGGCGTCTTCGGCGCGGCCTATCGCCAGTTCGATCTCTCTGCTCACCCCGAGCTCATCGACCCCATCACCGGTCGCTGGGGAGCCGACGGTGAGACCATCTGGATCTCCTTCAGCACCGTCAACTTCCAGGGCCAGCCCCAGGATCACTACGGCGGCCTCTCGCTTTGGCGGGCCGGTCAGAACCCGGCCGAGTCTCTCTTCCTCGGCTCCCCCTGGAACTCCCAGGGTTGGGGTATCGATGACGAGGGCGACCTCGCTGGCTCTGCCCCGGCCTCCATCGTCCCGGGATCCAACGATCAAGTCGCTGCCCGCCTCGTGGTCCGCATGGACTACATGGCCGGCCAGAACCGTTGCCGCATGTGGGTTGACCCCCAGGTTGACTACCCCACGGGCACCGCTGACCTCGACGAGATGGTCACGGGTGGCGACTTCGACGAGATTCGCCTCTCGAGCGGCGGTAACAACGGTGACCTGTACTTCTGGGACAACATCGTGGTGGCGAAGGGCACGCCGACGGGCGGCCTCGGGATCAACTACTGCTCGGCCAACCCGAACTCCACGGGCGCGACCGGCAGCATCTCCGCCACGGGCTCGGACCAGGCTGGCCTCAACGACCTGACGCTGACCGCCGGTGATCTTCCGACGAACTCGTTCGGCTTCTTCCTCGCCAGCCAGACCCAGTCCCAGGTCGCGAACCCCGGCGGCAGCGCCGGCAACCTGTGCCTTGGCGGCGCCATTGGCCGTTACGTCGGCCCCGGGCAGGTCCTGAACTCGGGCTCCACGGGCGCCTTCTCGCTCGCCCTCGACCTCACCAACACGCCGCAGCCCACGGGCACGGTCGCGGTGCAGCCGGGCGACACCTGGAACTTCACCACCTGGCACCGCGACGCCGTCGCCGGCACCACCACGTCCAACTTCACGGACGGCCTCGAGATCACCTTCAACTGATCCCCAGGCGTGCCTGAGAGGAGCCCGCTCCTCGCCGGCACTTCATGACGAGCGGCCCCGGAGTTCCCATGGATCTCCGGGGCCGCTCGCATTCCGGGTGCGCCGATGCCGTCTCCGGGGTGACGCCTACTCGTCGCCGTCGCCCCCGGCGTATCCATTGGCTGCAAGAGAGCGCTGAATGCTGGCCGGGACGTCGGCCGCCGCGGCCCCGGCAGGTGCTCGCTCCAACCCTGAGATGATCTCCTCAGCCGCCTCGTCGTAGAGGCGCTTCAGCGCAGCGCCGCCGCCCTCGCCGTCGCCCGAGAGCCCGCGAGGCTGAAGCTCACCGGGATCCTCCGCGAGGTCGAACCAGGCGCTGCCGCCGTTGTCGTGGTTGACCACGAACTTCCCCTCTGCCGTCCGCAGGCTCCGCAGGTTACGCCCCACGCTCATCAGCTCGGAGACCGCCGGTCGATCCGGCGCGGTGGAGGTCTCTCCGCGCAGGCTCGGGCCCAGGGATGCGCCCATCGTCGTGGAGACCGCCGGGAGACCGGCGAGGTCTCGCAGGGTCGGGCCCAGATCAATCATCCTCGTCTGGCCGCCGAAGCGTGCGGCCTGAACAACGCCCGGGTAGTGGACGATGAGGGGGATGTGAATCTGCTCGTCGTAGAGGGTGGTTCGGTGCCCCTTGCCACCGTGATCGAAGAGCTCGGTGCCGTGGTCCGAGGTGATCACGAAGATCGTGTCCTCGAGGAGCCCCGCCGCGCCAAGGTCGTGGCGGATGCGCCCGACGATCTCGTCGGTCCAGGCGATCTCCCCGTCGTACAGCGCGATGATGTGCTCCTTGTCTCGCGCCGGAATCGCCGCGTTGATGGCGGGGTCATAGAAGAAGTCTCGCCCGGTATACGGCCCCTCGTAGTCGGGGTCAAAGAGCGTGTCGTAGGGCGCTGGCGGCGTGAAGTCGAAGTGCACGTCCCAGAGGTGCACGAAGGCGAAGAACGGCTCGGACCCTTCGGAGGCCTCTCCAAAGAAGCGCTGCCACTCCGCATAGACCTTGTCGTTGGTCACACCGTGGTGGGAGGCTCGCAGGACCGGGTCGCGCATGGACCACTCGTTGTCGGCGTCGACCTGGCCATCGGGCACCGTCTCGACACAGTCCACGTAGCGATCGAATCCCTGGCCGAGGCCGAAGGCGGGGTGGAGGTACGGGCCGGCGAAGAAGCCGGCGGTCGAGTAGCCCGCGGACTGGAATGACTCGGGCAGCGTCTCGAACTCCTCCGACAGGCGGAACTTCACCGCGTCAACGACGCCGTGCACGCTGTCGGGGACGGAGGTGAACATCGCCGCGTGCGCGGGCAGGGTCCAGGGAGCGCTGCTGATGTGCTGCTCGAAGAGCGCACCCTCGGCGGCGATGGCGTCGATGTTGGGCGAGGTGGGCCGCGCGTAGCCGTAGCACCCGAGGTGGTCAGGGCGCAGGGTATCGATGGAGATCAGGACGACGTTGGGGCGATCGACGCACACCTCGCCGCCGCAGGCGAGGGTGAGCCCGAGGAGCGGCGCCGCGAGGAGGACGAGTCGTTCTGCGGCGCGGGGGTGCTTCATCGCTCTGGGTTCATCGGCTGGGTGAACGCTGTCCCGGAGCGATAAAGCTCCAGACGGGCTGCGATCTCCGTACGCAGCGGATCGGACGGTGTGAGTGACTCCAGCGCGCGTTCGGCGTCCGCGACCGCGCCGGGGAAGTCCCCCACCCGCGCGCGGGCCGCCGCGCGTGTGTCCAGCAAGTCGACGCCGGGCCCGAGCTCCTCCACCAGCCCCTCGGCCAACTCCAGCGCTGCCGCCCCATCCCGGGCCGCGGGAACTGAGCTTGTGGCTCGCGTCCACGCCAGGACCATTCGCGGACCCGGCATCGCGCGAACCGCAGGGGGCGCGGACGCGATGGTCGCCGCCGCCTCGGCGTCCCGGCCCATGAACAGGAGCAGCATCACCACCCGGTTCCTGGCCTCGGGATCAGCGGGTGCAAGGGCCAGGTCCTGGCGCAGGAAGCGGAGCCCTTCGTCGTGACGCTCGAGGCGACCGAAGGCGGCGGCCATGCGTGCCGCGTGACGCCGCTCGTGGAGCTCATGCTGGTCGAAGCCCACGGCACCGTTGAGCGCAGTAAAGAGCCCGCCCGCCGCCAGCGCGACCAGCGCCGGCCACGCCCGGGCACGGTCGCGGAAGACGAGGCCGCAGGCCAGCGCCGCCAGGGGCAGCAGGCCAACGCTCGCAGGAAGGCGATATCGCGGCGTGTACCAGAAGGCCACGCAGACGGCGAGCGGGACGCCCACGACGAGCAGCCACGGTCCGGCCCCGCGGAGCCCCCGGCGCCGGACCAGCAGGGCCAGCATCCAGAGGCCGGCGGGGAGGATCCACGCGAGGGGGAGTGGCGCGAGCCAGAGACGCGTGGCCACGCCGTCCCGCCGCTCCATCCAGGGCTGATAGACGTCCCCGTACCGGCGCCCCGTCAACGTATACCAGAGCTTGATCCCCGCGACAGAGAGCGCGTTCCCGGGCTCCTGCTTCCACCAGTCGAGCCCCTGGCCCAGCCAGTATCGACTGGCTCGGTTCCACCCGGCCTCCTCGTCGCCGAGCGCCGCCCGGGCCTTCACAAGCGAGTCGAGGGCCTGCTCCTCCTTGCTGTTCACCACCCCGACCGCGGCGAGGGTCCCGTCCGCCGCCGGGTTGTTGCCGTGATAGAACGTGAGTCCGGCCTGCGAGCTGATCGGAATGAACTCCCCTGAGGCTCGGTGATTGTGGAGCGTGGCCGGCGCGACGGTCGCGAGGCTAACCGCCGCCGCGATGAGCGCGGCCCGCTGGCCTCCGACGCCGCTGGCAAACAGCCAGAGCGGGACCAGGGGCAGCAGGACGAGGAAGGGCGGGAACGCCAGGCAGCAGAGACCGGTGAGGACGCCGATGAGCGCAGCCCGCCGCGGCGACGCGCTCTGCCCGGCACGCCCGCCGACCCCGGTCAGCGCATCGAGGAGCCCGGCGGTCAGGACGAGCTGCAGCGAGCCCGCGAGGACCCGATTGGTGGCGGCGGCGGGCTCGTCGAGGATCAGGAAGAGCCCTGCACCCAGCCATCCCACCCACGTCGCAAAGCGTGGGGAGCCGGCGGAGGCCGCGAGTCGCCTGCTGAGTCGACCCACGAGGACAAGGGCGATCAGGTGAAGCAGCGACTGTGCAGCCGCGAGGGCGCCGAGCCCTCCACCCAGGGCACGGACGAGCGCGGCCCACCAGAGCATGAGCGGCGCCGTCTCGAAGGGCGCCTCATCCACGAGCGCCCCGTCGGCGATCTCTCCCGCGTGCGACCACACCACGGCCGCATCGACCTGGGGGACCAGCACCATGGGGTTGTGCGAGAAGGACTCCCCCGCGATCAGCACCTGCGAGCCCGCGGCGAGCGCGAGGAGCAGCAGCAGCCCGCGCTGGAACCGGCGCAGCTCCGGATTCGCCGCCGGGCGGAGCCCGCCTGTCCCGGGGGCGGGCTGCGCCTCGGCGGCGCGAGCCTCTGCTGATCGAGCTGAAGCCATGGTCAGCGAGCTCAGCGCCTGCTCTCCTTGGCCAGCCGCTCCGCGACCTCCACGATCTCCGCCGCCACGGAGAGGGCGATCTTGCGCGGCTCCTTCGATCCCTTCGAGAGCCCGATCGGGCAGGTGACCGAAGCGAGCTCGTCGGCCGTCGCGCCCCGCTGCTCGAGGCGTTGCTTGAAGCGAGCCCACTTGCGGTCGGAGCCGATGAGCCCGATGTAGGGGAAGGAGCCACGCCGCAGAGCCCGGGCGATGACGTCCTGATCGATGGAGTGGCTGTGGGTCATCACGAGGAGGAGCGAGTCCGCGGGGATGCTGTCCACCTCCTCCTCGGGCGCGTCGATGAAGAGGACCTCGTAGGGCGGCGACTCGGGCAGCGGCGGCTCCACCTCCTGGGCCGAGCGCGAGTCGATGAGCTGCACGTCGAGGTCCATGTAGTCCGCGAGGCCGGCGATGGCCTGGGCGACGTGGCCGCAGCCGAAAATGACCAGCCGACGCCGTGTCCAGCAGAATGACTCCAGGAAGAGGCTGACCTCGCCCCCACAGCACTGGCCCGCCTTCTCCGAGAGCGGCACGGACTCGGTCACCGTCTC
>CAJQPT010000282.1 GCA_905480285.1 uncultured bacterium
CCATGCGCCTCCTCCTGCTCTCCGCCCTCTCCGCCTGCACAGGCGCGCCCGACGTCCCGCAACCCGCCGAGCGGCCCAACGTGGTCCTCGTCCTCGTCGACGACCTCGGCGCCTTCGATATCGGGTGCTACGGGAACCCCGCGGTCAACACGCCCCGCATCGACAGGTTCAGCCGGGAGGCCGTACGCTTCACCGACGGGTACGCCGCCGCGCCCGTCTGCTCCCCCACCCGCGCCTCGATCATGACGGGCAAGTCGCCGGCGCGGATCCGGATCACCAACCACGCGCCGGACGACGAGCGGTTCTGGCCCGACGATCCGATCCTCGAGCCGGCGCCAATGCTCGACCGGCTCCCCCTTGAGGAGGTGACCCTCGCCGAGCTCCTCTCGGCCGCCGGCTACGACACGGCCTTCATGGGAAAGTGGCACCTCGCCCCCCAGCGAGTCGACGACGCCAACGAGTGGTTCCCTGACCGGCAGGGCTTCGACATCAACCTCGGCGGGAACGGCGCCGGCGGTCCCGGGCGGTTCTTCGCGCCCTACCGCTTCCCCAACCTAGATTCGCGCGTAGACGGTGAGTACCTGCCGTACCGTCTCGGAGAGGAGGCCGTCGCCTACCTGGAGGATCAGGCTGACGACGACGACCCGTTCTTTCTCGCGCTCTGGCACTACACCGTGCACTGGCCGATCGAGGCGCCGGAGGAGCTCGTCGAGAGCTACACCGCGCGCGGCGACCAGCCTGGTATCAAGATGCCCGAATACGCCGCGATGACCGAGGCCCTCGACCAGGTCTTCGGGAGGGTCCTCGACGCCCTCGAGCGCACGGGACAGGCAGAGGACACCGTGGTCATCTTCACCTCCGACAACGGAGCCCTGCTCAGCGTCGCCGATCTCGGGCCCCTGCGGAAGGCGAAGGGCTACCTCTACGAGGGCGGACTCCGGGTGCCGTTCATGGTCCGCTGGCCCGGCGTCACCGAGGCTGGCCGCGTGGACTCCACCCCGGTCATCTCCACGGACCTCTTTCCCACGATCCTCACGGCCTGCGGCGTCGCGCTGCCCGAGGACTACTGCGGTGATGGCGCTGACCTTGGAGGAGCCTTGAAAGGAGGCTCTCTCGACCGCGCGGCCATTCACTTCCACTACCCCAACTACGCCTGGCACCGGTCCAACCGGCTCGGCGGCGCGATCCGAGCGGGCCGGCACAAGCTCATCGAGCGCTTCGACGACGGGAGCCTGGAGCTCTTCGACCTCCAGGAGGACCTGGGAGAGGAGATCAACCTCGCCGCGCAGCAGCCCGAGCTGGCCGAGGACCTCCGGCGTCAGCTCGATGACTGGCGAGAGCGCGTCGACGCGGCCATGCCTGTCCGGGTTCGCTGACGCCCCCGAGCCGTGGCGGCAAGACAGGGGCCGTGGCGGCAAGACAGCAGGCGCGTCGCCCAACCCGGGACTCCTGCGACCGGAGTCGAGTCGGCGCCCGCCGTCCCACCGCGGCGCCGCCCCGTTCATCTCTCGGGGACCGAGTCATCTCCTGGAGCCCGAGGCCCGGGCGTCTCTCGGAGACCGCCGTCGGGCTCCAGCCGACCTGGTCGTCGTACCCGACGGCCCCGGCGGCGAGCCGATCGATGAGTAGGCACCGGAGCTTGGGGCGTGTCAGAGACAAGCCTCGCCAGGGAGCCCCCGCCCGCCGTCCGGTCGACTCCTTGCTCGCTCTCCCGGGAGCCGCCTCCCCCGGCGGCGGCACGCCGGAGTCGAGCCTGGTCGGCGGGGGCGGCCGTGCAAGAAACTGCGTCGGGCTGTCGCGCCCCGTCAATTCTCGCTCGGAAGCCGCTGGATCCTCCGCTGCTGGCGAACAGAATCACGCTCACTGAGCGCGAGGGCGTGCGCCCTTCCCCATCCGCGATTGCAGGGACCGTTCCTGTCACCGCATCGAGACCAGACCTTTGACCCTCCAAGTTACGGCGCCCCCGTTCTCCGTCATCGCGGAGGCAGGGGCTTCCGCGCAGCCCTCCATCGACACGGGCACGACCGCGTGGATGCTCGTGAGCACCGCGCTGGTGCTGCTGATGGTCCCCGGACTCGCCATGTTCTACGGCGGGCTGGTGCGGACCAAGAACGTCCTCGGGACGATGATGCACAGCTTCGCCGCGATGGCGATCATCGGCGTGCTCTGGGTCGCCGTCGGCTACGCCATCTCCTTCGGCGACAGCGTCTCCCTCGGCGGCAGCGGCTCCCTTGGCGGCAGCGTCGGCGGCATCTTCGGCTGGGACTCGAGCAAGGTCCTCCTGGCGGGGATTGACCAGACCATCATGGAGGGCGGGATTCCCGAGTACGTCTTCGCGATGTTCCAGGGGAAGTTCGCCATCATCACGCCAGCCCTGATCGCGGGCGCCTTCGCTGAACGCGTGCGCTTTCTCGGCTACTGTGTGTTCATCGCGCTCTGGAGCCTGCTGATCTACAACCCGCTGGCCCACATCATCTGGGGCGGCGGCTTCCTGACCGGGGACGCCATCGACTTCGCCGGCGGCACCGTGATCCACATCTCCGCAGGCGTCGCGGGCCTCGTCGCGGCCCTCTACCTCGGCGCGCGGCGCGGGTTCCCTAGGGTCGCGATGCACCCCAACAACCTCGTCATGACCATGATGGGAGCTGGCCTGCTGTGGGTGGGCTGGTTTGGGTTCAACGCGGGCAGCTCGGTCGAGAGCGGGCTGAAGACGGCGCAAGCCCTCACGGCCACGCAGGCGGCGGCCGCGGCCGGCGCGCTCGGGTGGATGATCATCGAGGGCTGGAGGCACGGCAAGGCCACCAGCCTGGGGCTGGTCTCCGGCATCCTGGCCGGACTCGTCGCGGTCACGCCCGCGGCCGGGGACGTCCTCCCCGTGGGGGCCATGGCCCTCGGCCTCATGGCCTCGGCGGCCTGCTACGGTGCGATCGCGGTCAAGAACCGCCTCGGCTACGACGACACCCTCGACGTCTTCGGGATCCACGGCGTCGGCGGCATCGTCGGGGCCCTCGGCCTCACCGCCTTCCTGCGCGACGTCCCCGAGGGCGGGGTCTGGGCCCAGTTCGCGCACCAGGTCACAGGCGTCCTGGTGGCCGGCAGCGCCTCCGCAATCGGGACCTTGGTCCTCCTCGTCCTCGTGGAGCGCACCGTCGGACTCCGGCTCGAGGAGCGCGGCGAGCTGGCAGGCATGGACCACAGCATGCACGGCGAGCACGGCTACGGCCTGCTGAACCCCAACTGAGCGCCGAGGACAGCACACCATGAAGCTCATCACCGCCATCATCTGCCCCGAGCGACTGGACCAGGTCCGGCAAGCGCTGATCAAGGCAGACATCACCCGCATCACCGTGACCCGTTGCTCAGGCCGCGGCCAGGCGGAGAGCCTCGAGATCTACCGCGGCCTCGAGGTGGGCCCGGAACTGGTCCCCAAGGTCCGGCTCGACATCGCGTGCAACGACGACTTCGCCCAGGTCACCATCGATGCCATCCTCGAGGCTGCCCGCCGGGGTGAGGGCGAGGTGGGCGACGGCAAGATCTTCGTCACCGAGCTCCAGCAGTGCATCCGGATCCGGACCGGTGAGTCCGGGGGCACTGCGATCTGACTCCAGAGGCAGGCGAGGATGGCACGAACCACCCGCCACGCCTCAGCTGCCCCACGCCCGCCCCGCCGCCCAGGAGCCGCCCAGGAGCCGCCAGTCCCCCTGGCCACCGGCGTCCACGTCTCGCCAGGATGCGCAGCCGCCCTCGACTCGCCCGCACCAGCTCTCGGTCCGGCGACACGCGGCTCGGACGCGGCTCGGACGCGGACCCTTCGACTGTCTCGCAACGGAGCCTGTCACCGGGCCACGCTTCAGGGAAGCTCCGGGGCCGGACGATGATGGCCCCATGGAGCTTCGGTCAGGCGAGCGCCCCGAGAGGGAGAGCCAAGGCGTCGACCTTGACCGCGGAACTCCCGCCGAGTTACTCGGCGAAGGGCCTCCCAGCGCAGGGCCTCCCACGGCGGAGCCCTCGGACGCACCGGCCCCTTGGCCGCCCCCGTTCACCAAGACCCCACGCTTCCCGTTGGTCCCGGAGCGTGAGGCGCCCTTGAGGCTCGACCCGTCCTCCCTCCCGGTCCCAGATCCAGAGTTCACCCCGACCCGCCTCCCCTCAAAGACGCCCCAAGAGTCACACGGCGAGCACAAGGTCCAGGCCGCGGCCTTTGACCGGAGGAACCCCAGCGGCCGCACTCGGCGCGATCGCGTGCTGCGACCGACCGCCGAGGATCGGGGCCGAGCGCAGGTGGCCCGGCGACTCAGCGCCGTGGGCTGCGGGATCCTCGTCGTCGCGCTCACCACCCCCCTCCTCGCAAGCCTCTCCTTCGGGGGCTGGCTCCTCATGACGACCGGAGGAGCGCTTGCGGGCCTTGCGGCCCTGGAGACCACGGACTCCGAGGCGTCCTGGCCCATCGCCATGGCGGTCCTCGGGAGCCTCCTCGGACTCTTCCACGGACCCGCTGCCCTCGCCATCCTGAAGGCTCCGATCGGCGCGCTCGCCTTCGCCCTGACGGGCTGGTTGATGGGGAAGCTTCGCGAAATCCACAACGTCGGCTAGCGATGGCGAAGGGGAGCGTCCGGCACTCCGGAGTCCCACCGGGCCTCAGCAGCCGTGAGGGCGCCGACGGCCCCGTCCAACAGTGCGCTCGATGACATCACGACGCCTGTGCCATCCACGGCGGACGCAGGATCACTGGTGGACCGAACTCGAGCCTGGGATGCCCCGCCCTGTGACGCTCGGGGGCGGCTCCTGAGCTAAGGGAGTCGATTGACGCGCATGGTCGCCGCTTCGGTGCTTAGTCTCGACCGTTGCGTACCGATGCCTCCCCCGGAGGAGATCGCTCTTCGCGCCGCTCGCCCCCTTCGGCGAAGGAGATCCCAGACATGACCACTCAACGCCTCCCCACGAGGCTCCTTCCGGCGCTGGCCGTGGCCGCCGGCCTCTCCGGCGCCCACGTCCACGGCGAGGATGCACGCATCACCTGCACAGGAACGGTGACCTCGATCAACGGGGCGGGACTCCCCGGCACCCCGTTCTCGTCCACCAGCCCCGGGGACCGGGTCACGATCACGTTCGACGCCGAGATCGCCCGCCAGCTTCCGTTCGGCGAGTACCTCTACACCGTCAACACACCGTCATCGTCGATCACCGTGGGGCAGGCCACGGATGGGCTCGGGTTCTCCACCCTGAACCGACTCAACATCCGAAACGACTTCGGCCAGCTCGGGGACCTCTTCGCGATCAACGCCCAGCTCGGCAGCGATCCCTCCACGAGTTTTCTCGTCCAGCTCGTGGATGTCACCGCGGCCGCGCTTGCATCGCAGGATGTCAGAGACCTTTACGGAACGAGCCTGACGCTCTCGAGCTTCATCCCCTTCGCCTCCATCAACGGACCCAGCGGGACGGTCCAGTTCGACGTGGAGGCGGTCACGGTGGATGCGGCTCCGGGGACCACGCTAGGTGCCCCGTACTGCCAAGCCTCTCCCAATTCCACGGGCGCCGCGGGGACGACCCGGGCGTACGGCCTGCAGGCACCGGGAGAGAATGACCTCTCGGTCACGGCGACCGGGCTTCCCACGCAGACGTTCGGCTACTTCCTCGTCAGCGCCACCCAGGCCTTCGCGCCGGGTGCCGGCGGGAGCGACGGCAACCTCTGCCTCGGAGGCGCCGTCGGCCGGTTCGTGGGACAGGGGCAGATCATGCAGTCCGACTTCGGCGGCGAGATCTCCCTGCCGGTGGACCTCACCCAGCTCCCGAGCCCCACGGGTTCCGTGGCCGTTCAGGCTGGGGAGACCTGGAACTTCCAGCTCTGGCACCGCGACGGTGCGTCCTCCAACTTCACGCAGGGCTGCTCTGTGACCTTCCTCTGAGGGCCGCTCCGCGACAGGAGGGGCCCAGGCGGACCCGACCGCGCAGCGGGCAAGCCTCTCCGCCCCCCCCGACAACTCCGATTCCCCCCCCCACGATCCCACGCTCCGCCAAGTCGCAGCTTGGATCGCTTATCCCCCTCGCCCCGCTCGACCCGCTCGACCCCCCGACAGGGGCGCGGGCCGGCAACGTCCAGGTCGTCGACGCGTCCACCGGCGCGCCGATCGAGCGAAAGTACGGAGCCAGGCACCCATCCACCGCTCGTCGGGGGCGTTCCCCCCAGGTGTTGCTCTGCCCTCGTTGCGCGGCCTGCCGCCCATCCGATTAAAGCTCTCCCACGGAGAGCTTTTCGACCTCGGGGCGCTAGACTTTGGGCTCCGACGGAGCGCTCCGCGCGCATCCAGACCCGCGAAAAAGCCAAGGATCCATGAAGACCGTCGCCACCGACAAGTTCAGATCGCAGGACTCCCGCCGCGGCGCCGCAGTGGTCGGTTGCCTCCTCAAGACCCTCGCCACGGGGCTGGTCGGCGTGCTCATCCTGGGCGGCTTGGGCTACATGACGTTCTTCTCGACGTCGCACCACAACACCACCAGCTTCATGTTCCCCATGTACGGGGACCTGACGCCGCCCAAGGCCACGGACATCACCCTCCACGCCGCCGGTCTCGACCACACCGCCCAGTACACCGTCAGCAAGGCAGACCTGGAGAGGTTCCTCGAGGCGCACTTCCAGGGCTTCGAGGGTCCTGACCCCATCGACGAAGAGTGGTTCGACAGGGTCCTCGAGGGCTCCAGGGGAGTCGACTGGCCCTGGCACGAGGGGGTGGTGAACTACGACATGTGGATGGCGAGGGGCACCTCGCACAGGATCCTGTACGACCCCAAGACCGGGCGCGCCTACCAGGAGTCGGCCCACTGGTAAGCAAGGCCCCCCGCCTCGTCGTGGGGACTCGCCCCCCGAGGGCCTGCGGTGCGCGGAGCCCGGCGTGAGTTCATCGATCCACGTGCGGATCGGCCTCGAGGCGGAATACACCGTCCACGACCGGGGCCCCGGCGGTGACCGAGGTCAGCTCGAGCATGATCTTGCCAATCATCGGGTTCGCGAGCTGAACCTCGACGCGGTCGGGGAGCTGCATGCCCTCGACCTCACGGAAGCTCCGAAACGTGGTCTCACGGCCGAGGCGGCCCACCCCGGGGATCGCGGCAAAGTCGTCGATCCGCCCGAGCCGCAGGCTCTCGGCCTCCACGTAGAATGTGGGCGCAGGCCCCGACGTGTCGCCGGCTCGAACCAGCAAGACGACCTCTGCGCTGCCGGTCACGATCTGCTGCACCACGTGCACTCCCGGGAAGGCCTTCCTCCAGTCACCGAACCGAGCCTGCGGGGCCTCCCCCATGAGCTGCGCCGTCCGCTCCGCGTCCGCCACGGTGCGGGGTGCGCGGCTTGACTCGGTCCACACCTGCTCGCCGTCGAAACCGATGCGCTCGAAGTCCTCACCCATGGACTCGTCGGACCGCCAGCGGTTCGGCCACCCGAGCCAGGAAGTGGAGGTCCCCTCACGCTTCAGCTTCGGCATCGATATCGCGTGCTCCAGGCGCAAAGGCCCCACGCCCTCGAGCAGGTCCATGCGGTGGAACGCCTGCACGCCCTCGCAGACCGCGTCGATGGAGGGGAGGTCCTTGGACGGCGTGAACTTGAACTCCTGGTGCTCCCCGATGTGGTAGCCCGTGATGGCTCCCCCCGCGTCCCGGTCGAAGGCGATCACGTTGGCGGGGTTTGGCTTGAGCTTCCAGCGGTCGTCCCCCACGTAGACCAGGGGCACCACCGCGCGCCCGAGGATCTCGAGCGCGAGCCCGTCCCCATCGCGGATGATGGACCGATAGCGGTCCCCCTCGCCCTCGAAGTAGTAGCCGAGGTACGGCTCCAGGGGCGGCGCGGCCTGGATCGGGTCGAAGGGCACGCCGAGGAGCAGCTCCCCGAGCACCTCCTCCAGGCGTAGCCCCGTCACGTTGCCGCGGGACTGGGTGAAGTAGAGGACCATGGTCTTCTGCTCAGGGAAGGCCCAGGCGTACGTCCCGTCCGAGCCCGTGTGCCCGAAGGCCACGAGGTCTCGCCGGCCCTCCTTCTCGGCGGGCTTGGTCCAGAGCTGCATGAGCGACCCGTAGCCCGTCTCGGCTCCCGGGAGCCCGGTCGAGCTCACCATCGGGTGCGGGCCAGCCGAGGTGATGCGCCGGACGGAGCTGGACTTGAGCAGGCGCCCACCGGGACCGCGCCCCCGGGCCATCAGCATGTCCAGGAACCGCGCGTAGTCCTCAACGGTCGAGTACAGCGCCTGCGACCCGAGGAACACGGGGAAGAGCGGGCCGTCGCTCGGTTGCCAGTACCGATTCCAGTGGCCAGCGCTCCCCGCGTACTTGGACGCGCTGCGCCCATCGAGCAGGTGCTCCGGCGTGAGCAAGCAGCGGCTCTCGTCCATGCCCAGCGGATCGAGGATCCGCGCCTGAATGAACGCCTCCGCGGGCTGGCCGCTCACGATCTCGACCAGCGCGGTGAGCGTGTCCGTCCCCTGGTCGCTGTACCGGAACCCCGTCCCCGGCTCGAACTCCAGCTGCGACGCGCCGCCGAGATCGGCCACGGCCCGGATGCTGGTCAGCTCGCGCGGATCCGAGGTCATGATCTCAGACATGGGGAGCCCGCTCGTGTGCTGCAGGAGCTGCTGCACCGTGATCTCACGCTTGCCGTCGACGTCGAACGCGGGGAGGTACTCGGCGACCCGGTCCCTCAGCTTGAGCGCCTTGTCCTCCACCAGCTGGTGGATCGCGACGCCCACCAGGGGCTTGGTCATGGACCGCACGCAAAAGAGCGACCCCGTCTCCATGGGCAGGGCCCCCTCGCGGTCCCGCCACCCGTGCGCGCTGTGGAGCACCGTACGACCGTTGCGGATCACCATCAGTTCGGCCCCCACCACCTCGTCGTCGGCGACCAGCTGCGCCACCAGGGCATCGAGGGATTCGAGCCCCTCGGGCGAGAGCCCCTCCGCCAGGGCCGTGGAGACCGGGAAGCGCAGGCCCTCCGCGGAGGAGGACCCTTGCTCGAGGGCCGCGACCGCAGGAACGTCCGCCTGGCCTCCCCGGGCCGTGGAGCCCAGGAAGAGGATGAAGAGCGCGGCGAGGATGGAGATGGTGAGCGACCTGGGTCGCCGGGGGCAGCTGAAGTGGATCATGTTCGGGAAGGGCGCGATCTGTGTCGCCACCTGGGGCGCCATCTGTGTCGCCACCTGGGGCGCCATCAGGTGCGCACAGCAGCGAGGCTGGCACGCACGACCGCGCGGGGCATGGCGGGCTTCTCGCTCACCCGGCCCATGAGGGCCAGGCCCTGGGTCAGGGCGACGAGATTGCGGGCGGTGTCCCGCGCCGACAGTTCGCTGCGCACGTCGCCGTCCAGCTGGGCCTGGCGCAGGGCGCGCTCGAGGGCGCGCTCCAGCCGCTTGAGGTAGGTGCGGATGAGCTGCGCGAGCTCCTCGTCCTCGTGCTGCGCCTGGGCCATGGCGACGCCCAGCAGACAGCCCAGGCTCTCTCCAGCGCCGTGGTGCTGCGCCAGACGCTCCAGGGTCCTCTCCAGGTTCGCGATGGCGCTGCCCCTGGGATCCTCAAGTCGCTCACAGAGTCTCTGGATCACCGTGTCCGCGTAGCACTGGAGCGCCTTCAGGTACAGCTCGCGCTTGTTGCCGAAGGTGTCGTAGAGGCTCTTGCGGCCAATCCCCAGCTCGACCTCCAGATCGCTGATGCCCGTGCCATCAAACCCGAGGCGCCAGAAGGTGTCGCGAGCCAACAGAAGGGCCTGGTCGGGATCAAAGGTCTTGCTGGGTCCAGGGCTCATGGGCACCATCCTAAACTGATCGTTTCCGGATAGCAACCGACACCTGAGGAGTCTCCGAGTCCACGCCGGCGCCGACTGGAGGAGGCCCCACGCCCATCTCATCCCGGCACGATTTTGTCCGGCCCGATTTTGTCCGGCCCGATTTGGTCCGGCCCGATCTCACCCGATTCGGGCCGACCCGGCCCGGTCCGGCCGACCCGACAGCGAGAGATCGCAACGACCAACAGGCGAACGACGACGAGGACGGGCGGCCTTGCACCAGGTCCCCAGTTCATGGGGCCTGGGCGCCAGCGCTTTCACTCGCGCCTACAGATAGAGGTGGCTGGCGCCTCGGCCTCAGACGCCGCCCCGGAACTCCATGAGCCTTGGCCCGGGCCCAGGCGCCTGGGCCAGCCCCAACGCGGCCCGTAGCACGGCGCGTTGCCGCTCCGCGTCCCCAGGTGTGTCCAGGGGGTAGCCGTGGGGGAACGGGAGGCACAGCGCCCTGGGCGGGCGCACCTTCTCCGCCACGCTGCGCAGGAGCTGGAGCGCCACGGTGACGATGCCGTGCCGTTCGAGCTCGGCGGCGACCAGACCCACGGTCTGGTTGCACATGGGTCAGACCGGCACCAGCAGCGCCACGTCCACCTGGTCCTCCACGAACCGCGCGGCGATCTCAGGCGCCGTCTCCTTCACCAGGCGGCCCGTGGCCGTGATGGCCCCCATGCAGGATGCGTGGTGCCGGGCCGCCGCGCCGACCTCCCCCGCCCCCGCCAACTCACGCAGCCGAGCGATGGGAAAGGCCAGCTCGGGGTCGCTGGCCATGCCGCTGTGGTCAAAGGCGTCCGACCGGTGCCCGTCCATGAGCTTCGAGCTGTCCGCATCACCAGGAATGATGCGCCAGCTGCAGTCGCCGCCGCGCAGAGCGCCATCAAAGGGCGTCATCCCGGGGAGCACCAACCCTGCGCTCGACACCAGCCCCACCGTGCACTCCTCCAACGGCTTGGTGCACGCGGTGAACGGGACAGGGTCGATCCGCCGCCAGCGGTAGGCGCGGAGGAACAACCGCACCGGGAGGGAAAGGTCAGAAGTGTGCGCCATGGACGCAGGCTATCACTTCCCCTCGACCGAACAGGCACGCAGAGCCCGGCAGGAGCAGGGATGGGTGGAGGGAACTGGCGCGGGCGACTGGGGTCGCGCGCGCGCCTGAGCCGCCGTCGCCCGGGTCCAGAGTCGACCCTGGGTGACGGGTTTACACCGCGTGGACTTCACCGCACAGGCCCCATCCCATCGGCCCCACAGCCCGGGTCTCACCGCGCGATTCGTACCGCACGGGTCACACCGACAGGTTCATACCGACAGGTTCCTACCAACTGGGCCTCGCCCAAAGGCCAGAGGCGAAGGCCCGCTAGCGACCCGGGGGCTCTCGCCTGCTGGCTCTGCCGGCCTCGTGCCGCCGGTCGGCTCAACGCCCCAGGTCAACCTGGCGCCGACCCGAGACGAGGCCCCATCACCCGCTTGACTCAGCGCAGCGCTCGACAACGCGCGCACTCACAGTCCTCGTCGAAGAGCGTGCCCGCGGCGCGCCCCCTTGAGCTGTAGCCAAGCCCGCCGAGCTCAGCCTGGAAGGCGGCGGAGACATTGCGCTCCCCGGCGAACTCCAGCGTGGCCGAGCGAAGGTGCCGGATGAGCGCCTGACGCAGCCGTGTCGCCTGCGACCGCTCGCGATCCACAAGGTCCACCTCACAGAGCGGGTCGGCGCCGAGGTTGTAGAGGTTCACCTGGTGTCGCTCCCGGAGGACAGGCCCACCGGGCGGGACCTGCTGATCCGCGAGGTGCAGGATCAGCAGCCAGCCCTCTGCCTCGATCGAGCAGGCCTTCCCGTCGTCGGCGATCGCGAAGCGCGGGGCGCCCGCGCCGACACGCTCTTCGGCGGCGGCGAGCAGGGAGTCCCCCCCGACCACCGCCGGGAGGCCAGCGAGGTCCAGCAGGGCTTCTCCGAGCTGCGCGTTGCTCACCGGAGCTCGCACACGTCGACCGCGACGATCCGAGGCCGCCTCGGGCCAGCGCAGGAGAAGGGGAACTCGTAGCGTGCTCGCGTCGAGCAGGTCGTGGGACCACCAGACGTCCTGCTCCCCCAGAGACTCCCCATGGTCCGCGGTGACCGCGATGGTCCCTGTCGCGAGCCGCGGGTGCGCATCGAGCAGCTTCCCCAGACGGAAGTCGACGTAGTCGACCTCGCTCCGATAGAGGCTCTCGACGTACGCCCGGTCGCGAATCGACGGGTCCCAGAACGCCCGCTGGTGCGCGGGAAGCTCGGGCAAGTCCGCTGAGCGTGGGTCACGGTCTGCGGGGTAATGAGACCGAAACCGCGGGCGCGGATCGTAGGGCGTATGCGCGTCGTAGAGGTGCAGCCAGACAAAGAGCGGCTGATCCGTGACCTCAGGGAGCCAGGCCGCGAGGTTTCGGATCGTCCGAACCGAATCTCGCTGGCCCTCAAGAGGTCGGTCGAAGCGGTCGAACCCCTGACCGAGTCCGCTGGTGTCCGGCGCCAGGAGCACCGTGCTGACGGACGCCATGCAGGTATAGCCCGCCTCGCTGAAGCGTTCCGCGATCGTCACCGCCTCGGACGCGAGTGAGTCGAGGTTACCGAGCACTCCGGTCTGCGCTGGCGGTAGTCCGGTGAGGATCGAGGCGTGCGATGGGACCGTGACGTTGGAGACGCTCATGGCGTCGAGGAAGAGCACACCCGTCGCGGCGATCTCGTCGAGCGTCTCGGTGCGCACATCCACTCCGGCACCTGCAGCGCCC
Source organism: uncultured bacterium (assembly GCA_905480285.1). Lineage (GTDB taxonomy): Bacteria > Planctomycetota > UBA1135 > UBA1135 > Saltatorellus. The sequence goes on from CAJQPT010000282.1 coordinate 12,572, forward strand.
ACATGGTCGGCTCGATGGGTGTCGGACGTGACCAGCAGGACGGTCGGAGCCTCGGGTCTTCGCTGGACCCTACGTGGACTCGAGACCGCAACGCCGACGAGCTCCCCTGCTGGCGGGTCCAGGATCTCGACGCGCACCTCGACGCTCTCACCGACGAATGACCGGAGGGGGAAGACGAGCTGGTCCCAGGTCCCCCGCAGCTCCTCGATCGTCCGATCTTGCCGCTCCACTCCCCCAGACCCGCCGATGGTGACGCTGACTCGACCGCCTCCCCCCGCCGCGAGTGCAGGGACGCCGAGCGCGAGCTCGAGCCGCTCCCCATCCCGTGGGACGAACCTCGCAACCGCAGGGGCCCCGGGGAACACTCCCAGACCGGGGCGGTGATCGGTCCCGATCCGGATGGAGGTCGGTGCAGCGGACGGTGGCAGGTACGTGGTGACGGGGCAGTTCACGAGCTCGCAGCGCTCAAGCTCGACGTAGCCCGAGGCGCCAGCGAACACCAGCAAGAGGTCGTCAAACGGGCCCGCATCGCGAGGGAGGCCTGCCAGGTCGATCACCTGCGTGCGCTCGTCGGGATAGAGCTCGCGTCCCTTGAGCACAAAGCTCTTCGCGCCCTCTCGGCGGAGCGAGAGCTCCAGGTACTCGACCCTGTTGAGATCCAGAGTGAGCAGCAGGCGGTTGAAGGTGCGTGGATCAAACGGGCCGGGCAGCAGGACGGCGAACGCGTCGGGGTCCTCGAAGCGAACCCTCGGGCCTCGGTCGCCGTCCTTCTCCAGCGCCGTCGAGCGTGCGGCGTCCGACCACCACCTATCCGTGTCCTCGGCCGCGCTGGTCTGCCAGACCGTCCGCGGAGCCTCCGCGATCGGAGCCGGCCCATCGAGCTGCAGCCGGAGCCTGCCCTGGGGTGCCCCGGCCGGCGCGTCCCCCTGCGGATCCTCGCTCCCCGAGCAGGCACCGAGGAGGCCGGCGAGTACCAGCGCAAGGCCCCGCGTGAGGCCTCGCGTGAGGCCCCGCGTGAGGCCGCCGTTGGGGACGCGACTGGGGCCGCGGCTGGCCACCGTCAGTGTTCGTGCGGCGTCGGGCGTCATCGTCATCGTGCGGCGCAGAGGCCGAGGGGATAGAGCGCGAGGCTAGCAGACGCTGGAGCCCATCCATTGAGGACGGACGGTACCACGGGAGTCGACCCGAGGGACAGTCGCCCCCCGCAGGACTCCCCGTGTGCGGCCGGGCCTCGAATGCGCAGACGACGCATGAAGACGAATGCCCCGGCCGGTGAGGCCGGAGCTCTGGACGAATGGCGCGGCGTGGGATGGCCCTGGCACGGACACGGACACGAGCACGGGCACGGGCACGGGCGTCTTCGGCTTACCACCGGTGGAGTCCTCCCCAGCCACGAAGCGAGGCGGATCTCCGGGTGATTGGGAGAGGCACCGAGCGCACCCCTGCCGCTCTCAGCCTCCCCAACAGCCCAGGGCGCCCCGACCTTCCGTGCAACGCCTTCGCATCGGCACAGCGACTGGAAACGGGTGTGGGTCGGCGGGGCCGCGGGGTGCCTCAGCGCTTCTGTTCGAGCGCGTTCAGCCGCAGCCGGTCGAGTTCAGCCTCGCCACGTGCATAGTCGTAGTCGAGCACCGCTCCGTCCCAGTAGCCGTACATCGCGTTCGGGACCATGAACCAGCGCGTGCCCCACCACTCCCCGTGGCGCGCCATGACTCCCTCACGCTCCGCAGGCGTGCCGCGAGCCTCGTCCCGCGCCACGAAGTCTCCGAGGTTGTCGCCGAACATCATGACGATGCGGTGCGTGGCCGAGAGATGCTGACGGCGGCTCGACTTGTTGGACGTCCAATCGGGCCGCTCGTCCGCCATCAGCAGCGCGTCGAGTCCTCCGTCGACCGGGAACCCCCGGGCCACCAGGTTGCGGTAGGTGCCCTCCTCGAGGTGCGCCTTGCGGTTCGTCAGGTAGAAGACAGTGACCCCCCGCTCCGCCGCATACTTCGTGAGCGCGAGCGCCCCAGGCACGGGATCGGCGATCCCTTCGTTGCACCACGCATCCCATCCCGAGGGGTAGCTCGCGCCGTCCTCGATCAGCCGCGCCTCGTACGGCGAATTGTCGAGCACCGTCTCGTCGACATCGAGCACGATCGCCGGTGGCTTGCCTGCGAAGTCGACGCCCTGCTCGAGCGCGGCCGACCAGTCCGGGTCAGCGAGGGCGTCGTCGAGCTGGACGCGGGCCGCCGCGTAGACCGAGCGCGACGCGGCCGCATACTCGGCGGACTGCGCGTACATCGTCGCCATCGTCAGCGGGTGATGGCCCGGCGCGGATGCGCAGCCGAGGGCGCTGAAGGTCAGGATGGCGCAGGGGAGACTTCGAGGGGTCAGGGATCGCTTCATGGGTCGAGGAGTCTCTCCTCGAACGCCTCGCTGAACAAGCCGTGACCCGTGATGCTCGCCGTCCCCGAGCATTCGCGCCGCGCGATGCCCCCCCGAAACACCAAGGCGCCCCAAAGCACCAGGGCCAGCCCGAAGCACTTGGATCGGCCCCACCACGGGACGTCGCCCCCCAGGCGCGAAGCACGTCCGAGCCATGGAACCAAGCGGGCGCCTGAAGCGCGCGATGGCCAAGGGCGCGGGCACGGGACAGGACGGATGAGCGCCGTCCGGCCCTTGGCCCGCGTCCGCAAGGAGCGCCAGCAACGGAGGCAATCAAGCTCCGGTCAGCGAGGCTCAGCCAACCGGGTCCTCAGAGGGTCTCGAGGGCCTCGACGGCCTCCTCAAGGGGCCCCGGATCGAAGAAGTGCATGAACGACCTGACCTTCCCGTCCTCCCAGGTCATGTACATCTGAACGGGGAACTCGACCTCCTCGCCCGTGGCACGGGCGACGCCCCTCCAGGTGGTCCACAGGTTCGTGTAGACGTTCCCGTTGTTGTAGAGCATCGTCGTGACGACCGGGTTCACCAAAGAGACCTCGAAGCGCTCGTGATCCTCGGAGACGCCGGCGAGGAAGGCGGCCTTGTCGACGACCTCCGAGTTGAACAGGATCTCCGCGTCGTCGGCGATCCACTCCCCCATGGCCGCGGGATGATTCGCCACGTAGGCATCGAGGACGGCACGCCCTCCCCTGGAGCGGTCGTCGTCGGCATCGATGATGCCCGACCAATCACTGCCGTTGGGGGCGCCGGCGCGGGTGCTGACGCAGCTGGTGAATGCGGGGACGAGGAGCCCGATGAGGGCGAGACGGGTGAAGAGCCGGTTCATAGGGATCAGAGAGCAGGGAGGGGTGCGTCCCATCTAATTCGCTTGGGACGATCGCGGAGGACTGTAGCAAGGTCCGTTCCCTGGGCCCCTGGACGGGCGACATCCCCGGGAGCACGGACCCCTCGCTCGACACGAGCCCGACCGTGCACTGCTCCAAGGGCCGGCTAGCTCTCAACTGAGAGCCAACTGAGAGCCAGTCCAGGGTCCGGAGAGGGCAGGCTCCATTCGCGGTCAGCGCGACCCGCCGAGGAAGAAGCACGGGGGAGGGAGGGGCTCGGAGGTGAGGGTCACGCCGGCAGCCTGCAGGCCTCCTGAACGCTGGGCCCCCTGAACGCTGGGCCCTCCGAAAGCTGGGCCCTCCGAACGCTGGGCCCTCCGAAAGCTGGACCCTCCGTCGCGCCGGACAGCGAGGTCGCGGTGGGCAGGGCTCACGAGCGGCGCCCCGAGCTCCAGCCGTGGGGCTCGAACCCCGCGTGGAACCGACGGCTCCCAGGACCCTGAGATGGACCCCTGGGCACCTCTGGGCCGGGGCTCACGCGCCAGCGGCGACGCAGTGGTGGCCGAGAAACCGGCTTCAGCTCGACCTTTCGATTGAACGATTGATAGATTGTCTTAGTCAATGAGTGAGAAGCCCGACTGCAACCACGGCTCCATGGCGGCCCCGACGGTCTCCTCGGCCGGGGTGCTCGAGAGGGCGGCGGCCATCCTCCGCGCCGCGGGGGATCCTGGCCGGCTGCGCCTGCTCGAGCTCCTTCGACCGGGAGAGCGCTGCGTCACGGAGCTGGCTGAATTCACGGGCGACTCGCTCTCCACGATCTCCGCAAGGCTGCGCGTCCTCAGGGGCGAGCGGTTGCTCACGCGCAGGCGTGAGGGCAAGCACCAGTACTACTCCCTCGCCGACCACCACATCGACGAACTCCTCCAGGGCGTGTTCGAACACGCCGCAGAAGAAGAACCGAAGTGAACTGCAACAAGCACGACGACCACGATCACGCCCACGGACCCAACTGCGGGCACACCGGCGTCAAGCACGGCGACCACGTGGACTACCTCCATGACGGGCACATGCATCACCCCCACGACGATCACGTGGACGAGCACCGCATCGAGGTGAGCTCGCAGAACCCGGCGGAGTGCACGCCACAGCACGCGTGCGGAACTCACGACGCCTCCCATGTGCACGGACCGGGCTGCGGCCACGAAGCCGTACCCCATGGAGATCACGTGGACTACCTGGTCGATGGGCACCTGCACCATCCGCACGGGGACCACTGCGACAACCACGGGCCGCTGGAGCTGGTCTAGGCCCCGCCCTTGGTCCCAGGCATGACCGGCGCGCCCACTCCTGTGCGGAGAGGGCGCGCCGGTTCACTGGACCCCAGGAGCCGGCAGGGCGGCTGGATCCACGGGGGCGGCGTGTGCGCGGTCAGAGGGACTCGATCGCTCTGTCGAGCGGGCCGGGATCGAAGTGGTGCATGAAGGTCGAGATCCTCCCGTCCCGCCATGTCATGAACATCTGCGCTGGAGACTTGACCTCCTCCCCCGTGGATCGAGCGACGCCCTTCCATGTCGTCCAAAGATTCGTGTACGCCTTGCCGTCGTTGTAGATCATCGTGGTGACGATCGGGTTCACCAGCGAGACCTCAAATTGCCCGTGACGCTCCGAGACGTTCGCCAGGAAGATCGCCTTGTCGACGGTCTCGGTGTTGAACACGACCTTGGCGTCATCGGCGATCCACTCGCCCATGGCCCGGGGTCGTTCGCCGCGTAAGCACCGAGGACGGCACGTCCTCCGAGGGATCGCTCATCCTCAGCATCGATGACGCCCGACAACTCGTTGGCATTGGGGGCGCCCGCGAGGATGGTGGCGGCGCAGCTGGTCATCGCAGGGACGAGGAGGGCGATGGCGGCGTTTCGAAGGGGCAGAGTCTTCATGGTTGGAGTGGCAGGTGCAGGAAAGAGCGCGCTCAAACTGGCGCGGGGAGTGAGGGAAAATAGTGCACTCGCTCCTCGATCCAGCGCAGCGTCGAGGCGATGTGCCGTGATGGCGGCGGGAGGTGCCCCAATGCGGCGCCACAACGGCCGTCTCAGCCACACGAGGTCAAACCGCCACGATGGTCCGGGCTGGGTATGCTGTGCGCTGATGGCTGATCCGCCGCAGACCAAGATCGCTCGCAGCATGTCGCTCCTCCTCGCGGGCGCCGCGCTCCTCGCCATCGACTTGACCGTCGGGGCTGACGGGACGGAGGCCGTCACCACGTGGGAAGGCCCCGACGCCGTCACGGAGACGGGGTTCCTGATCGACGTGTTTCCAGACGAGCTCGGTGCGGTCCTGCTCGCGCTGGCCTTTCTCCCGCTACGACGCGTCGCATCGGGGGCCCTGCGCGCCTGGTTCGCGCTCCTCATCGGGGTCCAGTCCCTGGTCGTCATCGTGGCGCTCGGGTCCCACCGCCCGCAGGAAGTGGTGGCGCAGGAGGGCTTCTCCTTCGACTGGCGCGAGAGCCTGGAGCTGATCACGATCATCGTCGCGGGCTGGTCGCTGACCGCGCTCGCCGGGCAACTCAACTTCACCACGAGCCGGTGGCGGTGGCGGCGGTTCGCGCTGTGGGCGACCTTCGGGCACCTTGGGATGGTCGGGCTCCTCGCGCTCTTCACCGGACTCTTGGGTGCCCAGGCCGCAACCTGGACACCGGCCCAACTGACGGCGGCGACGATGACGCTCGCGGGCCTGAGCCTTGCGCTGCAGATCGCACTGGCCTACCTCGGCATCGCAGCCTGCCTCGCGATGCGAGCGGAGGCGAAGGCGCCCTAGGGGGAGCCCTCGGAGGAGCCCTCGGTGGAGCCCTCGGTGGAGCCCGGTCGAGGCCCGACTCGAGGCCGAGCGCGAAGCACCGGATAGGCGAAGGTGAGCGGGCTCCGAAGCTGGTGGAAGCGAGGGTCGTCGAGCGCGGCCTTGAGCTCCTCTCCAAGGAGCGCCTCCAGTTCATCGCGATCCCGCGGGAACCCGATGCCGAGCCAGCCGGGCTCCATGCCCGCGCGCATCACCGCCACCTGCTGGTAGAACTCGACGGCGTCGCAGCTGGGGTCGCTGCAGTCACCGGGGATCTCGGCCGGGCTCCCGGGGCAGTCGTTCTCGGGGTGCTGCCAAAAGAGACAGCGGGCCCGCTCGGTCTCGCGCCCCAGCACCGAGGTCCAGTCCTCGACCCCGAAGACCTCGGGGTAGACCGCGCTGAAGCCGAACTGCGTCATGAAGTGGTGGACCTCCTCCACCATCACCGCCCGGCCGCGGCGATCCGGCTCGGGGCCCGAGACCTCCATCCACCACTCGGGGATGATGATGTCGTAGCCCAGGTCCTCCATCAGGCGCGGGAGCTGCTCCTCTTCCCAGCGCTCCGGGTCCATGGGCATGGCGAGCCACGCCACGTCGCGGCGGGCGAGGGTGGCCGCCACCGTCGGGTCGTCCGCCACGCCGTCCATGTCCTGGTCCAGCATCTCGGCGAGGATCGCCGCCGCCTGCTCGACGTAGCCCAAGGGCATCGCCTCGTCGGCGGCCAGCAGCACCCCGAAGGGCATCGCCACGCGGGTCATGCCCGCCTCGGTCAGCGCCCGTCGCTCCCGGTCGAGGAGATCGAGCGCGGGGTCGTCCGCCGACGTGACCCGCACGGCGGGGGCGCCCTGCGAGGTGGTCGGCCCCGAAGGAGCAGGCCCCGAAGGAACAGGCTCGGCGGGAGTAGGTCCGGAGGCGCAGCCTGTGAGGACGCCGAGCAGAAGGGCCGGGGCGAGTCGCGGGGTGGTCGTTCGTGATGGGTTCATGGAGAGTCTGGGCCGCCGGTTCCCCACCGAGAGTAGCGCGACGCCCCGATCTCGAGCGAAGTCATGGTGGCTCGAGGCGCAGGGGGGATCTCCCCGTACGTTGAATGCGCTGCCCCGCCCGCCGTAGAAGGGCTACCACCGCCCCCGCCGACCATGAATGACTCCAACCCCGTCCGCCTCTACGAGAAGGCCCTCCTCCTGATCCTGAAGGACCGGGAAGGGACCGTCGCCGTCAGCAACTGCGGCTACGCCCTCGCGGGCGCCCTGCTCTCCGATCTGTTCCTCGAAGACCGC
>CAJQPT010000283.1 GCA_905480285.1 uncultured bacterium
GTATCCTCGCACGAAAGCATGCCTACGACCCATGCAGCGGTGCTCGCACGGGAGAACATGGCGGAATGCACATCGCCTCATGCAACTGCTGTCCGCTCAGCTGATCCGGCAGAGCCTCAGGTGAACTCGTCGATGCCCGCGACGACACACACCTCGGTCCCCATGACGAAGTAGGGAAAGGCATGCAGCACAGCTTGCAGAGGCATGAAGCCCTGTTCGGTGTGACCTGCAGCCCTGCTGAAACGGTTACCTCCCAGAGGCCGCAACTTCTGGACGAGGGCGAAGAACTCTTCGCCGGCCGTCCCCGTGACAGCGAAGAACTGTGCTGCAAATCCTGCACGAAGCTCCCCGGCCACCATTACCCCGAGCAGGTCGCCTCTGGCCACATTCCCCACGGATAGGTGGGCCCTGGCGGCCATCCGGGCCAGCTGAGCTTGGCCCAGGATGCCGGCACTCGCCAGTAGGCTTTGGAACTTGGCGGGCACAGGCTTGCCAGCAGGCTCGAGGCGTTCTGGCTGGAAGCTCGACGGCAACAGGGCCTTCTCCATGTGCATCCGGGTGGTGCGGCGGAGCAGGGTGCTGCACCACATCCTGAAGGCGAAAGTCGCGATCCTCTTCGAAGCCCGGTGCTTCCTCTCCGTTGCGAAGCATGCGAAGAGGACACCCCAGCGCTCGATGCAATCGGGGATGTGGCGGAGCCAGTGCACCTTGGGGGTGACTGCCTCAGGGTACAAGGCTATGTACCGGACATGGTGCTCGTGGAGCAGAGTGCGCAGCAGGCGGAGCCTTGCCACACACCCGTTGCCCAACCGCAGCAGGTAGATGATGCGACCGAGCAACGTGAAGCACTCGACTTCTGCCCTGAGTCGCCCCGCTGGCACGAGGATCATGTCGCAGAAGAGGCCCAGGACGACACTCCACCCGAGCACCTCTGCGGCGAAAGCCTTGATGTGCTTGTTGGGCTTGTCCCGGAGGCGGTCGGCCAATATCAGCTTTGGCGCGAAGCCGCCCTCCTTCGGGAATACCACGTACTTGGCGAAGTTCTGCACCATGTCCAAGGGCATGACCCGCTTGCCCCGTTCATCTCGCTCATCCGCGATGCGGCGGAGCAGCTGGTTCAGCTCGTACTGGGCCACCCCCCCGCTGGCCACCAAGCAGTGCATCCAATCCCAGTAGATGCTGTGCGGGAGGTTCGCGATCTCCCTGATGCGCGGGTGCAGGAGGCTGACGATGCTGAAGTGGAGCCCGGCACTCTGCTGCAGCAGGTTGAAGGCTGCCTTCGAGAGCTCACGCCGGTTGACCAGCAGAGCTTGGCCGGCCAGGTGGCCCCACACTTGGGCCAGAGTTTCTGGGGTGTGTGGCGCGAATGTGTCCACATCGGGAGTCGAGAAGTGCACCAGCCGAGGGGCGCCGTCTGCGGGGATCTCGTGGGGCTGGCATCTCCCCAGGACGTTCTGGCAGCACAAGCAAGGCTTTGAGCCCGAAGCGCCCTTCGCCCCAGACAGCTTCTTAAAGGCCGCCTCGTCAGCCAGGAAGAAGGCGAAGTCGGCTGCGAAAGTAAAAGACCGGCTCTGAAAGCCCAGAGGGTCGGCCGGCGGAGCCTGGCCTTCGATGAGCCGCACGCCGTTGGCAAAGTTCAGGCCTTCCACCTCCGGCCAGAACACTCGGAGAAACGCCTCGTTCAGCAAGGGCACGCCGCCCCTGATGTTCTCCTCCGTTCGCACGGGCACATAGCACAAGCTGAACCAGCCGATGGCACTGTTGATGAACCACATCGGCAGATCGATGAAGGTCCAGTACACTGCTATGTATGCCCTGCCCTTGTCCGGCCTGAGGTTGTTCCCAGGCACAACCTCATCCCAGTACAGGGCGACCCGCCCCCGCATCCGAGTGAGAGGATCGGGCTGTCCGTCGCTTGGCTGGCTGAGCCTGGCCAAGTACCTTTCGAAGAAGCGGTAGAAATGCACGGACAAGGTGCAGAGCCACCAGAGCAGGGCGAATGGGCAAGCGTAGTCGATGCGGATCGCCGGAGCCTGATCCCCGCCGTCCAGCTCCATGGTTTTGTACAAGGCGCCGTAAGGGGTTTGCGCATTGTCGTGGTCCGCCCGCTCCTGGGCAAACCATTCGGCACGGGGCCTTTGGCGATATGCCGATTGGGCCGGCAGAGCCTGGCCGGCCGGCGGCCGCGGCACTGGCCTTCGCCCTTGCCCCTCGCCAGTCGCTTGATGTCGCCCTTGCCTCTTTGGATCCATCGCGAGACCAGAGCAAGTGCAGGCAAAATGTCGGTTTGAGCAAGATAGCTTTCACATCCAGACAGACGGACGGACAGACAGGCGGGCAAGCAGGCAGACAGGCAGACACTGTCACAGGCCGACATGCAGACAGGCAGACAGACGGGCAGGCAGACAGGCAGACAGGCAGACAGGCACATGCAAGTGCTTGTGTATGTATGTGTATGTGTGTATGTGTTGCATACATATATATATGTGTGTGTATATATATATAAACATATGTATACGCACACATGTACATGCCTGAACATATATAAGGGATCCTACCGCTACACCCCTTGAAATATAGTCATATACGTGTATATTTCTACATGTGTACATGCATATATATATATATATGGATCATGTGGATCTGGATCAGAGGTCCGCAAGAGATCCGCTACCATCCTGACCCTTCTATAAGGCCTCCCCCCGCCACACCCCTATAAACATGTATAGACAGACAGGTGGATGGGACAGGAGTATGAGACAGAAAGACTGAGGACTAGGCAGAAGGACGGATGGACAGGATGGATGGGCAGGAGGACGGGGAGAAGGACGACCGTGCAGGATGGGCAGACGGATGGATGGACCGGAGGACGGATAGACAGGCAGAAGGACAACCATGTGTATGTGTATGTGTCTGCG
>CAJQPT010000284.1 GCA_905480285.1 uncultured bacterium
GCCGTGCCGGTCCACGCCCATGGCGCTCTCGATGATCGCCGTCCAGAGCGGCCCGCTGGCCACGATGATCGCCGTGTTCCCCGCGCTGGTGGCGTCCATCCCCAAGAGGAACAGCACCTGGTAGGCGAGGCTCGAGAGCAGGCCGAGCCCGATCACCTTCCCCCAGGGCGTCACCACCTCCGGCCGCCTCCGCCGCTCTACCGCCTCCAGCAGCCCCAGCGCCGCCGCGCTCAACGTCAGCCGCGCCGCGTTGAAGAAGAACGGGTCCACCTCCTGGAGCCCCGCCTTCATCACCGGCACGTTCACCCCCCAGATGACCGCCACCCCGATGGCGGCGCCGAGCGCGGGGGTGAGCCCCATGCCTGGGCGTCCTTCTCGGGGGGTCATGGTCAGCTGCAGTGCGAGTGAATGGCCTCAGGGTCGCCAGGCCATCTCCGGCGAACGCGATGCTGAGAGCCGAATACCGGGCGCCGATGAGGCCTCAGCTCGTGGGGAGGGAAGGCTCAGTCAGCGCTCGGCTGCAGCCAGGGCAGGCGTTCGAACTCCGCGAAGGCCGCCTCGAGTCGCCACTGCTGCGCTGCCCGTTCGCTGGAGTCGAGGAAGGCGCGGCATGCCGGAGTGCAGGCGTCTGCGCCTGGCTCATCACCTGCGCAGGCCTCGACCATGGTGAACGGGCTCGTGGTCTCCCACAGGCTGTCGCCCGGGATGAAGCTGTACTCCAGGCTGTTGCGGGAGAGCTCCTTCAGGTCCTCGTAGCCGAGCCCGTGGTCCCGGACCGCGCGCAGGTACTCGTTGCACAGGTCGATCCGGGAGACCCCGGCGTCGTCCGATGCGAGCACGGCGGGCACCCCGGCCGCGCGATAGTGAAGGAAGGGGTGGTTCCGACCCTCGACGCCCAGGATGACATCGTTGCTCGTGAGGCAGATCTCGACAGCGATCCGGTCGTCTCGCATGTGCTCCAGGAGCTCGAAGGCTCGGTCCTCGTAGAACACATCGACGCCGTGCCCGATGCGTCGGGCGCCGGCGATCTCCACGGCTTGCCGGATGTGGAAGCGCAGATCGCTCGGCGGGACAAGGCCGAGGGTGAGCTCGCCGGCGTGGAGGGCGACCCCCACGCCGGGGTGCCGCGTGCCCAGGAACCGGACCATCTGCATGTGTAGCGTGTAGTCGCGCAGCGCGACGCGGTTGTCTTCCGGGGCGACCAGGTTGATGCCGACCACCCGCGGGTCCGCCTCGGCCAGCGCGAAGGCGAAGGCGAGCTGAGCGAACACCTGCTCGGGCTCCAGGACGCGGTTGGACTGCTGGAGGTACCGGATGTGGACGTCACGCCCTCGGTCGCCCTGCTCGAGCTTGGAGCGAGCGGACCGGCTCATGGTCTCGAGGCTGGCGCGCCCCTCCTCGATCCACTGCGACAGCCCGAGCTGGTCCAGGCGTCCGAGCGCCTTGGCGAAGTCGGGCTGCGCTGGAGGGGTGCTGCTCCCTGCTGCGCCGAGGGCCTCCCTCAGGCCCGAGGTGTCCGCCTTGAGCGCGGCGTCCATGCTCTCCGAGTGAACGGTCACCATCAGCTCCAGGTACTGGATGTGCTCGTCGGCGGCGCGGCTGGCGAGCCTGGCGATCATGTCTGCGCCGTGGTTCCAGGAGACCGATCCGAACTCGCCGAAGGTCTGGAAGAACTGGTCGTGGCCGGACTGGCCGTCGTAGGCGAGGTTCCGCGTGGACAGGTGATCGATGAGCTTGCTGTAGGCGGTCGCATCCTCCAGGACATCGCGCAGGCGGATCATCCCGGGCGCGTGGGAGCCGGGCGGGATCAGCGCGTTCGTTGCGGGGTCCAGGGAGTAGTTGGCCGCCGCGCCCCACTTCACGTACGCCTCTGCGTACACGGCGCCGCTGAGGTGGTTGTGCAGGTCCCCGCCCTTGGGCATCCGCTGGACGAAGGCCCGGACCATGGGCGGTTGATCCCGGTGGCTGTCGAGCCAGGCCTCGACGTGCCCTGAGGCCCGTTCCAAGGGGAGGGGCGATGGCTCGGTCATCGCTCGACAGCCGAGGGCGGCGGCGGCGACGGCGGCGACGGTGGCGCACAGCAGAGCAGGTAGGTCTCGCATCATCGGGCGGGGTGGAGGTCGCCTCGTCGCTCGGACCCGGGGGAGCGGGCCGCCACGCGCAGAATTGGGGGGGACTCAGAGGTCAAGCCTAACCGTGGGCGGGGGGGGCCACTCGGTCCAGGGCCGGATCAGCGGGGGCGCTTGCCCGTCATCACCAGGTTCTCCTGGGGGAGAGACAGGATGAAGGCGGTGGTCGCGGTGGCCAGGAGCCTGGAGGAGTTGCCGTAGCCGTTGCTGTCGCGGTTCGGCTGGTAGCTAAAGGTGCCGTCGGGGCACTCTGAGAGCAGGAACCACCAGCGGTTCGAGGCCATGAGGCTCTTGAAGGCCTTCTGGTCCCCGAAGGTCCCGAGAGCCCCGTAGCCCATGCCCATCAGCGGCGAGGCGTGGGTGTCGGGGAAGCTGTCGGGCTGCTCCGACATGATGGCGATGTTCTGCCTGGCGAGCTTCTTGTGCCCGCGGAAGGGGCTCATCAGGTGGGCGATGCACGAGGCGCCGGTGCGGCCCATATCGGCCCAGTTGTTCTCGCCCGCCACGGAGTCGCCGTACCAGACGTAGCCGTTGCTCCCAGTGCCCCGGCTGAGGAAGTCGTAGGCGGCGCGGTGGCGGGTCTCGTCCACCTCGATGCCACACTGCTTCATCATCGAGAAGGCGAGGGCGCCCTGACCCGTGATCATCGCGATGGGGCCGTAGCCCTCGAAGCCGGGGTTGTGGCCCCAGCCCCCGTGCTGCTGGCTGGCGTTCTTGGGGTAGGCGTCGGGGTGGCTCTCCTTGACCTTCTCGCTTACCTGGGAGAGGTCGAGGTACTGGGTGGTGCAGAGGAAGTCGTAGACCTCCTGGAGCTCCTCGATGACCCAGCGGTCCCCGGTCTCGAGGTACCACTCGCTCATGACGATGGCCGCGGCCATGTACTTCCAGTTCACGAGCCCGGAGGTGTCCTCGCGCGAGGTGTTCTGGGCGTGGAAGCGGACGTTGCGCTCGACGGCCTTTCTGTACTTGCGCTCGCCGCTGGAGAGCAGGGCGAGGGGCGCGAAGGTGTCGAGGACCTGGTCGCCGAAGGACCCGTTCTGCCGCTGGTTCTCCACGAGGACCTCGTAGAGCCCCTCGAGCACCTCCTCGGTGCGATCGCAGTCGAAGGGGAAGGACTTGGCGTAGGGATCGATCTTCTTGGAGAGCTTCAGGTCCACCGGCTTGCGCTTGCCGTCCCGCTCGACCTTGAGCTTGAGGACGTGCTTCTTGGACTGCAGCGCGCGGTCCAGGGCGTCGGCGAAGTCCTCGATGGGGCCCTGGGGTCCGAAGACCTTCATGCCGTAGCCGTTGCGGTGCGGCGTCTCGAAGTCGAAGCCGCGGGCGCCGACGATGTGGTCCCCGATGCGGATCTTCCCCTCCGCGGGGCTGTCCTTGAACACGTGACCGACCACCAGGTGGGTCGGCTCTTCCTCCACGAGCTTCACCCGGATGCCCGTCACGCCGAGGTTATAGAGCCAGCCCTCCACCTCGGCGTCGGGTCCCTTGCGGGCCTGTCGCTTCCAGGGGTTGCCGTCCGGGAAGTAGTGGACCTGCGCGGCGAGCGGGTCGGTGGAGAAGGCGGCGAGGGGCGGTCAGCAGGAGGGTTCTTAGCATGAAGAAAGGAGCCTTGGTGGCACCCCTCGGAGTTTAGCGGAGGGTTCCGCGGGGTAACGCAAGGATGACCTCGATCACCCCCACCCCGTCCCTGGCGGAGACGGCATCATGTGGCCCATGAAGCTCACCATCCTCCTCGCCTCAGCGACCCTCGGTCTCGTCTCTGCCACCAACCTTCCGGTGGTCCACGCTCCCACCTCGGCCACCCAGGAGGACCACAGTGCGGAGGTTCGCCGCTACGTCATGAAGGGCGGCAAGGCGGTCCGCGCCTCGGTCGTCGCCCTCGACGGCGACCGCGTCCGGCTCAAGGTCATGGTGTCCGGCGGCTCCGGCGAGGCCTGGTACGACCTCTCTGCCTTCGACGACAAGTCCCAGGTGGAGCTCCGCCGCACCGGGCTCGCCGCCGACGACTACCAGGGCATGCTCGACCTGTCCGTCTTCGCCTTCGACAAGGGGCTCGTGGACGCCGCTCGCAAGGAGCTCCGCTTCATGGCCCACTCGGCCAAGGTCGCCGGGACGCCCCTGTCCCCCGAGCTCAAGTCCGCTTCCCTTGACCTGACCAACAAGATCATCGTCTCGCTCTGCGAGGCGGGCAAGGTCGGGGACGCGCGGACCGGTGTCCGGCGCCTGCTCACCAAGCGCGGGAGCGACATGACGGACGCCCAGCGCAAGCAGCTCATGGACTCCCTGGACCAGGGGATCGCCGCGCGCAAGGCCGCCGGTGAGGCGAAGAAGGAGGCCCGCAAGGACGCCAGGTTGGCGGCGGACATGGAGCGCAAGGTGGAGCCCATCCGCAAGGCCGTGAAGGACGGCGAGGGCTACCGCCGCAAGGGCCTGCTCGAGTCCAAGAACCAGGCGAAGTCGCGCCGGGACCTCAAGAACGCTGTCGCCTACTTCGACCGGGCGCGCAAGAGCGTCGCCAAGATGGCTGATGCCGGCCGGAAGGACGAGGCCCTGGGCAAGGAGCTGCTCAGCCTGAGCAAGGAGGCCACCACCGGGTGGCACGACTGCCTGCTCTCCCTGGCGAGCCTGAGCCTGACCACGGGCCAGTTCAACGACGCGAACGCCTCGGTGAACACCGTCCTCGCGGACTTCCCCAAGGACAAGGAGGCGCTCGCCATGCGCGCGCGCATCGAATCCGCCTCCAACGACTGGGGTTGGTGGCACTGATGATCCCCCTGGGGGATCTCCCGGCGCGGGCCAGGGGGCGGATGCGGCTGGTCCTGGCCGCCCTGCTCCTGGTCTGCGCCGCGGTTCCGGTGGCCGCCTCCTTGGCGGCACCGGAGATCCCCATGAGGCCGCCCGAGATGCTGCGCTCGGGGGCCACCCACGTGGTCACCGGGACGGTTCAGCGGGTCTATCTGTCCGAGGAGCGGGACGGCCGATGGGACGTGGGGGAGCACGTGGCGGAGCTCCGGGTGGACGGCGTTGAGAAGGCACCGCAAGGGTCTGGGTGGTCCTCGGAGGTGCTGCCCGAGGGGCCGGTCTACGTGCGCTGGATGACCCGCGCCTTCCGCAAGCGATGGTGGTGGAGCGACGGGACCCCGCCGCTCAGCTCCGCCGGGCACCGCGGCTGGACGCCCGAGCCGGGCCAGCGGGTCCGGGTCTACCTCGCTCGCCGCGCCAACGACGGGTTCCACTCGGCGGACGAGAACGGAGACGGCGGCTTCAACGTGCTCCACCCCAACGGGTTCGAACGCCTGGAGCTGGAGGCTCCAGGGGACCACGCGCGGTAGGTCGGCCGCAGCGGCCGTCGAGCGTCCCGGTGAGACCCGCTCCCCGGCCGCGAGTTCATCGGCGGTCGGCTGCCCCGTTCGCGCTTGAAGGGCTAACCTCTCCGCCATGGACAGCGCTTCCCCCTCCTCGGTCGACGACGCTCCCCTCGCCGCCGCCGCCGATCCGGCTCCCGGCGCCTCGCCGGAGGCCCCCCGCGCCGCCCTCGAGGCGCGCGCCCTCGAGCTCCTCGGCCGGCCCCTCCTCGACCTCGTCTACGAGGCGGCAGGGGTCCACCGGGAGCACCACGACCCCTCCCGCATCCAGTGCGCGCAGCTGCTGTCCATCAAGACCGGCGCGTGCCCCGAGGACTGCGGCTACTGCTCGCAGAGCGCGAGGCACTCGACGGGCCTGACCCGGGAGGCGCTCATGGAGACGGGCGAGGTGGTCGCCGCAGCGCAGCGGGCCAAGGACGCCGGAGCCGATCGCTTTTGCATGGGCGCCGCTTGGCGTGAGGTCCGCTGCGGCAACGACTTCGACCGCGTGCTCGACATGGTCCGCGGGGTCAAGGACCTCGGTATCGAGGTCTGCGCGACCCTCGGCATGGTGGACGAGGCCAACGGCGCGCGTCTGGCCGACGCCGGGCTCGACTACTACAACCACAACCTCGATACGAGCCGCGAGCACTACGAGAAGGTCATCGGGACGCGGACCTACGACGACCGCCTCGAGACCCTCGAGAACGTGCGGTCGGCCGGCATGAAGGTCTGCTCCGGCGGGATCCTCGGCATGGGCGAGTCCCGCGAGGACCGCGCCGCCTTCCTGGCCGGGCTTGCCGTCCTCGACCCGCCCCCCGAGAGCGTCCCCATCAACGCGCTGGTGCCGGTCCAGGGCACCCCACTCGAGGACTCCGAGCCTCTGCCCTGGGACGAGATCGTGCGCGTGTGCGCCGCCGCCAGGATCCTCATGCCCCGCGCCGCCGTGCGCCTCTCGGCGGGCCGGCAGGAGATGACCGAGGAGGCCCAGGCCCTGTGCTTCCTCGGCGGCGTGAACTCGATCTTCGTCGGCGACGCGCTGCTGACCACGCCGAACCCTGAGCCCACCTCGGACGCCGCGCTCCTGGCCCGCGTGGGCCTGCGCCCGCTCGCTGATGGGTCCCGCTGAGGGGAACTCGCTCGACCGGGCGCTGGCGGCGGAGGTCGCGGACTGGCGCCGACGGGGACTGGGTCGCTCGGTGGAGGACAGCGGGGCCGCGGGCGGCGTCGCCGTGGACTTCACGAGCAATGACTACCTCGGCATGGCCGGGCACCCCGCGGTCTGCGCCGCGGCGTCCGAGGCCGCGGAGCGGCACGGCGCCGGCGGCCGGGCGGCGCGGCTCCTGGGCGGGGGCTCCCCCGCGACGGCCGAGGTCGAGGCCCAGCTCGCGCGCTGGATCGGGGCCGAGGGGGCGCTCCTCCTCCCCTCGGGGTACCAGGCGAACCTCACGCTCATGGCGGCCATCGCGGGGCCCTCGGACGTGGTGGTCTCCGACGAGGACAACCACGCCTCGCTGATCGACGGGATACGCCTCTCCCGGGCCCGGGTGAAGATCTATCGCCACGGGG
>CAJQPT010000285.1 GCA_905480285.1 uncultured bacterium
GAGTCGAAGACGGCGCCCCCCAACTACGCGATCCGCACGCCGGGGCTCCCGGGGTTCGACGCCGTCACCGACTTCCCCGACCCGCAGCCGAGCCTGCGCGGGATCAAGAAGCAGCGGGTCACCTACGACCGCGCCGATGGCGTGCCCCTCTCGGCGACCCTCTACCTGCCGGCGGACCACCAGCCCGGCGAGCGCCTGCCGCTGCTCGTTTGGGGCTACCCCCGGGAGTTCAACGACGCCAGCACCGCGGGCCAGGTCAGCGGCTCCACGGACCGCTTCACCCGCCTCTCCGGCACCAGCCACCTCTTCCTGGTGACCCAGGGCTACGCGGTGATGGACGGCGCCACCATGCCGATCATCGGGGACGCGGAGACCATGAACGACACGTTCATCACGCAGCTCGTCGCGTCGGCCCAGGCCGCCATCGACGCGGCGGCGGAGCTCGGCGTGGCGGACCCCGAGCGGGTCGGGGTCGCGGGCCACAGCTACGGCGCGTTCATGACCACCAACCTGCTGGCCCACTGCGACCTGTTCCGCGCCGGCATCGCGCGGAGCGGCGCCTACAACCGGACGCTCACGCCCTTCGGGTTCCAGTCCGAGCGCCGCACGTTCTGGGAGGCGCCGGAGACGTATTTCGCCGTCTCGCCGTTCATGCACGCCCACAAGATCAACGAGCCGCTGCTCCTCATCCACGGTGAAGCGGACAACAACTCGGGGACCTTCCCCGTGCAGTCGAAGCGGCTCTATCAGGCGGTCAAGGGGAACGGTGGCACGTCGCGGCTGGTGATGCTCCCGGGAGAGAGCCACGGGTATCGCGCGCGTGAGTCGGTCCTTCACGTGCTGGCCGAGATGGTCCAGTGGATGGACACCCACGTGAAGGGCGAGGGGTGACCGGGCGACCCGCGACCTGGCCTACCGCCGACGCTGTGATCTGGCTCCTTCAGGGCTGACGGGCCAGAAGCTCAGACCGCGGGTCCGGGAAGGCGGGCTCCAGCAAGGTGCGGGGCGGGCGTTGCTGAGCCTGTTGGAGCGATCGGCTGGGGGTGAGGGATGGTCAGCGGGTCGGCTGTGAGGCGGGCACCGGCTCCTTGCTCCCAGGGGGCGAGGGGGCGCGGTTCTTGGCGGGGAGTTTTCCTGCTCCGGCCCCTTGGTTAGGGATAGCCGCTAGGTGTTGGCCTCGGGTGGCTGGCCCGGGGCACCGGGGTAGCTTTACCACGGGTGCGGGCCGTGGCTCGTTCCGCCTTTCTCTCCCTCCTTTCTCGCCCGCCATGATCTCCACCGTCCTCCTGTTAGCCCTCTCCGCTAGTCCAGCTCCCCTCTCCGCGAACACCCCTGCTGAGGGCTGCACGCCCGGTTATTGGAAGACCCATCTGGAGCGATGGGATGGTGTTGGCTCGAACGACTTCACCCAGTCCGTGGTGGCCAGCCTCTCCTTCAACGGGGTGTTCGGAGTGACCTCCACAGAGTCAGGGCTGGCCGAGACGGCGACCCTCTTCGACGCGACTTCGCTCATGGGTGGGGGCCTCGAAGCTCTCAACCGTCATGCCGCTGCGGCCGCCGCGAGCGCGGACTCGGTCGACTATTCGATCACCCTTGGCCAGGTCATCGATACCTATCGGTCGGCCGTGCTTGGCTCCGCCGGCATCGAGTCCACCAAGGCGATGCTCGAGGGCTATAACGAGCTCGGATGCCCGCTCCATAACTCTCCGCCGCCCCCCCCGATCACCTTTTGCTTCGCGGACCAGGGCGACTGCCCCTGCGCGAACGAGTCGCTGCTCGGCGGCTGCGGTAACTCCTCTGGGCTCGGCGCGCTCATCGGCACGGCTGGCTCCTCGAGCGTGGCGGCTGACGACCTCAATCTGATCGCGACCCAGCTCCCCGCCAACGCGACCGTGCTCTTCCTTGCGGCCAACATGCTCAGCCGCTCGCCCTTCATGGACGGGCTCCTCTGCATCGGCGGGCCGGGCTCCAAGATCTACCGGCTCCCCCCCGCCACCACTTCTGGAGCGGACGGGAGCGCGACCCTCGGGTCCGGTCTTGTGGCCCTGTCCAACACCAACGCGGTGCCCATCAAGGGCGGGATCATCCCCGGTGATACGTGGTACTTCCAGACGTTCTTCCGCGACATGGGCGCGGGCGGATGTGGGACGGGCGCGAACACCAGCAACGTCGTGGGTGTGACCTTCACCCCCTGATCGGTCCTCGATCACCCAGAGATTCACGGCGTCGGGGCCGTCGCGCCGGGCGCGGCGGCCCCGACGCCCATTGGTGGGCCCCCCCGCCGCTAGACTCAGGCGATGCGGAACCCGGCGCCCATTCTCTCCCTCGTCCTCCTCGGCTGCTCGTCGGCTCCCGGCGAGCTCTCCTACCCCCTCGACGCCCCGTCGCCGGAGGGGACCTTCGACTGGTCGGACCCCGAGGCCTTCGGGTGGAGCGATCGCTTCGGGGGCGGCCTCGCCCTCATGGGGCGCGCGGACTACGCGCCGCCGCACCGCTCGCCCCTGGCCATCGCGCTGCTGGACGGGGTCGAGTTTCGCAGCTTCGAGCTCGAGGCGGACCTCTTGCAGTCAGGCCGGGAGTACGGCCACCGGGACCTGTGCCTGTTCCTGGGCTTCGAGGCGCCAGACCGCTTCTACTACGTGCACATGGCCACCACCCCGGATCAGAACGCCCACAACGTGTTCCTGGTGGACGGGGCCCCGCGGCGGAATTTGATCGCGCCGAGGGAGCGCGGCGTGGAGTGGGGCCAGGAGGAGTGGCACCACGTGAAGCTGGTGCGGGACGTGGACGCGGGAACCATCCGGGTCTGGTTCGACGACATGGAGACCCCGGTGCTCGAGGCAGAGGACCGCACCCTCGAGTGGGGCCGGGTCGGCTTCGGGTCCTTCGATGACGAGGGCATGATCCGCAACCTCGAGATCCGCAGCGCCCAGTCGCGGCCGGTGGATCCGCAAGGGAGCCCGTTCGGGGGCTGACTCACTCGGGGCGCCCGCCCGCGCGGCCCGGTCCAGGGACCCGGTCTAGGGATCCGGTCCAGGGAACCAGTCCAGTGACCCTGCCCAGTGGTCAGGGCCGCGCGCACCGGCTCGCTACTCGCCGCCGCGCTCGCTGCTGGGCTCCTGATTCGGCTTCATTCCGGACCACTCGCGCCAGTGCTGGTCGATGGCGGCCTTCTCGCCAGGGCCGTCGTGGAGGAAGACCCGATAGCGCAGGCGCAGGGTCTCGCCCTTCGCGAGCGCGTGATCGCCCGTGCCCTTGGGCTTGCGCTCGAAGTGGTGGACGCCGAAGGGGTTGGCGCCCACGAGCCCGTAGTCCCGGGCGTGCCACCAGCTGGGATGGCGCAGGTTGTCGGGGTGGTCAAGGACCGCGACGCCGAGGACGCGAGTGTCGCCTTCGTGGGGGACGGGGCCCCAGTAGTCCACCCAGCGCGCCCGCTTGCCCCAGATGTCCTCGTCGCCCTCGCTGTTCATGGCGGTGCCCGC
>CAJQPT010000286.1 GCA_905480285.1 uncultured bacterium
CCACCCTCTCGGAGCCATACGGCTGCGTTGGGCTGCCGCGGTGTCGGCGCTAGTCCTTCGTGTCCACGGGCGCCACGCTGCCGCGGCCGCCGGTCTCGCCCCTGCCCGCGCCCTTCGTGTCTCCCTGCCCCCGCCCCTGTCCGCCGGTCAAAGACATACCGCTCCCGGGGACGACCTCCTCCTCCCCGCCGCCGGCCTCCGGGTCGGTCGCCGTCCCACCGGGAGCGAGGGGGAGCCCCAGGCGGGGAATCTCGCCCTCTGCGACCCGGAGGGGCTCGGGGAAGCGGATCACTCGGGTGTAGGTCATGGTGCGACGGTCCCGACCGCTGAAGTCCATGGACTCACGGTTGATCCGCGGCTTGAGCTCGACGGTCAGCGACAGTCGGATCCAGGCGGGCAGCCCTACCAGCTCCTCGTCACCTGACCGCTCTCCCCATGCGTCGTAGGGCTCGGCGTCGGGCCCGTCCTCGGCGAAGACCTCGATGTTGAAGCCTTTCACCTGATCCGAGAGGAAGATGTAGGAGCCGCCCTCGAAGGGCTGCTCGTCGACGCCAAAGTCCTCGCGGCGGTAGATCTCGAGGAACTCGTCGTTCTCGACGTTCGGACGCAGCATGAAGCCGACCTCATTGACGTCCGCGCGCAGGCTCTGGGACTCGTCGCTGAGGCCGACGACCAGGCTGTCGGTGGTGGTGACGAAGTCGATTCGATCAGCGTCCTGTCCGTTCACGGTCCGATCGGTCACCTCAAGCCAGGTGTTCCTGGGGCGGCTCGTCGTGAAGAGGCCGCGGATGTCCCGGATCATCAGCTCCAGCACCGCAGGCCCAGCCAGCTGCATCTCCTGGTAGTTGTGGATGGTGTCCCGGGTTCGGCGCGCGGCCTGCATGAGCTTGGAGATGCTGAGGAACATCATGCTCATGATGACGATCACCAGCAGCACCTCCATCAAGGTGAAGCCGCGGGAGCGAGTCGCGGCCCGCTGGAACTGGCGAGTGGCTTGCATCATCGTTGGCTCCCGGTCTCGGTACTTCCCTGTTGCCCTGGCGCTCCGCCTGCTCCGCCTTGGCCCTGGGCGGCTTCCTCTTCGGCGAGGAGGTCCTCCTCCGAGGGGCCGTAGACCTGCTCCCAGCGGATCCAGCGCTCCAGCACCAATTCCTGAGGGTAGTCCGAGAACTTGGGGTAGCTGATGCGCAGCTTGATCTTCTCGAAGGGCTCGGTGTTCTCCTCGTCCTCCTCGAGGTCATCGTCCTGGGAGTCCTCCCAGTCACGGCGCGCCTCGTAGTTGTCGAAGGGGCGCTCGGTGCCGTCCTCGGAGGCCTCGGCCAGGGCGTCCTCCCCGAGGGCGACTTCCCAATAGAAGTCCGGCTCGTCCTGCTCGGCGAAGCTGCCGGTCAAGCCCGTCTCGATCTCCTCCTGCCAGAGACCCGCCGAGATGAGCCCGAGCATCTCTGTTCCGAGCTCGTAGGCCGTCTTGCGCGCGCGGTTGTGGGCCGCGCTGAACTTGGCGCCCTCCAGTCCCTGGAGCATGACTGTGAGCACAATGGCGACGATCGCGATCGTCACCGCCGCCTCGGCCAGGGTGAAGCCAGCCTGCGTGAGTCTCGGGCGAGTGCGGAGGGGTCTCACCTGAAGTCTCCGTCCTCGGGTGCGCTGCGGATAAACACGTCCCGGTGAAACTTGAAGGTGCCCGTCAGGGCCATGACTTCGATCGTGAAGTAGTTCTCGTAAGCGGGCTGCTTGAGCACCACCTGGTGGTCGGAGGCCGCACCGCGGGGATCAAAGCGAGCGAACACCGGGCCTGCGTCGTAGGTCTCGCCTGCCACGCCGACGACCTCGAACTCCACTCCGTCCGGCAGGCTCTGCCAGCTCCCATAGGAGCGCTGCGAGTCCTCGCTCTCGCCCTCCTTGAAGCGTCCGCCACCGAGGACGAACGGGGTCACCCGGCGGTAGCGCTCTCCGTCGAGGTCGTACTCCACGAAGAACTCCAGCGAGCGGCTGATGGCCTGGCTGCGGGTCTCGCGCAGCATGGCGGTCAGGGATCGCACGGCCGTGTTGAGTCGCTCCTTGGGGACGAAGGCCTCGTAGCTGAGGGAGACGATGTAGGTGCCCATCCCGATCACCGCGGCCACGACCATGAGCTCGATGAGGGAGAAACCCCGTCGGCGGTCGTCGCGCCCGGAGGCGTGGGAATAGGCGGCCCGGCGCACGGATCAGACCTCGCCGTTGCGGATCATCTGGTTATTGAAGTCCATGTTGTCACCCTCGCCGCCCGGGGACCCGTCGGCGCCATAGGTCCAGATCAGGTAGCCCGACCCGCCGGTGCCGTCCGGCTCGAAGATGTACTCGTTGCCCCAGGGATCCTTCGGGACGACCGTCTGCTTGAGATAGCTGGCGCCGAACTCGTCCTTCTCAACGAGGATCTCGAGGCTCTCGGGGAGGCGGGCCGCGTTGTCCATCTGGAAGGACTCAACGGCTTGGTCAATGGCCGAGATGTCTGACTTGGCCTTCGTTGCGGTCGCCTTGCCCAGCTTGGAGACGACGTTGGGGACAACGACCGTCATGAGGAGGCCGATGATGACGATGACGACCATCAGTTCGGCGAGCGAGAAGCCCGCGTTTCGTGCGGCGCTGGGGCGGCGTTGGATCTTCATGGTTCGGATTGAGGTGGGGGCACCGTTGGGGTGCGGTGAAGGCCGGTCGAGTCAGACCTGGCCGATGTCGAGAATGGGCTGGACGATGGCAAACACGATGTAGCCCACGACGCCGGCGAGGAGGACGATCATGATCGGCTCCAGGAGGCTCGTGAACCGCTCCGCGGCGACCTCGATCTCCTCGTCGTACGCCGTCGCGATGCGGTCGAGCATCTGCTCGAGCTCGCCGGATTGCTCGCCAACGACGACCATGTAGCCCACGGTGGAGGGGAAGGCGCCGCTCTGGCGCAGCGGCGTCGCGATATCGGTGCCCTCGACCACGCGTTCCCGGATATGCCCGGTGGCGTCCGCGACGACACGGTTCCCCACGACGCTCTGGGTGATCTCGAGGGACTGAATCACGGGGACGCCGCTCTGGAGGAGGGTGGAGAGCGTGCGCGTGAACCGAGAGACCGCGGCCCGACGCATCAGGTCGCCGACGACGGGAATGCGCAGGAGGGTGCGGTCGATCGCGAGCCTGCCGTCCTCGCCCTTCGAGTAGGTGCGCTCGAACATGAACGAGATCAGTCCGATGACGAGGAAGACCGCCCACCACCAGCTCTTCAGGAACTCACTCGCGCCCACCAGGATCCTGGTCGAGGGGGGGAGCTCCTTGTTCTGCTCGATGAGCATGCGGGTGATTTCCGGCACGACCTTGGCCATGAGGATCGTGACCACGATCATGCCGATGCCGATCATCATCATCGGATAGGTCAGCGCGCCCACGATCTTGCGTCGCAGGGCGCGTTGGCTCTGCATGTAGTCGGCGAGCCGTGTCAGCACCGTGTCAAGGTTGCCCGCAGCCTGACCGGCGCGGACCATGTTGATGTACAGCGGGGTGAACCAGCCCGGGTGCTTGGAGAGGGCATCCGCGAGGTTCGCACCCTGCTGGATGTCCTCCCGCAGCTCACGGCAGAGGGTCTCGACCTTCTTCTGCTCCGCCTGCTCCACGAGCGCAGAGAGCGACTCATTGAGGGCGATGCCAGACCCGAGGAGGGTCGCCAGCTGACGGGTCATCCCAGCCACGATGTCGATCTCTCGCGATCCGGGCCCCTGGCTCGAGGAGCGCGATTCGAGGAGCTTGGAGAGCCTGCTGGGCTTGCTCCCGTCCTTCGACTTGGAGCGGACCTTCTTGCCGCCGCGAGTGGCCGCGATGGAAGACACAATGAGGCTGTCCTTGCGCAGCTTCGTCCGTGCGTCGCGCTCCGTGTCAGCGTCGATGACGCCAGACTTGGTCGCGCCACCGGTGGTGAAGGCCTTGTACTCGTAGATCGGCATAGGTGGTGGCTCGCGCGCTCGGCTCAGACGTCGAGCTGGGTGACGCGCAGGACCTCGTCCGGCGTGGTCACGCCCTGGATGATCTTCTTGCGACCGTCGGCTCGGAGGGTCTGGAACCCCTCGGCGATCTGCTCTCGTTTGATGTCCGAGGCGCCTGCGCCCTCCATGACCATCGTCCGGATGCGCTCCGTGACGGGCAGGAATTCGTAGATGGCGGTCCGCCCGGCGTACCCGGAGTGGAAGCACTCATCGCAGCCGGGGCCGTACGCGATCTGCCCGTTGAGTTGGTCGGCGGTCATGTCCACCTTCCGAAGCTTGGCCGCCCACTCATCGTCGATGGGCTCCACCACCTTGCAGTGGGGGCAGATGGTCCGCACCAGTCGCTGGGCGATGATGAGGACGATCGAGGAGGCCACCAGATACGACTCGACGCCCTGATCCACCATCCGGGTGATGGTGCTCGCGGAGTCGTTCGTGTGGACCGTTGAGAAGACGAGGTGGCCCGTGAGCGCCGCCCGGATGGCGACCTCAGCGGTCTCGAGGTCTCGGATCTCGCCGACCATCATCACGTCGGGGTCCTGGCGCAGGAAGGAGCGCAGGCCCGACGCGAACGTCAGCCCCTTCTTCTGGTTGACCTGGACCTGGCTGATGCCGCCAATGGCGTACTCGACAGGGTCCTCGATGGTGAGGATGTTCTTCTTGGTCGTGTCGATCTCCGCCATCGCGGCGTAGAGCGTGGTCGTCTTGCCCGACCCCGTCGGACCCGTCACGAGGACGATCCCGTGGTTGTAGTCCAGGTAGTCCCGGATCATCTCGAGGTTCTTGTCCTCGAGCCCGATCTCGTTGAGCCGGTACAGCTTGGCGGTCTTGTCCAGCAGTCGCATGACGATCCGCTCGCCTGTGCTGGTCGGGACCGAGCTGATCCGGACGTCGACCTCGCCGTCGCCGATTCGGAGCGACGCGCGGCCGTCCTGGGGCAGGCGGCGCTCCGCGATGTCCATCTTTCCCATGACCTTGACGCGGCTAATGATCGCGTCCTGGACGCGCTTGGGGATCGCGTCCATGTCATAGAGGATGCCGTCGATCCGGAAGCGGACCTGCATGCGATCCGGGTACGGCTGGAAGTGAACGTCTGACGACCGCAGCTTGAGGGCCTGGAACAGAATGGTGTTCACAAGCTTGATGATCGGCGCCTTGTTCGAGACGTCGAGGACATCCTCGGAGTCGTCGATCTCTGCGGCGAGCGAGCCAATGTCACCGTCCTCGGAGACCGCGTCCAGCGCCTCGTCCACTCCGTCGGCCTTGTGCCGATAGGCGCGCGCGATCAGCGCGGTGATCTCCTGGCGAGGCGCGAGGACCGCGTCAACCTCGGTGCCGATCATGGCCGCGAGGTCATCCATCGGGTGGGGATCCAGGGGGGAGCAGGTCGCCACCTTGAGGACCCCGTCGCCAGCCTCGAGGGCGATCAGGTTGTAGTTCCGTGCGAAGTGCACGGGCACCCCGTCGACGAAGTCGCCGGGCACCTTCGTGCCGTCGAGGCTCTTGCGGAACTCGTAGCCGAGGTGCTTCGCGTAGATCTGGAGGAGGGTGCCCTCCTCCATGAAGTCCTTCGCGAGGATCACCCGATCGATGGAGTCGCCCGAGACCGCAGAGACCCCGCGGCATTCCTCGAGTTGGTCCCGGGTGAGTCCGGCGTCCAGGAGCAGTTCTCCGATGCTGACCATGGGATGGTGGTGCGCTTACGCGCTCAGTCCTCCGGGGACTCGTCGTCGAGCATGCGTGCGGCCTCGAGGGGGGACAGTCCCACCTGATCGCCGGCGGTCTCGCCGCGCTGCGGGGGCGTGTAGAGGGGGAGGTCGAAGCCCTCCAGCCCGACGGATGATCCCGCGGCCTCGCTCGACATGCCGAACGTGGGGTCGATCTTGCGCAGGCGCTCGATACCGATCTCCCTCGCCGCCTCCAGCTTCTTCTCGTAGGAGATCTCCGCCAGGTCGGCGAACTCGGTGTCCTTGAGAATGTGTGGGGTGACGAAGAAGTAGAGGACCGTGCGGTCGCGGGTGCCGGTCTCCCGCGAGAAGAGTCGACCGAGGATCGGGATGTCTCCGATCCAGGGGACCTGGGTCCGCGTCGTGCTCTCGTTGTCCACGACGATCCCGCCGATGACCATGGTTGAACCGTCGGGGACGTTGATCTGGGTCTCGATCGTCCGCGTGACCCGCGGCGGGGGGATGGGCCCCTGGACCGCGCCGATGAAGGTGGAGACCTCGAGGTAGACGTCCAGGCGGAGGTAGCGCGAGGCGCTGATGGAGGGGGAGATTGTCATGGTGATGCCCGCCTCCTCGTAGCCGTTGAAGTTCTCCTGCGTCTGTCCGCCAACGCCGCCGCCCGTGGCGGTAATCGTGGTGGTGGGCTGCTCATCCAGGGTGGAGACCGTGGCGGAGGAGTTGTTGTTGACGAGCACGCTCGGGACGTTGAGGACGTCCGAGTTGCGCTTCTCCTCGACCAGGGCGACGAGCATCGGAATGGAGAACTCATCTCCGTCGATGATGCCCGCGGTGACCCCTTGCCCGACCGTCGGCACACGCAGGTCGGGGACCCCGTCGCCGTCGGAGTCTTGGATGGTGGAGAGGCCGAAGCCGGTGACTCCGAAGCCGCCGCTCTCTCCAACCCCGGGGACGTCGGCGAAGCCAAGCTCGACGCCGATGTCGAGGAAGTCTCGACCGGTGAGCTCGATCAGCGCGGTCTCGATGAGGACCTGGTCCTGGCGTCGGTCGAGGCGCTCGATCAGGGACTGCAGCTCCTCGTAGCGGGTCCGGTTTGCGGCGATCAGCAGCGAGTTGGTCTCGGCGTCAGCGACCACCACGTATTCCCTGGCGTTGTTCGACGCCCTGGGGGCTCCTCCGCGCTGGTTCCCGGCGGCCGCGCCCTGCTCGAGTTGGACGGCGTCCTGAAGGAACTCGTCGAGAGTCTCGGCGAGGTCCTCGGCGCTGACGTTCTCGAGCGCGTAGATGTGGTAGTTCCGCTCGCGCTCCACCACGTCCACATCGAGGCGCGCCACGAGCTCCTTGATGCGCGGCATCTCATCCGGCATGGCCATGACGAGCAGGGAGTTCGTCCGGCTCTCGGTGAGGATCTTGGCCTCGCCTTGGTTGCGGTTCAGGGCCCCCTGGGGCCCCTGGGCCTGCGGTCCCGACGAGCGGTTCTGGTTCGCCGCTTCGAGCAGCTCCTCGACCGTCGCGGCGATGTCCTCCGCCGACGCGTACTCGAGCTTGATGACATCAAACTCGGGCGGGATCACGTCGGTCTGCGAGGCGTCGTCGATGATCTTCAGCATGTTCGCCAGCGCCACCACGTTGCTGCCGAACCCGACCAGGACCATGGACTGGGAGTTGCCCGCCGGCAGCATCTGCTGCGTGTTGGGGTCGGTGATCATCGACCGCATCGAGTTGGAGACCTGCCGCACGTCCGTGTTGGGCAGGCTCACGACGGTGGTGATCAGGGTGGCGGGCTGATCCTCGTACTCGGGGAGCCGCTCGGGCTCCACGTAGAGCGCACCAGCACGCAGGTTGTTGCGCGCCGCGGTCGCCAGCGAGTCGATCTTGATGACGGAGATGTCGTCCTCGCCGATCTCCGTGCAGACGAAGTCGGAGATGATCATCATCACCTGGAAGAAGGAGTAGAACCGCTCCTTCTTGATGGTCTTGGCACCCAGCAGGTTGACCTGCTGGTTCTTCAGCAGCTGCTCGGTCTCCGTGCCCCAGGTGAAGTTCAGTCCGGTGACCTGCTCGCAGGCCTGGACGAACTGGTAGAGCGTCATGCTCTCGTCCTCGTCGCTCTGGGCGAAGTTCAGCACATAGGTGCCGCCCTTCTCCTGGATGACGTAGAGCTCCTCGTCCTCACCCTGGGCCAGCGCGGCGCTGCTCGCGCCGAGGGAGAGGGCCAGAACGCAAGCTGCCCGGCAGGCTGCCCCCAGGAAGCGCCGGGCCCTGGAGGGCCTGCTCTCTGTCTGGAGAAGGCGACCGAGATGGCGGCGGCTTCGGGCCATATCTGCCGAAATCCGAAGATCCTGGGCGTTGGCGTCGCGTCGGGGAGCGTGGTTCATCTGGCGGAACTCGTCTCGGGAGTCGAGGTTCGGACGGTTAGGAGTGGGGGCACCCGGCACAGCGCAAACACCCAGGTAGGTGGCGTAACGCTCTGCTTGCCGGTGGCTTATGTCTGTGGTAGGGCTCGGGGGAGGGCCGCCTATGGGTGCCCATTCAGCGTCCTCGTGGCCGAGGCCCAGGCGCGGTCCACAGGAGACGAAGCGCCTGCGCCTATCTTCCCGTCTAGGGGCCGCTGTTTCGACACGCAGGCGGGTTCGATTCACGATTCTTGCACGATGGATGCGTAGGGCGAAGCCTGTAGCGCGTGGCGTTTCGGGGGCTTGTCTTGATTGCGCAGGTTCGTTGCCCGGCGGACCTCGCGCTGTCAGGCTCTCGATATGCCAGAGCGAGATTCCCATCCGGCCGAATCACCCGCGCCCTCGGTCGACGCCTCCGGCGGTCCGGATGGCTCCTCCGCAGCCTTGCCGGCTGGGGAGTTCTCGGCTCCGGTCGGCGCCTCAACTGAACCGGGCCGATCGGAGCGAGGGCGGGCCGGCGGCCTCTGGCTGATCGCGGTGGCGCTCGCCGCGTCCGTGGCGGCGGACGCCGCAGGCGCGGGCGGGGACCCCGATGCGCGCGGCTGGGCCCGGCCTGGAGCGTTCGCTGGCCTCGGCGCAGTGGCCGCTGCGGGGACGCTCCTCATCGCCATGCTCCTCGGTCGACTGCGGGAGGGGCGCCGTGGTTGATCTGCTGGCGTTCTTACCCCGATGGCCCCCGGGGGCTGCGCTCATCGGGCTCGGCATCGTGTGCGCCGTGGCGCGCGGACGATGGGTCGGCGTGCTGGGTCTGGCCGGTGTCGCGCTCGAGTTTGCGAGGCTCGAGGTGGATGGTCTCGCCCTGACAGGCGCCATTTCCGTCCTCGTGGTCGTTGGCCTCGCCGCCCTCGCCTCCTCCCGTGACTACGCGGAGTCAGAGAGCGCCTTGAGCCCGGGCCTCTCGCTTGTCCTCGCCGGTCTGCTCCTGATGGTCGTTCAGGTGGAGCACCTCGGCTGGGTGGCGGTGCTGCTCTTCATGGCCGGGCTCGTGGAGCGCGCGCTGGTTCCAGGGGGCGACGCGGCCGGCCGGGACCCTGCGACGGGCGAGCCCACAGCACGGGTGCACGCCTGGCGAGGCGCGGTGCTGATTTCTCTTGCCAGCGCGAGCTTGATCGGCCTCGGCGCGCAGGGGCGGATGCAGCAGGGGGGCGACATGCTGGTCGAGTGGATCGGGACGCCCTTCTCAGGCGACGCTCCGAGCACCCTCATTTTCCTGGGGCTCGTGACGCCGTTGGCGCTACCGCCCAACTGGGGCGGGGCGGGCCAGGCGATCGCCGCCGGACCCGCGCGCCGCGACGCAGGGAGCTTCGTGAACGCGGGCTTGCTGCGCGGCCTCGTCCTCCTCGTCCTCCTGGGCCGGACCTTCTCGGGATCCGACGCCTTGCTCGACGTGGGGCTCGTGGTGGTCCTCCTCGCGCCGGTCCTCGCGCTGACCGGCAGGCGGCTCACCGCGCGCTACCTGGCGCTGTCGATCTACGGGGTCCTGGGCCTCCTCATCGGGGTCGCGTCGATCGCGTCGAGCTCCGCCCAGGGGGCCCTATCCCTGTCGGTCTTCGGCCTGGCCCTCGCAGGGGCCGGTGCATGCCTCGCGCTGGTGCTGACCACCCATGCCAGGGGCCGTGAGCCAGGGCTCGGCGAGCGAGGCCTCGGGCACGTCTTCCCGAGTGCGTTCGGGTTCGCGCTGCTCTGCATGCTCGCGCTCATGGCCCTGCCGGGGACGCTGCTCTTCGAGGGGCGCTCCAGCGGCCTTGAGGCCATGTCCGCGGATGGTGCCGCGGTGGAGGCGCTGGTGTTCGCGCTGATGGCGGGGCCACTCGCCGTCTTCGTGGCGCTGCCGTTCCTGCGTCAGGCGTTCTTCAGCCCTGGTGTGGATGGGGGGCACATCGAGGGGCGCCGCGCCACGGCGCCGCTCGCCATGACCGTCGCGCTCGCGATCGCCGCGGGAGCGCTGATCGGCCTGGGTCTGGTCCCCTCCGCGCTCTCGCCGCTCCTGTCCACAGGGAGCGCCGAGCTGTCGGGCCGGCTGCTGACCGGGCCCCAGCAGCTCCAGATCCTGTTGGGTGCAGCCTTGCTGGCCCGGATCGTGAGGCGCGAAAGGTCCACCAGTCCGGCGTAGGGCCGTTATCCTCCGGCGCATGGGACCGAGCGAACTCTTCAACGCCGACGATCTCGTCCTGGGTTTCGACCCGGCCGACAAGTGGGAGGCTATTCACTCGCTCGTGGATCACCTCGTCGGGCGGGGGCGGCTGGCTCCCGATGCGGCGGAGCCCGTGCGTGAGGCGGTGCTCGCGCGGGAGCGCTCGATGTCCACGGGGATGGAGCTCGGCGTCGCGATCCCGCACGCGGCGGTGGACGACCTGCCTGAGATCGTCGGAGCCATGGGCGTCGTGCAGCGTGAGGGGGGCCTGGACTTCGAGTCCATCGACGGCCAGCCCACGAGGGTCGTGGTGCTGCTTGTGATCCCCAAGGCTCAAAAGCTCCTCCACATTCGAACCCTCGCCGATATCGCCAGGGTGCTGGCCAAGGAGTCCGTGCGCGAGCGCCTCCTCGGCACGGCTGATGTTGAGGAAGCGCGGGCCGCGCTCATCGCGGGCACCACCTGAGCGTGGGGCGCCCGGCCGCCGTGGCCGGGCATCGAGCAGGTGCTGCCTGGCTTCAGGCGCGTCGCGCCTGGTACCTGGCACGCAGCACCGGGCA
>CAJQPT010000287.1 GCA_905480285.1 uncultured bacterium
GGATCTCGCACGACGCTGGCCTGGAAGCCGCCAGTGGAGCGTGACTTGTAGACGAGGCCGAAGCCGCCCATGTTGGACCCGCTCCCCGGGATCCCAAAGAGCGTGGTCACGCCGCCGGCGCGCCCCACCTCGATCACGCCGTTCCCCGGGCGGTAGGACGGCGCAGCGCGGAGCTCAGGGTTCACGGCGTGGACCGTGTCGTTGATGTCCCCGAAGCCGCCGCTGTGGATGTGGGTGTGCAGATCGACGAAGCCAGGCACGGCCCATGTGTCCAGCGCAACCACGGGTGCGGGGCCCCCTTCGCGGGCCTCGATCGGCCCCGCGTAGGTGATCTTGCCGTCCTCGAGCACGATCATCCCCGGAGAGTGGATCGCGTCGGCTTCGTTCATGGTGAGCACCTTGCCCACGTGCAGAACGACGGTGTCCAGCGCCGTCACCGGCGAGGCCAGGGCAGGCACAATCAGGGCGGCCAGGGAGTGCAGCATCACCATGCCCGGCCCCCGATCTCGGCGTCGTAGACCTTCTCGCCGTTGACCCAGACCGCGTCGAAGTGCGTCCGAGGATCGATCGGGTCGCCGTTGCAGACGAGGATGTCCGCGTGCTTGCCCGGCTCGAGGCTGCCGACTCGGTCGGCGATGCCCGACGTGCGCGCAGGAATGATCGTGACCCCACGGAGCCCCTGGGCCCGGTCGTTCCGGAGCCCATAGCGCACCCCCATGGCGGCCTGCGTCGTGAGCTCTTCCTGGGGGACGACGGGCGCGTCGGTGTTGAAGCCGATGTCGACCATGCCCTGCTCCTGGAAGCCCCAGGCGGTGCCCTCGATGCGCCCGTCCGTATCGAAGCGCGGGGGGCGGGGGGCCATGATCTCGCGCGGCCCCAGGATCGCACCGACGCCGAACTCCTTGGCCAGCGGCGTGGTGAGGTAGCTGTCGAAGGAGCCGTGGTCGATGTAGGTCGGCAGGCCGAAGTCCCGAGCCAGCATCGTGATCGTCATCAGCACCAGCTGGTAGTACTGCGTGTGGGTCGAGACCTGGGTGTCGCCGGCATACAGGAAGCGGAAGATGTCCAGCTCGAGCTCACGCTCGGGCTTGTCCCCCTCCCCCTCGAGGTAGGCATCCCACGCCTTGGCATAGGCCTGTCCGCGGCGGAGCCGGAACCGCAGCCCGTAGTTCATGAGGATGCGGCCCATGCCGTAGCCCCAGCGCGTCGGGTTATCGCCCTGGGCGATCTTCAGGGACCCGGGGTCGCGCAGCAGCGCCTCCTCGTAGCCGTCGATCCCGAGCTTCATGAGGACGCCGGTGCCCCCCATGTTGGTGCCCGAGCCAGGGATGAAGAGGATCGTCGTCACCCCTGCGGCGAGGGGCTTCTCCAAGTCGGAGTTGTTCGGGATGACCGCGGGCGACACGCGCAGCTCGGAGTTGAGCTGGTAGACCATGTCGTTGATGTCGCCGCGCGAACCGCCCACGTGGCTGTGCAGGTCCACGAAGCCGGGCGCCAGCCACCGGTCGCCGTAGTCGATGACCTCGGCCCCCTCGGGAATCTCCACGGAGCCGGCAGGACCGATGGCCTCGATCTCGCCGTCGCGCAGGACCACGACTGGGTCCAGGATGAAGCCAGGGCCCTCGTACTCACAGGTCAGCGCCTTCGCCGCCCGCAGGACCACAGCCTCTCCCTGGACGGCCGGAGCGGCGGTCCAGAGCAGGGCACAGGTGCTGGCGACGAGGGTGATCATGGGCGCTTCAGAGGCGGCGCGGGGCCGCCGTCACCTCACCAGAGGCGAGGCTCCTCCTTGGTGTCGTAGACCGTCTCGCCGCTCTGCCAGACATGCTTGACGTAGCTGCGGGGGTCGGCGGGGTCGCCGGTGATGACGATCAGGTCGGCGATCTTCCCGACCTCGATGCTGCCGACGGCGTCGCCGAGGCCGCAGGCCATGGCGGGGACGATCGTGAGGCCGCGGACCGCGTCCATGTTCTTGTTGTCGAACCCGTAGCGGACGCCCATGGCGGCCTGGAGCTGGAGCTCCTCCTGCGGGATCACGGGTGAGTCCGTGTTGAATCCGAGGCGGGTCGTCCCCATCTCCTGGTAGCCGGCGACGCAGCCCTGGATCTTCTCCGGGTTAGACCCCGACCAGTTGATGAAGCCGCGGGTCGGCACGTCGATGGCGCGCGGCCCGACGATCGCGAACATCTCGCGCTTCTCGACCTCGGCGCCGAGGCGCCAGGTGTCGAACGTGCCGTGGTCGATGAAGACCGGGATGCCGAGCTCGTCGTGCACCATGGTCAGCGTCATCAGCGCGACCTGGTAGATCTGCGTGTGGGTCGAGACCTGGCACTCGTTCTTCCGCAGCGAGCGGAAGATCTCGAACTGCGGGTTGATGGTCGGCTTGGCGCCGCCGTCCTTCTCGTAGGCCTCCCACTGCTTCGCGTAGGCGATCCCGCGCTTGAACGTGTTGCGCGTGTGCCAGTTCATGAACGACCGGTTGGGCCGCAGCATCCAGCGCTCCGGGTTGCCGGCCTGGGCCAGCTTCATGGAGCCGGGGTCGCGGATGATCGCGCGCTCGTACTCGTCGAAGCCGGTGCGCAGGAGCACGCCCTGCCCGCCGATGTTCGTGCCCGAGCCAGGGAGGTAGAGCACCGTCGTGACCCCTGCCGCGAGGCCGACGCGCAGCAGCGGATTGCCGCTGATGACGTCGCTGGAGGCCCGGATACCCGGGTTGGTGAGGTAGACGGTGTCGTTCAGGCCGAAGGCGCCCGCCACGTGGCAGTGCAGCTCGACCAGGCCGGGCATGACCCAGTCATCGCCCGCGTCGTAGACCGAGTATCCCTCCGGGATCTCCGTCTCCGCCGCCGAACCGACCGCCTCGATGCGCCCGTCCTTCACGAGGACGACGCCGTTGTTGACCACGGAGCGCCCCTGCCACTCGGCCGTGAGGATCTTCGACGAGCGGATCGCGAGGCCGGGGCCACCCTCCGCGCCAGGCTTCGCCACGGCTGCGGAGTTCGCCGGCGCCGGGGCCACGCCGAGCGGGTCGTTGCCGCCCGCCGCCGCGGTGACCATGGAGAGCGCGGCCACTGTCGCGCCGGCGAGAAGAGATCGGAGGGTGATGTTTCGTTCAGACATGGTGTTCGCTCAGAAGCGCCGCTCCACCTCGGCGTCGTAGACCCGCTCACCCTCCTGGAAGGTGAGGTGGACCTGCGTCCGAGGGTCAGTGGGGTCACCGGAGGTGATGATGAAGTCCGCGTCCTTGCCGGGCTCGAGGCTCCCGATCCGGTCGTGGATGCCCGCCGCGAAGGCAGGAATGATGGTGAGGCCGCGGACGTGCTCGACCGCGTCGTTCTTGAACCCGTAGCGCACGGCCATGGAGGCCTGCAAGGGCAGCGCCTCCTGACCGATCACCGGGGCATCGGTGTTGAACCCGATCAGGGTGCAGCCGCCCTCCTGGTACTTCGCCGCCATCCCGAAGATGGCGCCGTCGTTGTCGTTCACGATGAACATCCCGGGGCGGTACTCGATGTTGATGCTCGCGCTGATCTGGCGCGGGCCGAGGATCGCAGGGACGCCCGCCTTGGCGGCGAAGGGCGCGGCGCGCCAGCCGTCGAAGGAGCCGTGGTCGATGTACACGTCGAGGCCCAGGTCCTCCTTGATCATCTGCACGGTGCGCAGGACGACCTGATAGATCTGGGTGTGGGCCGACAGCTGGGTCTGCTTGGCGTAGAGGTCGCGGAAGACCTCCCACATCGGGTCGACCTTGGGGCGCGGCCCGTCGCCGTTACTGAAGGCCTCCCAGCGCTTGGCGTAGGCGATCCCCCGCTCGATCGTGTTGCGGGTGTTCCAGTTCATGAAGGAACGCCCGACCCCGGAGAGGTAGCTCTCCGGGTTCCCTGCCTGCGCCAACTTCAGCGAGCCCGGATTGCGGATCTCCATCCGCTCGTAGCTGTCGAAGCCCGTCTTGAGCAGGACCCCGTGACCGCCGATGTTCGTGCCTGACCCGGGGATGTAGAGCACGCTCGTCACCCCTGCCGCCCTGCCGACGACGAAGTCCGAGTTGCCCGGCACCACCGACGTGAACGCCCGGATACCGGGGTTGGTCAGATAGACCATGTCGTTCAGATCGTTGGTGAAGAAGCTCCGCCCAGCGACGTGACTGTGGAGGTCGATCAGGCCCGGCGAGACCCAGTCTCCCGACCGATCGAGCACGTCGTGCGTGGTGGCCATCGCCTCCAGATCCACGTCGGCGCGGGGCGTGACGCTCACGATCTTCCCGTCCTCGACCACGACGGCAGCGTTGTCGATGACCTGCTGCCCTTCCATGGGCAGCACGAGGGCCTTGCCGCAGAGCACGACCAGCCCCCGCTCCACACCCGCGGCCCCGCTCTCCCCCACGTCGACTCCAACGCCGGCCCCAAAGGAGGCGGACGCCGTGGAGGCGACAGCGAGCCACGCGCAGGCGGCGGTGCGGGCGAGGGAGGCGGCGCGCATAGGGCTCAGCGGACCTCTTCCCCGTTGACGAAGACCCGCTCAATGGTGGAGGAGATCTCCATGGGAGAGCCGTCGAGGATGAGGATGTCGGCGTCCTTGCCGGGCTCGATGGTCCCGACGCGGTCATCGATGCAGAGCATGTGAGCCGCATCAAAGGTCAGCGCGCGCAGGGCGGCGGAGGGCGAGAGCCCCATGGCCACGGCGCGCGCCGCGATGACGCCAAGCTCCGCGGCGCCCTCCTCGGCTTGACTCATGAACGCGACGGGGATCCCCGCGGCCGAGAGCTGGCCGAGGCGGCTGGTGGGGTTCCCGGCGCTATCGGTCGTCGACATGCGCGAGCGAGGCACGAGCACGCCGCTGACGCGGCCGGCGATCTGGTCCGCGACCTTGTTGGCGTCGTTCGCCTCGAAGAGGATCGGACGGATCCCGTACTGCTCGAAGGCGTCGACGCAGCTGAGGATCTGGTCGTCACGGTTGACCCGTACCAGGACCGCGGCCCCACCGGACATCGCCCGGCGGAGAGGCTCCAGGTCCGGATCGATCGACGGCTTCTTGGGCATGCCCTTCGGCGTCGAGGCCCGCTTGACCTTCTCCGGGATCCGCACCGGGCGGGCAGCGACCTTGTACTCGGTCGAGACCTGCTTGAGATCGAGGGTCTCGACCCGATCCCCTTCCCACTTGGCCTCGCCCCGCAGGAAGGTCTCGACCGGCTTCTCGGCGTCGGCTTTCTCCTCCTCCTTGGACTTCTTCTTGGCCCCCTTGGGCGGCGGGTCGTTGGAGTAGATCTGCGCGAGGCTGACGGCGAGGGCGCCGTCGAGGAGGTCGACCTCGAGCGTGACGTCGTAGCCGTCTCGGCTGCCCGTGACCGGATAGAGGCCGTCGAGATACGAGGCGCGCATCGAGCCCGTGATGGACCCGTCAGCATCCTCGAGAAGCCGCAGACGGACCTTCGAGTCCTCGACGCTGGGAGAGGTGCCCTCGAAGACGCCCGTCACCGGCTTGGCCGGGTCGCGCTCCTTCTTCTTCTTTTTCTTCTTCTCCTCGTCCTTCTTCTTCTCGCCGTCTTCCTCGTCGTCCTCGTCTTCCTTCTCCTCGTCGTCCGAGGCCGGCTCGGGGGCGGGCGGGGTCCACTTGGCCATGTCGGCCTCGTACTTGGCCCACTTGGCCGCGTAGTCCTTGGCCTTCTTGAGCGTCGCGCGGACGCTCGCGCCCGACTGGGTGACGATGCTCGAGTCCCACTGGAGCATCACGCTGGCGACAGGATCGATCACGAGGCCGCCGAAGTCAGTGGCGGCGGGCTTGTAGGCGATCGAGGGGGTCACGCTGCCGCGGTCCGGGGAGGTCAGGTTCACCGAGGTGACGCCGCGCTTCGAGACCTCACGGTCCGCGTAGTCCCCCGGCTCCAGCATGCGCGTCAGGTCGAAGCGCGTGGAGAACGCGCGCCTCCCGCCGCCATTGCCGAGGTAGCCGTAGGCATCGATCATGCCAGGCATGGCCGCGGCGCCGCGCACGACCCGTGCGCCGGCGGGCCGACCCACGCGGGCCGAGACCTCGGCGATCTTGCCGTCGCGCACGAGGATCTCGCCGGGGGTGTGGACCACGCCATCCCCCACGTACAGTTCGTCCACGCTGATGACCACGGACGTGCTGGGCTTGACGCCCTCGCGCTTCGACCCGGCGAGTTCCGTCGACCAGGCCAGCTCTCCGTTCACGTAGGTGGCCAGGACGCTCGAGCTGAGGGACATGGGGTCGCCGGACATGACGACCATGTCGCCGTCTTTGCCCGGAGACAGGCTCCCCACTCGATCCTCAACGCCGAGCACCTTCGCTGCGTTCAACGTGATGCCCGAGAGCGCCGCGCCGCGGGGCATCCCGCCACGCATGGCGAGCGCCGCGCCGAAGCGCAGGTCCGGAGCGCCAAGGGACCTCGGGGCGCGGATCGCCACCTGGACGCCCTCCCCCGCCAGGCGGGAGATCGTGTCGTAGCGAGGCCACGCCGCCGTGGCTCCCTTGCCGAAGTTGTTGCCGCCGTTGTAGTCGGGCCCAGCGATCACGGGCACGCCCGCCTCCGCGATGGCAGCGGCCATGGAGGCCGAGCGGCTCGCGCCGTCAATCACCAGGTTCATCCCGTACCGCTCCTTGAGCTCCAGCAGGGCCTGGACCTCGCCGGCCGTCTCGGCGCCCATGCGCCAGGTGGCGCCAGCCTTCATGGCCTCTGCCAGGGCGGGGCCCGCCTGCGCGCCGTACTCGGCAACCAGGGCGTCATCACCACCAGCGAGGGCCATGAGCTCATCGACCGCGAGGACCGCGCCCATGGTCGTGGTGGGCAGCTGCGGCTTGGGGACACCGAGACCGACGTCCACCGTCGCGGGGACGGGGGGTTCCCAGTAACCGGGGGTCCGGCGAGCCTCGGAAGAGATCGAGCCGTGGATGCCGCTGCGCTCCCGGAGGATCCGCTCGTCGGCGCTGACCGCGCTGCCGCCTCCCGTCTTCACGACGGCTCCCTGGCCGGCGATCAGGCGACCGCGGGCGGGGGGCAGGTAGACGGTGGTGATCCCGTTCCGCAGGGCGGAGACGATCGGCGTATACGGATCGAACTGATCGATGGCAAGCAGGGTCGGGTCCGCCGTCCTGGGACCGGCGGTCTGCTGCGTGTAGTTCGAGTCCACGGCGACCAGCCCCGGCACGATGACCGCGTCAGGACCGTGGTCGATCACCTCGGCTCCGCCGGGCACGTCGATCGTGTCAGCCGGGCCGATGGCGACGATCTTGCCGTCCTCGACCAGCACGGCGCCGTCGCGGATGAGCTCCCCCACCTCAACGAGGTGAATGGTGCCGGCCTTGACGACGACGGCGTCACCCGCCGTGGGGGTCGCGGCGGAGGTGGCGATGGGCGCGGCCGAGGCCGCGGCGGTGAACGCCGCAAGCGTGAGGGCAGCGGCTCGTAGTTTCGGGGTCATGTGCATGGTTTGAACCCGCAGGGATCAGCCGTTGTTCTCGGTCTCGTCGTCGTCCTCGGGATCGTCGCCGTCACCCGGCCAATCCTCCTCGCCAGAGGTATCAGAGGCCGTGCCGGGGGGACGCGTACCGTCGAAGAGCTGCTTGACGCGGACGTCCTTGCTCCGGTCGTAGACGTGAGCTCCGTCGAGGATGACGTGCTCCACGACCGAGGTGATGTCGAGCGGGTCACCGCTGAAGAGCACGACGTGTCCGTCGGTCCCCTTCGCGATCTTGCCGACGCGATCGCCGAGGCCGAGCATCTCGGCCGGCGCCGTCGTCACGGCGGCGAGGGCATCCGCGCGCGGGATGCCGTTGGCGACGCAGCGGGCCGCCTGGTACCAGAGGGAGCGGTTGGCGTCTCCCGTGGACATCAGAGCGAAGGGGATGCCCGCGTCGTGGAACACCTTGGGGACGAAGGTCTCGATGGACTCACCGGTGACCGGGTCCAGCTCTTCGTCCTCGAGCCCCGCCAGGATCACGCTGCAGCCCGACGCCTTGATCTTGGCTGCCGCCTTCCAGCATGCAGGCGCGAGGGCCAAGGTCATGGTCGCGGTGAAGCCGTTGGCCTCGGCGACGCGGAGGGCGGCATGCACGTCCATGGGCGTGGCGCACCACATGATCACGGGGAGCTTGCCCTCGATGATCCGCAGCAGCGGCTCACGCTTCTCGTCGACCTCGCCGCGCGGGACGCGCTCGAAGCCGTCAATGGTCCAACCGGAGCACGCGAGGGGCTTGCCCTTCGCGGCCTCACCCTCGAGCTCACGCCCCTGGTAGAGGGCCTCTCGGCGATCGAAGTCATCGCCGTCCTTCTGCCTCTGGACCATCTCCTCGAGATAGCGACGGAGGTCGTCGAAGGCGCCCCGCAGCGCCTGAGCCTGGGTCGCCCGGGTCTTGCCCCGCTTGGGAGCGGCGGAGATCTTCACGCCCGACCGCGGCCGCACCATCATCTGCTCGACGGTCATCCCGAAGGGCTTCACCACCATGCCCTGACCGGCGACGACGGTGTCGTTGCCCTGCTGGACGTTGATGGTCAGGATGCCCTGCCGGAGAGCCTCCTCGAAGTAGAAGTTGACCGGGTCGATCGAGTCCTTCACATCGAGGAAGGGCGCCACGTCCAGGGTCTCGTTCGGACGATCGATGCCGCGAGCGGCGTGCGCCTCCACGAAGCCCGGGAAGGCGACCATGCCCGGCTGATCGATCACGGTCGCGTCCCAGGGGATCTGGACCTCGCTCGCGGCGCCGACGGCGGTCACGCGGCCGCCCTCGATGACGATCACGCCGTCGGGGATGGCCTCACCGGTGAGGGTGATGACGGTCCCGGCCTTGACGGCGGTCTTGTCGACCTGGGGAGCAGCGGCGGCGGAGGACGCCAGGAGGAGCGTCGCCCCGAGCGCCAGGAGAGGTTGGGAGAGAGAAGACTTCATCGTGATGAGGGGGTGGTCCGAAGGTCGGGCCGGTGGGTCGTGTTCGGTTCGGGATCGCGCCGCGGGCGCGGTCAGCGGGGATCGAGGGCGAGGTGGCCGCTGACGAGGACGCCAACGGGTCGGGTGGTCGCCTCGAAGGGCTCACCGTTCCAGAGGATGAGGTCGGCGTCCTTGCCGGCCTCCACAGAGCCCACGCGGCCGTCAACGCCGAGCAGCTGGGCGGGGGTGAGAGTCACGGCGCGAAGCGCCTCCTCCCGAGTCAGGCCGCCGCGCATGGCGAGGCCGGCCTGCAGATCGAGCCGCGAGCCACCGTGACCGGAGAGCGCGAACGAGACGCCGTTATCGCGGAGCACGCTCGCGCACTCCACGGACATGAGGGCACCGTCGGTGGTGCGCCCCTGGGCGGGGACCGGCGGGAGGATCACGGCGGTGTTGCTGCGCACGAGCATGGCCGGCTCGCGCCAGGCCTCCGCGCCCGCATCGATCACGAGGCGCATCTCACCGAAGCCCTCGCGCGCCATCTCCTCCTTGAGGAAAACGGCGGTCCGGATGTCCTGGGTCGCCCAGGCCTGGACGAAGACGCCCACCTTGCCGGCGAGCGCGTCGAGGAGCACCTTCTGAGACGCGTCCGGCTCCTTCGCCTGGGCAGCCTCGAAGAGCGACTTTCTCCACTCCCACTCCACACCCATGCGGGTCGTTGGGCGACGGTTGAAGAAGGAGGTCGGTCGGCCGAACGCCGAGCTGTTGCGCTGGCTCGGCTGGGAGCCGATGGCGCCGCAGATCATCGGCGCACCTTCGACCGTACGTCCCTTCACGGAGCGGTCCCCGGCGGTCTTGAGCACCGTGCCCATGCCGCCGATGCAGTTCTGGTTGAGGGGCGTGATGAAGGCGCTCGTGACGCCCTTGCGCGCCAGGCGACCCCAGCCCGGGGAGAAGAGATCGACGCCGAACTCGGCGCTGACGAGCGGCGTGACCTCACTGGACTGTTCGACGGAGGTCGTCCCTGAGTTGAGGCGGGCGCTCGCGTCGATCATTCCGGCCGTGACGACCGCGGCCTTGAGGGCATCGCGGGTCGCCTCGACGCCGGGCGTGATCGCGCGGATCTTCCCGCCTTCAACGACGATGAGGGCGCTCTCGTGAACCTTGCCGGTCGAGGTGTAGACCTTGTCGGCATGGATCGTCCAGCTCGTACCGTCGGCCGGCACGCTGGATCCCGAGGCCGCGACTGCGGCGGAGAGAATCAGGCTTGTGAGCATCACTGGTGGGCTCCGTGGGCGTGGGCTGAGTGGACGAGGTGGCCGCCCGCGTAGACGGAGTGAACTCGGCTCGTGAGATCGGTGGGAGGACCGCTCCAGACCACGAGGTCCGCGGCCCGTCCGGTGGCGATGGTTCCGTGAGTCGCGTCAACGCCCGCGATCCGCGCGGCGTCAGCGGTCATGGCGCGCAGAGCGGCGCCGGCCTCCAGGCCTGCCCGCATGCACGCCGCGGCCTGCATCCGCATACCAAGGGGGCCCTGGCTGCCCGCGTCGGAGGTGAAGGCGAAGGGCACCTCGGCCTTTGACAGAGCCAGCGCACTCTTCACCACGTCCTTCGAGCTCGCCGGGGCGGCCTTGCTCTCGAACACGACGCCGAGGCCCGAGGCCTTGATCTCGTCCACGAGGTCGTCCGCCTCGGGCGCGCCCAGAACGGCACCCTTGAGGCCGTGCGCGGCCGCGAAGTCGAGGGCGCGGGAGACCTCCGAGCGGGTGACCGCGCGCATCATCACGGGGACCTTGCCCGCCTTGGCGTCGGCCAGGGGGCTCCCCTCGGGAGCGGTGTCGAACTGCTCGCCGAGGTGAGCGTAGAGGCCAGCGAAGCTCGTGGGTGCTGTCGAGGAGCCGAGCGCAGAGCGCGAGAGCCCGAGGGTCACCACGGCGTTCCGCTTCAGCACCTCGCCCGCCGCGGGGGAGACGATGGCGGCTTGACCGCCGGCGATCTGCGAGCTGCCGGCCGGGAGGAGGACCGTCGTGACGCCCTCAGCGACCAGACCCTTCCAGCTGGGGCTGGTGGGGTCGAAGGCGAAGGACAGGTCCGCGGTTGGCGTCGACTTGCGCGTCCGCTCCGAGTTCTCCGAGCCTGCGCCGAGGGTCTCCCGCAGGCTGATGAACCCAGGGGCGATGTGCCCGTCGACTTCGACCACGCGGACCCCGCGCGGAGCGTTATTCGAGACGCTCTTCACGACGCCGTCCTCGACGACAACGAAGGCATCCAGGACGACCTGTCCGTCCCCGACGTGCACATGGCTCGCGCGGAGGGCGAAGGCGTCGTCCGCGGCCGTGGCGCCCAGGAGCGGCGCGGCGGCGATGAGGCAAGAAATCAGCATGTTGATGGCTCCGGCTGCGGCAATCAGTTGCCCGCCTGGTGGACGACCTTGCCGCCCGAGATGGACGCGAGGACGCGTGTTGAACTGGACAGCGGGTCCCCGCTGAGAACGAGCAGGTCGGCGTGCAAGCCACGCCGGACGGAACCGACCTTCGACTGGAGGTCGAAGACGCGGGCGGGGCCCGCGGTGATCGCGTGGAACGCAGCGTCTTCGTCGAGGCCGTGCCCGACCGCCGCGGCGGCGAGCAGCGGGAGGTCGCGGGAGGCGCTCGCGGAGGTGGCGCCCGATCCGATCAGCACCTCCACACCGCGCGCGGAGAGCTCACCGGCGAGGGCGAAGCCCGGGTCCATCTCACCGACGTCGCCGCCGGGCGAGCTGGGAGCCGGCGTGACGATCACGGGGATGCCCCTCTCCGCCAACTCGTCGGCGAACAGCAGGGCGCAGCGGCCCCCCGCGATGACCATCCGCATGCGAGTGAACGGGCGCGTGACGCGGAGGAGTTCGCGCAGCTCGAGGGCCTGCTCCACATGGATGACCATGGGCACCTCGCCGCCGACGGCGCGGGCCAGCGAGGCCTTCTTGGCGTCGAACTTGGGCGGACGGGGCCGCTTGTCCTCCTTGTACTTCTTCTCCTTGACCTCTTCGCCGTCTTCCTTGGCCTCCTTGACCTTCTTATCGCGGGCCTTCTTGGCCTTCTTGAAGTCCTCGGTGAGCTCGGTCTCCTTCTTGGCGATCTCCTCCTCCCAGGTCTTCAGGTTGCTCTCGAAGGCGGCCGTGTCGTCGGCGTACTTCTTCGCCCCGCCCAGCGCGCTGGCAAGCCGATCGACCTGACCTACGCGAGAGACAGGGTCGAGCCCCGGGGTGTTGAGGCGGGCGGAGATGGCGGCGTCCGCGAGGACCGGCGTCGCGCCGTCGGCCCGGATGACGGCGCCGACGCCAGAGACCGAGGCCGCGCTGCCGATCTCGACGCGCATCATCAGGACGCCGGACGCCAACAGGTCGTCGAGCACCTCATCT
The DNA here is from genome assembly GCA_905480285.1 of uncultured bacterium. Classification (GTDB taxonomy): domain Bacteria; phylum Planctomycetota; class UBA1135; order UBA1135; genus Saltatorellus. Next base: position 12,283 of record CAJQPT010000287.1, read on the forward strand.
TGGCCGTAGGGATCGAGGGCGTCCGTGGCCCGGCTCGCGGTGTCCACGCGATCCGAGCGAGCGGATGAGGCGTCGACACCAGCCACCGACCACGGATCGATGAACGCGGCGCAGATGACCTCGCCTTCGATGGTCTGCGCGCCCTCGGGCGCCGCGAGGTCCTTGCCCATGGCGACGATGCGGCCATCGCGGACGAGCAGGCCCATGTTGTCCAGGGACTTGCCCGGACTCACGATGACCTTGTTGGCGCGCAGGAACAGGTCCGGGGACGCAGCCGGATCGGGTTCATCCTGGGCTGCCAGGGAAGCTGCCGAGAGCGCCGCGCCGGCGGTGAGCGCAATGCCGAGGGTGCGAAGCTTCCGCAGCGGGGAGCGGCGGTCGGAGCGCGAGGGGTAGGAACGCATGTGCTGGGTGTACGAGGGTCCTTGAGGACGTCGGAGGGAGAGAGGCCCCGACGGCATGGGCGCGCAACGCAGGAGTCCTCGGATGAGAACTCGAGAGTCCGGCGCCGCCTCATTCGATCGAGTCTTCGTCATCCTAGGCAGCGCGGGCTCTCCAGACCAGAAGTGCCGTTGCCGCTTAGTGGAGGGGCGGGAAAGACTTACGGGCTGGAGACTCCCTGCTGTTTTCGTCCCGAATCGAGGCGGTGGAGTCCCCCCCACGACGCCAGGGACCGCTCCCCGAGCCGAGCCGAGGCCCCAGGCTCCAAAGTTGGTCGATTCGTCGTTCGACGCGCGGGCAAACCGCGCTCTCCCCGCGCGATGAGCCCTGCCAAGTCCCTTCACCCGCTGCTCCTGGAGCCCTCATACTGGAAAGGGCGGGCGCAGGCCCTCGAGGCGCACCGTGGAGGCGTGATCTGGACCCCGAGGCCTGACCTCGAGGCGCCCGGGATCCGCGTCCTGGAGTTCAGGTTGAGGTCGCTGGACGGGGTCCATCTCCGGGGCCTTTTCTCTCGATCTACATGGCGATCCGGGAACTCAAGAGCTGTTCTTCGCACCGTAGGGCCGGCTTCAAGACTCGAGGTTCGCGAGGACGAGGTCCGGGGCGGCACGGCCGAGTTTGTCCTTCAGGAGCCCGCAGGACGCCCCCTCGCCGACCGCGTCCTCGACGTGGTGCTCCTGAGCCAGGTGGCGGCCGAGATGGACGGGATTGGGCAGGTCGAGGTCGATCGATGGGGGAAGCAGGTACGCCTGGAAGATCGAGAACACCCGGACAACCAGGGCCCGGACGGCCGTAGGAAGACCGGGGACCAGCGAGGCTGCGAGGTCCACCAGTGGGAGTCCGACGCGGCCGCCATCGCCCAGCAGCTCCTCATTCATCGGATCGTCGCGCCCTCGGCGGACGATCCGAGTCTCTAGGTCGGCCCAATCAGCGGAGAGGCTGCGGGGTCAGTACCCGGAGCCTGCTGCGGCTGGGGCTCCCTGGGCGATCGCGACCGAGGCGGAGGCCCCGATCCGCGTGGCGCCAGCCTCGAGCATCGCCCGCGCCGCAGCCGCGTCCCTGACGCCGCCCGAGGCCTTGACGCCGACCACGGGGCCAACGGCACGCCGCATCAGGGAGACATCCTCGACGGTCGCCCCGCCGCTGCTGAAGCCAGTGGACGTCTTGACGAAGTCGGCGCCTGCAGCCTTGCAGAGCTCACTCGCCCGCACGATCTCGTCCTTGGTGAGCAAGCAGGTCTCCAGGATGACCTTCAGGCGCGCCCCGAGCCCATGGCAGGTGGCGGCCACCGCCGCCACGTCCGAGCGGACGGCCTCGAGGAGCCCCGACTTCATCGCGCCGACGTTGAGGACCATGTCCACCTCACAGGCCCCGTCCTCGATGGCACGACGAGCCTCGTAGCTCTTCACCTCCGTGAGCGCTGCCCCGAGGGGGAAGCCCACGACCGTGCACACGAGTACGCCAGAGCCGTCCAGGATCTCCGCGCAGCGGCGGACCCAGGTCGAGTTGACGCAGACCGAGGCGAAGCGGTTGTCGATGGCCTCCGCGCAAAGCTGGTCGACCTCCGCCTGGGTGGCGTCCGGCTTGAGCAGGGTGTGATCGATGGAGCTTGCAATGTCGCCGAGGCGTGACGGGTCCGGGCAGCGGGCGCTCCCGTCCCCGGGCGCGACGGAAGAGCAGACCCCGAGCCGGCATGCGCCCGCGGCCACCAGCGGACGCGCAGCCGCCGCGAGGTCCACCTGGAGCGAGAACGAGGAACCGGCGCCATGGAGGCGCTCGCCGGAGAGCAACCGCGCGCCGATCTCCGCGAGGAGATCCTCGAGGGCCGTGGGGTCCAGGCCGTTCTGAGTGGGTTCAATCATCGAAACACGGGGTCATCCTCGCCCCTCTTCGAAGGTCCGAGCCAGCTGGCGAGCCCGCAAATGAGCGGCCTCCACCTCAAGCGTCTTGTGGTTCCGCCGGGCGTGCCGCCCCTCGCCCACCGGGGTGGAGAGGAAGGCCGCCAGCACGTCGCGCGCCCCAGAGAGGTCGAGATGCCCTGACCCCAGGGTGAGCACGTTGGCGTGGTTGTGCTCCCTCGCATTGCGCGCCGAAGCTGCGTTCCAGCAATTCGCGGCGAGCACCCCGGGGACCTTGTTGGCAACCATCGCAGAGCCGATCCCTGCCCCGTCGACGATGATGCCCAGGTGCACCCGTCCCTCGGAGACCTCGCGCGCCACCAGGCTCGCGAAGTCCGGGTAGTCGACCGAGACCTCCGCGGTGTCGGGGCCGAGGTCCACGGGCCGCTCCCCCATCTCCCTGAGGAGCGGGATGAGCTGGGACTTCAGCTCGAAGCCGCCATGATCGCTGGCCACCGCGATACGAGCGGGTTGGCGTCCGACGCTGGCCACCGGCGCGAGGGGCTCCGCAGAGCGCCCTGTCACGAACGTGATGCCCTTCTGAAAAGCAAGGTCCCTCGCCATGGGCGTGACGCGCGCGCGGGGCGGAATCACGAGCTCTGAACCCTCTGCGGCTGCCCGTACGAGTCCCTCGCCCACCAGCTCGCGCTCCGCCGACTCTCCAGGCGCGGGGATCGAGGCCCCAGGCCCTGAACGCCCCATGGACTCCAGCGCGACGGCCCCCGGTAGCGCAGCAGGCATCTGCCCCTGTTCTATGGACCCCTGTCTATGGACCCCTGATTCATCGGCACCTGACTCATGGGCGCCTGCTTCATGGCACGACGCGCGGCGCGGCGCGCGATGGCTCGCACCGACTGGCGCGGGTCGTTTCCGGCGGGTCCCTCGGGGCTGGACATAGGGCGCCAAGTGTAGTGCGGCCGCTGGAGAACGTGCGGACCGTCCCGCCAGCCTTTGGATTCCTCATCTCCACGCCTATAGTGGGGATCGAAGGGGTACGCACGCCCCCTCCTCATCGCACCCCAACAGGACGCCGCTATGCGCACACTGCTCAGCCAGTTCTGCGAGGCCTTCGACGCCACGGTCCGACCCCTCCTCCAGCCCATCAGCGAGGCCAACGCCGCGCTGACCGAGGCCGAGGGAGATCTCGGGATCCCCGAGGTTCGAGCCGACCTCCTCGACCTTCAACATCGCATCCAGGGCCTCGTCGACAAGGTCGCTGAGCAGCAGGCGTATGTCCTCCTGTTCGGGCCCCTGAAGAGCGGTAAGTCCACGCTGATGAACGCCCTCGCGGGCACCTACGTCAGCGAGGTCTCGAGCCTGCCCGCCTACCCGTGCATGGTGTACCTCTCCCATGCCGAGGAGCGCGTGTTCTACGTCTCGCGCTACAGCGGCGAGATGGAGCGCTTCACCGACCCCGCGGCCCTCTACGGGCACGTCAACGGCGCCCACGAGGAGCTGGCCACAAAGCTCCGCGCTTCCGAAGCGGCAGAGATCGAGTTCGACCCCTCAAGGCACTTCCAGGACGCTATCCGAAAGGTAGACGTGCGCCTGCCCGCAGGCGACCTCGCTCAGTCCGGCGCCGTGCTCGTGGACACGCCTGGCCTCTACAGCCGGATGAAATTCGGCTACGACCGCATGACCAAGGAGTTCCGCGACTCCGCGTCCTGCGCCATCTTCGTGGTGAAGTCCGACAACCTGTTCCTCGAGCAGGTGTTCGAGGAGTTCGAGGATCTGCTCGAGCTCTTCAGTCGGATCTTCCTGGTGGTCAACCTCGACACCACCAAGAGCGACCTCTCCCCCGACGGCAGCCTCGTGCCCAGCCTCGAACAGGAAGACCCGCTCCGGATCATCGACGCCTTCGAGAACCTCGCCATGAGCGCGCCCCTGAAGCGCGCTGCCGACGACGGTCGACTGAAGATCTACCCCGTGGACCTCCTCCGCGCCGCCAGCCACCGACTCAGCGAGTCCTCCACCGACTCACCGGAGGTCCCCGTCCGCGGTCAGGCGAACTTCGACGCCTTCCTCGAGGACCTGACCGAGTACCTCAACAGCACGGACTACCTGGTGGCGTTCCTTGGGGACAGCCTCAGGCGCGCCTCCTGCCTCCTCGGGGACGTCGAGGAAGTGTGCAGCCACGATTCGATCACCGCCCTGCGGGATCACGCGGACGCCCTCGACGCACAGCGCCAGGAGCTGCAGCGACGCCGCCACGCAGTCCACAGGCTCGGCGCCTTCGACTGGCGCAGCGCGTTCCAGGAGCTTGACGAGAAGCTCGCTCCCTCGATCCGCGAGCGCGCGACCATCGCCAGCAAGGCCACCGAGAAGGAACTCGACCGGCTGGTGAACCAGTGGTTCCTCTCCGACGCCAGCTTCGAGTCCCTGATCCATGACGACCTGATTCCCAGGCTCGCGGGCTTCGAGGCCGAGCTGACCGGTTTCGTGGCCGAGACCCTCGAAGACGAGGTTCAGCCCGGGACGGCGGGCCTGCTGCTGCCCAGCAACACCGGCGCGGACCTACACGCGGCGGGCATCGACCTGGGCGAGCTCGGCCTCGAGTCCCTGGGCGCCATGAGCAAGGACTCGGCCCTCGGCCACGTCACGACGCCTGTGGCCGTTGGCCGAATCCCGGTCAAGCGCAGCTTGCTGGACTGGCTCCTGCTCCGCTCGCAGGCCAGGTGCCGCGAGCGCCTCTTCGGTGACGAGTCCAACCCCGCCGCGCGGATCCCTGTCGACCGCAAGGCCCGCCGCCTCGGTGAGGACGGCCGGCGGACCATCCTGCGGGAGCTCGACCTCTTCAAGAGTCGCTTCTTCGTCGAGACCATCCAGCGCGCTCACCGCCACCTTGTGTCGCGCTATGCGGACTTCGCCGTGGACGCCATGGCGGAGCGGCTCGAGGCTCGCGAAGAGGCCATCGGGGTCCGCCTTCAGGACCTCGTGGATTCGCTCATGGAGCGCCGCAAGGTGCTCAGCCACATCGCGTCCCTGCAAGCACGCGCCCGCGAGGTCCGCGGCGGCGTCGACGAGTTGACCGCCGCTTACGGCCAGACCGAACCCGAGAAGCTCATCCAGCCGGTCCCCTCCGGCGGCCTCCCGAGCGCTCCCCAGATCGAGGGCGGGGTCACATCGATCCCCCTGCCTGCGGCCCTGAATGCGGCCGTCTCGGATTCGAAGGACGAGGCTGAGCCCCCCGCCCCCAAGCTGATGGAGATTCCTCCGATGCCGATGCCGGAGGATGATCGGATCGGGGAAGACGAGCTCTCGACCAGCTGAGGTGCGGCCCGGCCGACCGCCAACCGGCGACCGGCGAGGGGCCAGGACACGGCGGCGTGACTCCAGAATCACGGAACGGCGCGGAACGGGGGCGGCTCACCCTGCGGGGTGGTCGCCGCCGTTCGTCCGGGGACCTTCGCACGAGGACAGGCCACCCGCTCGAACGCGGCTCTGCGCTCACGTTCGCGGCCCGCGCCGCCGCCCGGCGCGACCCCTCCGTCCGCGACTACTGGGTCCGCGACTGCTGGGTCCGCAACTACTGGGTCCGCAACTACTGGGAGGGCGTCCCGCCGGTCACGAAGACAGGCGGGCCGACCGGCTCGGGGTCGGGCGCTCGCTCGTCGTCTCCTCGCTGCACGGAGACCGCGAAGAGGGTGATCACCGAGGCAGTGATCGCCACGAGTAGCACGCTCAGGAGCGTGCGGTGCTGGAGGGCGGGGAAGATGGATCGCATGGCTGCCGGGCCGGGGTATTTTCCTCTGCGGCATTGGCTTCTGCTTCAAAAACCGCAGGAAGTGCGCTCCGGTGGCGACCCCCGCTCTCAGTTCAGCGCTCGCCTGAGACCGCGGGCGCGATCCAACCAGCTGGCGCGCAGGAGATCGAACCGGCGTCGCGGCACGCGCCACTCGGGGCTGTCCCCGTCGAGGTCATCCCCAAGGTCTCGAGCGTGCTCCGCCAACACCGCCCCGAGGAAGCCAAAGGCAAGGCGGGGCGTCCCGAGCTCGGCGAGCGTTCCGCGGAGCTCGTCCTCCGTGATCTCCGCATCGAAGTAGTCCCGGAGGCTGGCGCCTGGCGAGTCGACCGATGCGCGCACGTCCCGGACCGCGACCAGCCGCTGGGTTGCGACCTGGGCGAGCTCCTGCCCGGTCCAGCGCAGCTCGGGAATCGTGTTCGCCTTGTCCAGCCGCATGTTCTTCAGCTCCTCGGGCGAAGCGCCGAGGTAGAGCCGACTGAGCTCGATGGGGAGGAACAGCTTGAGGGCGAGCCCTTCGAACTGAAGCAGCCGGTGCTCCAGCAGCGGCTCGACAAACGGGCGCATGAGCTCGGCCCGGCCCGAGAGCATGGTGGCCTCGTCCACGCGGTCCATCAGCACGTAGAAGCTGTCCTTACCCAGCTCGCGCAGGATGGCCACGAAGCGCTGCAGGAGAACGAGGCGTGACCCGACCGAGCTCCCGTCCGGCAGGGCGAGGTCACGGCGGGTGCTCGGGGGGACGAGCTGCAAGAGACGTGCGAGGGGCTCGGGGTCCCGGGGGACGACCCGGATCGCGCGGATGGCGGCGCTCGCGCGGCTACGGAGCCAGAAGCGGCGACCGGCGGCCCAAACGCCAGCCGCACCGAGGAGCGCGAACCCGAGCGCGGTCTGGGTGTCGACCGACGGTCGAGGGACCGCGCCCAGCTCGAGGGGGAGGTCGAAGTGCGCATCGACCAGAAAGAGCGCGCCGACGAGCGCCAGGAGCAGGATCACCGCGCGCCGCGCGAAGGCCAGCGGCCGGCGCGCACGGATCGCGCGTCGCAGGGCGCCCTGCAGCTCAACGCCCGAGTGCTCATCGCTCCGCGAGAAGAGCGCCGCGAGGGTCAGCAGGGTCGCCTTCTGCTTGGGGACCAGCCCGCGTACGCCGGGGTGGGCCCCCTCGACGATCTCGTGACTCAGCTGAGACACCCCGAGGCTCAGGATCCCGTCCAGATGGTCGGCGAGCCCGAAGCGCTCCACCACTCGCCGCGGGGTCTTCGCCCCATGCGGGGGGAGTCGATCCGCCTTGCGCGCCTCGTTCAGGAAGGCGTCGAACTCCGTGTACTCCACGACGAAGGCCCCTGAATCACCCCCCTCCAGCCGCCTGCGCATGGCCAGCCGAAGGCCGCTCTTGCCGCTGCCCTTCTCACCAAAGACCACGCCAGGGCCGGGCATCCGGGGGTCTCCGAAGAGCCGGTCAAAGGACGAGTGCACGGCCTCGGGCGGGACCCTGGGGAGGACCGGGTCCTTGTCGGCGTCTTGCTGGACGAAGGGGTCCTCTTCGAGGCCCCAGTGGTGGCGCCAGGTCTGCGTGAACATGAGCGGAGCGGAGGTCCGGGGGTGGAAGCGGAGTGGGTCCGGACCCGGGGATCATAGGACCGGGCCCGAGCTTGCTCCCGTGAGCGCTCCGGGGAATCGAGAGGGGTGCCGCGCTCGGCCCGCTCAGAGAGCCCCGATGGCGGGGATCGCAGCCTCGAGCAGGCGGGCAAAGTCGCCCGCGATCTGCTTGCCGGCCTCGACCACCTCCTCGTGGTGGAGCGGAGCGACGGCGATGCCCGCCGCCGGGTTCGTGATGCACGACACCGCCCCGACCCGCAGCCCGGCGCCCGCCGCCGCCTTGGCCTCCAGTACGGTGCTCATGCCCACCGCCTGGGCCCCCGCTCGATCGAGCATCCGGATCTCCGCGGCCGTCTCGTAGGTCGGCCCCGCCAATCCAGCGTAGACGCCCTCTCTCAGGTCGATGTCCTGGGCGTCCCCGGCGGCCGCGAGCGCCCGCCCCACCTCCTCGTCGTAGACCCGCGCCTGACGGCCGCGACCATCCATCGGCGGGACGACCCCCTGCATGTTGAGGTGGTCGCGGATTCGCATCAGGCAGGGCACCGGCCAGCCGGGCCCCAGACCGCCCGCCGCGTTGGTCAGGAGGAGGGACCGGACGCCGAGCGCGGGGAGCGCCCGCACGGCGCGGGTGACCACCTCGGCGCAGTGGCCCTCGTAGAGATGAACGCGTCCCTGCTGACAGAGGACCTGGACGCCGCCGACCTCGCCGGCCACGAAGCGTCCGGCGTGGCCGGGCACGGTGCTCGACGGCATGGACGGGAGCGTCTCGAAGGGCACCGCGACCGCGCCCTCGAGGCCGTCGGCGAAGGCCCCGAGCCCCGAGCCCAGGACCAGCGCGAGACGAGGCGGCGCGGCGCCGGCGTCCTCGAGCGCCCCGGCCAACTCCGCCGCGAGCGCCCCCGCCAGGGCCGCCGCCAGGGCCGCCTGGCGGCCGGGGTCGACGACAGACCGGTCGTTCACAGGAACATCCCCGCGATGGTCGCGGTCATCCAGGAGGCCATGGCGCCGCCGAGCATGGCGCGCAGCGCGAGCCGGCTGAGGTCCCGGCGCCGGCCCTCCGCCAGGGAGCTGATGCCGCCGATCTGGATGCCCACCGACGCGAAGTTGGCGAAGCCGCACAGGGCGTAGGCCGCCATGGTGTAGCTGCGGGTGGAGATCTCACCCTGGAGGGCCTGCATGTCGCTGAAGGCGATGAACTCGTTCACGGCGACCTTGGTGCCCAGAAGGCTGCCGAAGGCGATGCAGTCGCCCCACTCGATGCCCATCATCCAGGCCACCGGCGCGAAGACGTAGCCGAAGATCCGCTGGAGCGTCATGGGCTCCTCGAGGCCGAGGGGCAGGAGGCCCAGACCAGCGTTGATGAGGCCGACGATCGCCACGAAGGCCACGAGCATCGCGACCACGTTGAGGTAGAGCTTCAGGCCGTCGCTGGTGCCCGCCGCCGCGGCATCGAGGACGTTGGCCGGCTGATCCTCGCCATCCGCCACCTGCTCGGCGCCGCCCGCCGTGAGCGGCGTCTCGGTCTCGGGAACCATGATCTTCGCCAGCACGAACGCCGCAGGGGCGGACATGAAGCTCGCCGCCAGGAGGTGCCCGGCGAACTCCTCACCGAGCAGGCCGATATAGACCGCCAGCACCGAGCCAGCGATCGTGGCGAAGCCGCCGGTCATGAGCGCCATAAGCTCAGACCTCGTCATCTTCGCGATGTAAGGGCGGACGACCAGCGGCGCCTCGGTCTGTCCCACGAACACGTTGGCCGCCATGGCGAGGGATTCAGCGCCGGAGACCCGGAGCGTGTACCGCATGGCGTTGGCCAACAGCCTGACGAAGAACTGGACGATCCCGAGGTGGTAGAGGATCGCCATCAACGCCGAGAAGTAGATGATCGTCGTCAGCGCCCCGAAGGCGAAGGAGACGGGCGCGGCGTAGGCCACGGACTCCGAGGGGAGGTGACCGGGGAAGTCCGCGAAGACCTGGATCGAGCTCGGTCCTTCCGAGGCGGAGGGGTCGACCCCGAAGCCGGTGAGGATCGGACCAAAGACCATCCGCGCGCCCTCTTGCCCGAAGCTCAGGACCGAGGTGGCGATGATCGACAGCCTGTCGAGCACCGCGCGGCCAGGCACGGTCTTGAGGATCAGCAGAGCGAGGCCGATCTGCAGCCCGATGCCTCCGAGGACGACCCGCAGGTTGACCCGCCGGCGGTCCGAAGAGAGGGCCCAGGCCACAGCGCAGAAGAAGGCGAGACCGAGGAGGGCGCGGAGGATGGTCATGGGCGGGTCATGGGCCTTGGGAGCACGCGCTCCAGGACGAGCGGCTGTAGGGGGGGAGCTTCGGGCTCGAGGGAGATCCCCCGGCCAAGCAGGCGCAGGCATTCCTCGAGCCCGGTACCTGCGCGGTGATGGATCGTCGCGATCGCTTCACCGGACCGAACCCGTTCACCGCGGAACTTGTGAGAGACGATACCGACCGCGTGGTCGATCTGATCCATCGCCTTGTTCCGCCCCCCGCCCAGGGCCGCCACGGCGAGCCCCACGTCGCGGAGGTCGTGGATGGTCAGGTATCCGTCCCGGGGTGCGGTCCACTCGGCGAGGTCTGGCGCCTGCTCGAGCGGCGCGCGGGGGTCCAGGGCGCCCTGGGCCGCGATCATGCGCTCGAACCGGTCCATGGCCGAGCCGTCCTCGAGCACCTTGGAGATGGCCGCGCGGCCCGCCGCCTCGTCCGGCGTGACCCCAGCTGCCGCCAACAGGTCGCCCCCGAAGAGGGTCACGAGCTCCACCAGGTCCGCGGGCCCCTCCCCCCTCAGCACGGCGACCGACTCCTCGATCTCGAGGGTGTGGCCGATACTCAGCCCCAGGGGCTGCCCCATCCGCGTGAGCCGGGCCGAGGTGTGGACGCCCGCCGCGCTGGCGAGGTTGACCATCGTCTGGGCCACCGCCCGGGCCTCGTCCTCCTCGATGAGGAAAGACCCCGTACCGACCTTCACGTCGAGGACGAGGGCGTGGATGTCCTCGGCCACCTTCTTGGACACGATTGAGCTGGAGATCAGGGGCAACGACTCCACCAGCTCCACCCGGTCACGCAGCGCGTAGAGCACGCGGTCCGCCGGCGCGATCGATTCGGTCTGGGCGCAGATCACACACCCCGCGGCCTCGAGCACCCGGCGGATCTCCGCCTCGTCGAGGTCCGTCCGGACGCCGGGGATGGCCTCGAGCTTGTCCAGCGTGCCCCCGGTGTGTCCGAGGCCTCGACCCGAGATCATGGGAACGATGCAGCCGGCAGCGGCGAGCGCCGGTGCGAGCGGCAAGGAGACCTTGTCCCCCACCCCCCCCGTGGAGTGCTTGTCCACCCGGGGCTGCTCGAAGCCCGCCAGGTCCAGGACGTCACCGGAGGCGACCATGCCCCGCGTCCACCCCTCGAGCTCGCCCATCTCCATTCCGTGGAAGAAGATGGAGGACAGGAGGGCCGCCTGCTCGGCCTCACCGATCCTGCCGAGCGCGACCTCCTTCAGGAACCAGTGGGCGTCCTCCTCCTTGAGCACGCCGCCGTCCCGCTTCGTACGCAGGAGCTCCCGGAGCCGAAAGGGCGCGGCGCTCAAGCTTCACCCGCTCTGGGGAGGATCTCCTCGAGGAATGAGGAGCCCGCGCCGTCATGGGGAACACCGAAGGCGGCTGCGACCGTGGCGCCGATGTCTGCGAAGGTCGCGCGGGTGCCGAGCGGAGCCCCGCGCTGGACACGATCTCCGTAGACCAGCAGCGGGACGAACTCGCGAGTGTGGTCTGTGTGGTCGCCGTTGGTCGGATCGTTCCCGTGGTCCGCCGTGAGGATGAAGAGGTCGTCCGCCCGACGGTGCCCTTCGACCTCCACGAGGGCTCGGTCGAAGGCCTCGATGGCGCGGCGGTAGCCGGCGGGGTCCCGCCGGTGTCCGAAGAGCATGTCGAAGTCCACGAGGTTCAGGAACACGAGGCCATGGTCGAGGTCGCGCGCGAGGCTCCCGGTCTGGACCATGCCGTCCTCGTTCCCCTTCGTATGGACCGCTCGGGTCAGCCCGTGCCCCGCGAAGATATCCTCGATCTTCCCGACGCCGACCACCGGCACGCCGGCCGCCTTGAGGCCGTCGAGGACCGTCGGGTTCGGGGGAGTGAGTGAGAAGTCCCGTCGGTTGTAGGTCCGCTCGTAGCGATGGACCGAGCCAGGGGCCGCGTCCACAAACGGCCGCGCGATGACCCGTGCGAGGCCCCGATCCAGGGTCAACTCCCGCGCGACCTCGCAGACAGCGAGCAGGCGCTCAAGCCCGAAGGAGCCCTCATGCGCCGCGATCTGGAGGACGGAGTCGGCGCTCGTGTAGACGATGAGCTTGCCCGTCTCGACGTGCTCCGGCCCGTACTGTTCGATGACCGCCGTCCCCGAAGCCGGTGCGTTACACAGCCAGCCCGAGACACCGGTTCTCTCGGCGATCGCGGCCAGCAGCTCTTCGTCGAAGCCGTCGGGGAAGGTCGGGAAGGCTCGCTCCAGCGGAACGCCGGCCATCTCCCAGTGCCCGGTGGTGGTGTCCTTGCCAGCGCTCGCCTCGCTCATCTTCCCGAAGGCCGCCTCAGGCGACTCCGTCGCAGGAAACGCGTGGACGCCCTCAATGTTCCCGAGGCCGAGCGCGCGCAGCCGCGGCGCGTCCGGAACGCCGGCCGCCTCGCAGATGTGATCGAGGGTGTGCGCGCCAGCGTCACCGAAGTCCGGCGCGTCCGGCATGGCCCCGACTCCGAGCGAGTCGAGGACGAGCAGGAAGATCCGGCGCGAGCCGCCATCGGCGGCCTCCACGCTCGACCCGGCGCTGGAGAGTTCGCGGTCGATCACTCGCCGCCGCCCGCGGCCTCGACCCCTTGCGCGATGAGCTTCTCGATCTGCTCTTCCATCTCATCGACCCACTCCTCGCCGAAGTCGCGCTCCAACAGGTCGCGCTCGCTGAACTCCCAGCGACCGGAGCTGGGGTCAAAGTCGAACTGGTAATCGTGCTCGCTGCCGTCGTCCTCCGTGACGACGACCTGGACGATGTGGCTTTCGGAGTCGAGCTCGGCTGCGAACGAGGCCATGGGTGGAATGCCCCGGTGGAGAGGGACAGGAGAGGCTGATGGTGAATGGAGTGGGGCCCACAAAATGGCCCTGTCGGACCACCGCTCGCCCCGGCGAAGAATAGGAGTCGACCGAGATCGTGCAACCGCGGAGCAGGGCGAAGTGCGCGCGCTGCTCAACGACCGCCCTGATCCTCGCTCGCGCGGTCGTCCCCCTCTGGATTCGAGACCACCAGTGGATTGGGGCGCGGCATGCGGGCGTCCACCTCGGCCCGCCAGAGCGCGAGGCGCGCCGCCATGGCGGCCGCGCGTTCGGGCTCCAGCTGCGCCCGATCGCTGGTCTCCCCCGGGTCCTCTTCGAGGTGGTAGAGCTCCCCCTTGATCCCGTCAGGGCCGAAGCGCTCGACCCACTTCCAGGGGCCTGCGCGCAGGGCGCCGCCGGGCGCCCCCCCCTGGTTGCCCCAGTGCGGGTAGTGCCAGAAGAGGTCCCGAGGCGGCATGGCCTCCCCCTTGCGCAGGGCAGGCAGGAGGTCGACTCCATCCATGGCGACGCCATCGGGGAGCGAGGCGCCCGTCGCGGCCGCGAGCGTTGGGAGGAAGTCCACCGATTGCACGGGCTGCTCCCACACCGTTCCCTGCCCGAGCTGTCCCGGCCAGCGGATGACGCAGGGCTCTTTGATGCCCCCCTCGTAGAGCCAGCCCTTGCCCGCCCGCAGGGGGAGGTTGCTCGTCGGGTGCCCCTCGCTCGTGGAGAGGCCGCCGTTGTCCGAGAAGAAGACCACCACGGTGTCGTCCGCAAGCTCGAGGCGCTCCAAGGCGTCGAGCACCCTCCCCGCGGCCTCGTCCATGGCCGCGACCATGGCGGCGTACACGGCGTGCTCCTGCACCAACCGAACCCGGCGCTCCCCCTCCTCGCCCCAGCGCGCCTCGAGACCGAGGCGCGCCCGCTTCGCCTTGTAGCGCTCCACGAGGTCCGGCCGCCCGACCAGGGGCGTGTGCACGGAGTAGAAGCTCAGGTAGCAGAGCCACGGCTCGTCCGCGTGCCCCTCGATGAAGGAGATCGCCTCGTCCGCGAGCCGCGCCGGGAGATGGTCCCCCTCCTTCGACGTCAGGTTGGGCATGCCAAAGGGATGGAAGTACTTGCCCGGGCCGTACGGCCCACCCCGCCTGTTTCCGGCGATGTTGACGTCGAACCCCTGGGTGGTGGGGTCAAAGCCGTCGCCGCCCAGGTGCCACTTGCCCGCGAAGAACGTCGCGTAGCCCGAGTCGCGGAGGACCTCCGCCAGGGTGACCTCGGCGTGCGGGAGGTGGTTCACGTAGGGCGCCGGGAGCATCGGGAGCTTCTGGAACCGGCCCGGCTTCTTCTGCTGGCTCTTCTGTCGAGCGGCGGCCTCGAGGATCCCCTCCGGCTGCGGCGCGCCGAAGTAGTCCGTGGTGTTCAAGCGCGCCGGGTGGCGGCCCGTCATCAGGCTGACGCGGGTCGGGCTGCAGACCGGACAGGCGGCATACGCGTTGGTGAGGCGCACACCCTGGGCCGCGAGGCGGTCGAGGGCCGGCGTGTCGTAGAAGGTGTCGGGGTTGTTGAAGCCCACATCCATCCAGCCGAGATCGTCGGCGAGCAAGACGAGGACGTTGGGCCCACGCGCATCTGCCTGGGGTCCGATCGGAAGCGAGGCGGCAGGCGCGGTGGCCGCTGCGAGGGTGAGGATCAGGGCCTGGAGCATGGATCTCGGAGTGCCGGGGTAGAAACGGCCGAAGGCCCGGAGCGGCCTGGGGTGTCGCGAGCGCCCATACTGGGGCCAGAGAGCCATGGCGGCGATAGATCCGCGTAAGGGCATCCCCCTAACGTGCCCATGAGTCCATAGTTCATCTATCGGACGGGGCGCCGAGGCGCCTGCCCGCTGACCACCTCCCGATCCACAAGACCACCATGACCACCCTCTCGCTCCTGCCTGTTGCCCTCCCGGCGCTGGCACTCGGGGCCTCCCTGGCGCTCCCGCTCCCCGCGGCCGGCGTCGGCGACCCGCTCCCCACGCCTGAACTGGAGAAGTTCAAGCAGACCGAGGCAGAGTCCTTCGAGGACCTGTTCGGCCGCGTCGTCATCATCGAGTTCTTCGAGTACTGGTGAGGCCCCTGCCGCGGCCAGGTCTCTCACCTCAACGAGCTCAAGGAAGAGTTCGAGAGCGAGGGCCTGACCATCGTTGGCGTTGCCAGCGAGAGTGAGAGTCAGACCGACCCCTGGATCAAGGAGCACGGCGCCAAGTACGCCTACGCCTTCGACCACTCCAAGAAGCTCATGCGCGCCGTCGGCGCGAGCGGCTTCCCCTCGGCCGTCGTCGTCGATGCCCAGGGGAACATCGCCTACTCGGGGCACCCCGCGAGCATCAACGCGTCCGTCCTGAAGCCGCTCCTCAAGGGCGCGCTGAAGACGCCGATGTACGAGTGGCCCAAGTCCTGCAGCAAGGTCGCCAAGGCCCTGCGCAAGGGCAACCTGGGCAACGCCATCAAGGCCTCCGCCAAGATCGAAGAGGAGCACCCCGACATCGCCGCCGCCGTGGTCGGCATGGCCGACGGCCGCCTCGCCACCATGGAGAAGGCCGCGAAGGCGGGCGACTGGCTGAAGGTCCAGTCCACCGGCG
>CAJQPT010000288.1 GCA_905480285.1 uncultured bacterium
CGCTCACAGGCCCATTGGAGCTGGCGGATGTCCTGAGAGAGGCGTCCGGGATGTCGACGGAGCCCGTCGCCCCTGCAAGGAGCGAAGACCGGGGCCCATGAGTGAGCCCACTCGAGGCCCGCCAGCCCCCCCCTGGCCAGCCCAGGGCGGACCCATCCCCGACATCAGCCTCAGCACCTCGCGGCGATCGCCTTGGCCCAGCGAGACCTTTCGGAGTTGACCGAGAGCAGGGGCCCCAGCGCGCCACATGACGCGACTCAGCCAGAGGAATAGTGCTAGGCAAGGGGGGGCGTGACACTCCTGGGTGATGATCACAGCGCAGCGAGCAGGAATAGCGGGTTTACACTTACCCGGATGGATAAGAACCAGATACATCTGAATGTGCAGCGGCGGATGGCCAAACCCACCGCTGCCCGCCCCCTGCGCTCCCATGAAGCTCCTCGCTCTCCTCCTGACCTTCGCCCTCGCGAGCGCAGCGGCCCTGTGGTGCCCCACCGTGACCCTCACCCTCCCGCTCGGGGAGGGTCCTGAGCCCGCGGGACACGAGACGGCCGCGCCCGACTTCGGGAGCAAAGAGGCCGCCCGTCCGGTGGGTCTCTCGCAGACGCCGCTGCTGGTCATCACCCCCGCCGCGAAGAGTGTGGAAGGACACCAGCGGCCTGAACCGACCTCGGGCGGAGCCTCCGAGCAAGGGGAGCATAGGCTCGAGCCGGCCGGCATCGCCCCGCCGATGCTGAGCCGCTCCGGGCCTACGCCCTGACCCGGTGGAGCCCGGGATCCAAGATCCTGGGCCAAGAGGTGCGACGCGGACCGTCCAGCGCCGCCAGGCCTCTCGGGATCCCCGCGGCCCGCTCCCGTCCGCCAGACCCCTTCAATAGGGCCTGAACGGACGGATCCCTGGAAGCGGGAGGCGCTAGGAAGCTGGCCCCCGACCCTGGCGATTGAGGAGCGAGCGCGGGCGCCAGCCGCTGCCGATCCTCCGGGGATCCCGGCCCTCGGACCGAAGTGCCCCACTGACCCGAGCGGAACCCACACGGCGTGGAGCGCGGCTTCACCGGCGAGCAGCGTCGCCCCGACGTCCAGCGGACCCAAGCTCTCCGTTGGGAAGCTCGAGGCGATTGGGGCAGCGCCGGGATCAGCCCCACCCGGGAACGGATGGCGCCCCAAGACACCACCTGCTATCCCCTCTTCGCACTCACCTGCGCGCTGACCCTCGGCGCCTTGTACCTGTCGGCGCGCCGGGGCGCGCTCGGGACCCTTGGCTTCCTGGCGCTCCCCATCTGCACGCTGTGGATCGGTACGACAGTCGCTCCCGACCTGGCTCACTGCGCATGGCAGCGCATGCCCTCCCCCCTCCTGGATGAGGCCCTTGCCGACGCGGAGCCCGCCGGGATGCTTCCCCTGGGCTCGATTCCCTCCTCCGTTGCCTGCGTCCTCGGACACGTCCTCCCCAAGGCCGCCCGGAGGCCGCCCGGACCCTGCGCGCCGGCGGTGGAGCAGGACGAGCCGGATGCAGACCGCGCCTGACTCCGGCACCGCGGGCCTCCCGGAGGCCTGCCCCCCAGGGGTGGGGACCGTGGGGCGTGGGGAACCTGAGCGAGCCCCGGCTCCGGCAGTTCGCCGGAGCCGGGGCTCGTTCGTGGCGGGCCTTCACCCGACCTGCGTCGAGCCGACCCGCGGCCTCAGCTCTTGACCTCGAAGTCCGCGTCCACGGGCTCGTCTTCCTCGGAGCCCGCACCGGCCTCGGGGCCGCCTGGCCCGTCCGGACCCGGCTGACCGCCAGCCTCCTGCTGAGCCTGGGCGTAGAGGATCTCTCCGAGCTTCTGTGCCTTCTTGGCAAACTCGTCCCTTGCCGCTTCGAGCGAGGACTTGTCCTCGGAAGCGCGCTTGGTCTCGAGCTCCTCGAGGGCCGCCTCGATCTCCTTGACGTCGTCCTCGGAGAGCTTGTCCTTGTTGTCCTCGAGCTGCTTGCGGGTGCTGTGCACCAGCTGCTCCAGCTCATTCTGCAGGTCGACGACCTCGCGGCGCGCCTTGTCCTCCTCGGCGTTGGCCTCGGCGTCGCGCTTCATCTTCTCGACCTCTTCGTCGGAGAGGCCCGAGGACGACTCGATCTTGATGGACTGCTCCTTGCCGGTGCCCTTGTCGAGCGCCCTGACATTCAGGATGCCGTTGGCGTCGATGTCGAAGCTGACCTCGATCTGGGGCGTGCCGCGCTGCGCAGGCGGCAGGTCGGTCAGGACGAAGTTCCCCAGGAGGCGGTTGTCCTTGGTGAACTCACGCTCGCCTTGGAAGACCTTGATGTCCACCGACGGCTGGTTGTCCGCGGCGGTCGAGAAGACCTGGCTCTTCGACGTGGGGATGGTGGTGTTGCGCTCCACGAGGACGGTCATCACCTGGCCCATGGTCTCGATGCCGAGGCTCAGGGGGGTCACGTCCAGCAGCTGGACGCCGGACACGTCGCCGCCAAGGACCCCGCCCTGGATCGCCGCGCCGAGCGCCACGACCTCGTCAGGGTTGACGCCCTTGTTGGGCTCGCGCTGAAAGAACTCCTTGACCTTCTCCACGACCATCGGGATCCGGGTCGAGCCGCCGACGAGCAGCACGTCATCGATGTCCGACGGCTTGAGGCCGGCGTCCTCGAGGGCCTTGCGGCACGGCTCGATGCTGCGCTGGACCAGGTCGATCGTGAGGGACTCGAAGGTGGCCCGGGTGAGGGTCTGCTGGAGGTGCTTGGGACCCGTCGCGTCTGCCGTGATGAACGGCAGGTTGATGTCGGTGCTGGTGCCGCTTGAGAGTTCGATCTTGGCCTTCTCACAGGCCTCCTTCAGGCGCTGCAGCGCCATCGGGTCCTGACGGACGTCGATGCCCTGGGCCTTCTGGAACTCCTCCGCCACGTAAGAGATCAGCGTCTCGTCGAAGTCGTCGCCGCCGAGGTGGGTGTCGCCGTTGGTGGCGAGCACCTCGAAGACGCCGTCTCCGATATCGAGGACCGAGATGTCGAAGGTGCCGCCGCCCAGGTCATAGACCGCGACCTTGCCTTCCTTGTCCTTGTCCGTGCCGTAAGCGAGGGTCGCCGCCGTCGGCTCGTTGATGATCCGCTCGACCGTGAGGCCGGCGATCGCACCGGCGTCCTTGGTGGCCTGGCGCTGGGCGTCGTTGAAGTACGCCGGCACGGTGATCACCGCGCGGTCCACGGTCTCGCCGAGGTAGCGCTCTGCGGCCTCCTTGAGGCTCTGAAGGAGCATGGCGCTGATCTCCGGCGCCGAGTACTGCTTCTCGCCGACGTCGACCTTCACCAGCTCGTCGGGGCCGCCGACCAGCTTGTAGGCCACCTGCCTCTCCTCGTCGCCGACCTCGTGGTGGCGACGCCCCATGAAGCGCTTGATGGACGCGATGGTGTTGGTGGGATTGGTGACGGCCTGGCGCTTCGCCGGGGCGCCCACGAGGCGCGTTCCGTCGTTCTGGAAGGCCACCACCGAGGGCGTCGTACGAGCGCCCTCCAAATTGGTGATGACGGTCGGCTCGCCGCCTTCCATCACGGCCACCACCGAGTTGGTGGTGCCGAGGTCAATGCCGATGATCTTGCTGTTGCTCATGCTCTTGTTCTTCCGTGGGGTCTGACGCGCGGATCGGCCAGCCCCGATGGGGTCTCCTTACTCCGAGCCCTCCGAGGAACAACTCGCGTGCCAACGGGTCACCAGGAGACGTTGGGAGCCTGGAAACCGCCCTGCCGCCCCCCTGAGCACCGATCCGCCCCGGGGTCTGCCAAAGCGGCACGTGCCCCATCGAGCCCTCTGCTGAAGTGGCACCTCCGCCCCCCTCCCCGGCGCGGGAGCGCTCTCCTGGCGTCCAGGACCCGCGGGGTCCCCGCCGAGCCCTGGAGGCTCCGGTGGTCAGAGCCCGCAGGTCTCCGTGGCGCCAGCCTCGGCCCAGCTCAGTCCTTCAGCCGCTCGAGCTTGCTGACCCGGCCATTCCGGTTCCAGTCCAGCACGTAGAGGTTCCCGTCCGCGTCCGCCCCGATCCCGTGGGGCGAGAGGAACTCACCGTCGACCCACTGATCCCGGGGCACCCCGTTCACCCCGCGCCGCGAGGGCTCGGGGTTGTCACCCAGGTGCGCCACCACGTAGCGCTCGCCCTTCTCGTCGAGGCCCAGCAAGGTCACTCGCCCCATGAGGTCCGCCACGGCGAGCACGTCGCCGGTGAACACACCGTTGCAAGGCCTGCGCAAGCCCGGAGTCTCAACCCTCACGAGGTTGCCATCCAGGTCAAAGCGCTGGAGCCGGTGGTTCTCTCGATCGCAGACCACGACGTAGGTCTTGTCACCCGCGCGCTCGATGATCATCCCGTGGGGGGTACGCATCTTGCCCGGCTCGGTCCCCGGACCACCGAAGGAGCCCTGGTACTCGCCGCTCGACGAGAATGAGTGGCACCAGCTCTGGCCGTAGCCGTCCCCCACGTAGATGTCTCCGTTCGGCGCCACGGCGATGCCCGTCGGACGGTATTGGCCGGCGCCCGTGTAGACCCCCGAGGCTGCGGGGTATCCGCTCTTCCAGACCAGCTCCCCGTCGAGGGTCACCTTGGCGATCTCATGGCGACCGGTGTGCGAGAGGTAGCAGAACTCCCCTTCGCTCTCCTTGACGATGGTCATCCCGTGCAGGCCGCCCGCCCACTCCGAGCCCCAGGTGTCGACCACGTCACCGTTGGCGTCCGCCACCACCACGGCGTGCTTGGCGTCGGTGTTGAAGTACACGCGCCCCTTGGAGTCCACGGCCACGCAGCCGTGCGTGTTCCCCAGGACCATGCCCTCCGGCAGCTTCAGCCAATCAGACACCCAACGATAGCGGTGCCCCTCCGGGCCGAGGATGACCGCGGCCGGCTCCGCGGTCTTGGCGAGGGCGTCGTCCTGGACCGGGCCGGGGGCGGCGGGGATGGAGAAGGCGAGGGGCGCGATGAGGGGCAGCAGGATCAGCATCGAAGTCGTTGGGGTCAGGAGTGAAGCGGCTGCTCATTCTCCGCCGTGCAGGCGACGCCGCCAAGCGCGGTCCGCCAACTCCACTCGCCGAAGGCCGCCCAGGAGGATCTCGAGCCGCTCCGACGGCTCCCCGATGGCCCGGCTGGCGGCGGCCCCGACGCGCTGCTCGATGTCACCACGGACCTGCGAGAGGAGCGCCGCGCTACGCCCCGCGAAGCGGGCGCGCACCAGGACCCGTGCCCCGAAGAGCCAGGCGAGCGCGATGATCGTGGCGCTGACGAGGAAGTCGACTCCCACGTATTGCTCGGCGATGAAGCCCTCGACCGTCCGGTAGAGCACCCACCCGCCCAGCCCGAACACGGGCAGATCCACCAGGGCGCGAAGGGGCCTGGGGACGCCACGACGAGCCTCACGGGGCAGGTCCACGCGCAGCAAGCGATCCCATGCCTCATCCACGGCGCCGGCCGCGCAGGCTGAGAGTTCGCTCTCGGCGGGCGCGAGGCCGATCGCGGCCTCATCCACCGCGAGCTCGGCTGCCGCGACCCGCGCATCGACGAAGGCTGCCCGTTGCAGCTCCGCGAGCTCGCTGCCCCCAGGCAGGAGACCCGAGGTGGACTCGAAGGCGCGATCGCGGACCGCGCCTTGCACCCGTGACGCGGCGATGCTCCCTGCCGCCAGCCCCGCGGCGAGCAGCGGGTTGCGCCGCGCGACCGCCGCGCCAGCCCCGAGGCCGAGGGTCCCGAGCCCTCCGACCCGCAGGGCATATCCGCCCGGGCCGTCCCAGACCTTGGCGGCGTCGTTCCAGAGCATTCGCGAGAGGTCCGCCTTGCGCTGATCGAGCCGCTCGTTGACCAGCGCCACGGTGCGACCGCACCACGCCGCGGCACCGGCCTCCAGGCCTTCCCGCAGGCGCTCCGCGGCCGCCTCGACCTCCGGCCCCACCTCCGAGATCTCCGCCCCGATGCGCGCCACGTTGCCCACGGCATTCTGGCGCCGCACGCTCCCGAGGCGCTCCTCCGAGATCAGGTCGCCGAGGACTCGCCGGAGCTCCGGGAGGCCACCGGCGTCTGCCCCCTCCTTGCCGCGGCGTGCGCTCACCGAGAGGACGGGCGCCCCCTCCGCGCCCCACCGGTCCGCTGCCAGCCCCCTCAGCTGAGCCCGCAGCTCCGCGTCCGCGGCTGCGTCGAGCTCATCCCTCCGGCCGAGGACGAAGATCATCCCGCGGCGACCCGCGAAGAGATCCACGAAGGCGGCGGAGCTCAGCTCGGCCACCGACTGACGATGGGCCACGACGACGAGCACGTCCGAGCGGGCCGCGAGGGCACGCACCACCTCTCGGTGACCGGTCTCGACGCTGTTGGTGTCCGGCGCGTCGACGAGGATCTGCCCCCGCCAGAAGGCCTCCACGCCGCCCCCGTCCCTGGGGTCGTAGGTCACCACCCGCGGCGGCTCTCCCGGGAGCCCTGTGAGGAGCTCCGAGATATCCGCGTCAGCCGGCCGGTAGATCACCGGCGCCGATGTCGTGGGTCGATCGACACCCTCCGTGGCGATGTCCCGCCCGACCAGCGCGTTCAAGAGGGTCGACTTGCCCGCCCCCGTTGAACCGACCAGACAGACCACCGCGGCTGAGCTGGCTCGCTCCAGCTGCTCCGCGAGGTCCTCCTCGAAGCCAGCGAGCTCCCCCGCTCGATCGGCGATGGCTCGCAGGGGCTCGATGGCCCGCAGGTCTCGCTGCAGCTCCTGGTGAAGGCGCCCGAGCTCACCTCGGGAGGCCTGCGATCGTTCATTCATCATATCGGTGACTCCTCGCCGCGCGCCGCCGCCTGGGCAGCCGGGTCGTTCAGGTCCCAGCTCCACGCCGCGGGCGCCGCCCACTCGTCGCAGGTGGAGCGCAACTCGGCCGCCTCGGCCTCGACGTTCTTGAAGACGCCCGCCGCTGGCCCCAAGAGGCCAGCCAGCGCCGCCTCGGCGATTCGGGCCGCGCGCAGTTCCGTCCAACGCGAGCGGGCGGCCAAGGCCACCCCGGTGCCCAGGGTCCGGGAGAGGCGCTCCGCCAGGGCCGCCGCTGCCGCACCCCCGCCGGCCACGGCCACGTCGCTCCCCAGGCCGCCGGTGTGCACGATGAGCGCGCCGGCCACGCCCAGCGGCAGCAGGTGCACCACGTCGACCGCGAGCTGCAGGAAGGCCTCGGAGCCCTGACGGTCCAACTCCTCTCGAATGATCTCACGGCACGCTGCTCGGTGCTCCTCGAGCAGGCCAGGGTCGAGGGCCAGCGCAGCGGCCGCCCGGTCAAATGAGGCGCGGGCCGGGGAAACCGCTCCGGCCCCGGAGCCTCGCCCCGGCGCCGCGCCAAGCTCGACCTCGAGCGCCTCGACCGCCCGGGGTGGCAGGCCGCCGTCGCGCGCGAGCTCGCGCAGGCGGCGCTGGGCGGGCTCGAAGAATCCAGCCCAACGGCGCTCGAGCTCCACGCGCTCCACCTCGAGGAGGGTCCGCTCGGCGATGTCGTCGGCCGACGGCCCCTGCGCGCCGCCGGTCAGCTGCCGCCTGGCCCAGCGCAGCCCGCCAGCGAGCTGATCGCCGGTCCACCGTAGCCCTCGACGCAGCTCTCGTTGGACGAGCGTCGGCCGCTCATCCAGCACATCACGGAAGGCCTCCAGGAACGGGCCCATGGGCATCGCCTCCCTCGCCACCGCGCGACCGAGCGGGGTCGCCGACTCCAGCAGCGAGCCTCTCGCCTGCGCCACGGCGCCGATGGCCCGGCGACACTCGAGGCCCAGCTCCCCGAGGCCCTCCCTGAGGGCGGCCAGTGACGCCTCCATGGCTCGCGCCTTGAGATCGCCGCGGTCCCCCAGCGCGCGCAACCAGCCCGCGAGGGAGACGCCCGGGTCTCGCAGGTCGCGCGGCTCCAGCGGCGCCTCCCCCCGCGCGACCCCAGGATCGAACGCGGCGGCGAAGATCGCCTCGGCCGCCTGTGCCAGATCCTCCTCGACCTTGCGGGCGTGGGCTGCGGTGGTCGCGTCGTCGATGGACTCGTTGTAGACGAGCACCCAGGGCCGGCCGTGCTCGAGCCAGCCCGATAGAAACTCGATGACGTCGTGGTTCTGATAGGTGTGCCGGGTCACCACAACCACCGCGACGTCTGCCACCTCGAGCAGGGCGTCGGTCACGGCACGGTTCTCCCGGAGCACGCTGTCGAAGTCGGGGGTGTCCACGAGCAGCAGGCCGTCCGGGAGCACGTCCGACTCCACGAGGAACAGCGCCGCCTCGGCACCGGGTTCGGCGGACTCCCTGGCCTCTTCCACGCCGCCGGCCCCGCAGGTCACCGGACGGAGATCGAATCGCCGCATGGTGGGCTCGGCCTCGAGGGCCGCGCGCAGCGCTGGCGAGAGCGCCCCCACCAGCCGGCGCGTCGCCCCGCCCGTCGGCTCGGCTGGACTCAGGACCCTGGGCGCCGCGCCCTCGCCGGCCACCAGCGCGTTGAAGAGCGAGGACTTGCCCGCGTTGTTGGGTCCGACGATCCCCACCACCAGGTGCTCATGCCCACCGGCCGTCCTGGGGAGCAGATCTCGCTCCAGGCGCGAGCGTACGGCAGCCACGGCCTCTCCCCCCGGGCCACCGGGCGCCACGAGTTCGCCCAGCGCTCCATGAAGGTCACGGAGGCGCTGCGTGAGGGGACGCTGCGTGAGGGAAATCGGAGGCTGGGGGCGTGAAGCTTCAGGCATGGATCCGCCGGGGAGAGTAAGCGCCCCAGGACCTGTTCGGAAACGAGCCCCCCGCCTTCCACCAAAACGTCGGCTCTCGCCCTGGGCCCCGCCCCCTGGAGGGGGCCATGGCCGGCCTAGAGGATTCGGCCTAGAGGATTCGGCCCAGAGGATTCGGCCCAGAGGATTCAGCCCAGGGAACACTCAGAGGAATCAGCTCCGCGGGTTCCGCTCAGCGGGCCCAGCTCGACGGATTCCACCCTTCGGGTTCAACCCTCGGCGAGCTCACGAAAGGCGGCCGCCTGGCCGGGCCCCACCACCCAGCGGAGGGTCCCCGTCCCAGGCGAGAGGTCCGCCCATGAGGAGAGGTCCACGTCCACCCGCGCCACGGAGGCCGGAGCAAAGGCGAGCTGCGGGCCGCCGGTCAGGCGATGAATCCACTCGGAGAGTCCAGGCTGATGGGCCACCACCAACAGCCGGGTGGACTCGACCCGCGCCTTGCGCGCGGCGGCCGTCAGCGTCTGAGCGGAGGCAAGGTAGAGGTCGGGGACGAGCTCGATCTCGGCCCCCAAGCGCCCCTCGGCGCGAGCGCCCTCCGCCGTCATCCTGGCCCGCAACGCGTCAGAGCAGAGCAGCTGCCCCGGCTCCTGTCCGAGCCGTACGAGCATCGCGCCAAGCGCTTGGGCGCAGAGTTCACCGCGCGGCGTGAGCGGCCGACCGTGATCCCCGGAGGCCGACGTCATGGCGGCCTCGGCATGGCGCACGATGTACAGCGCCCTCATCGGGTTCCACCTTCACCCGGGGCGTCCAGACCGTCGCCGCCGTCCTCGCCGTCGCCGCTGCCCGCGCCTTGGCCGCTGCTCGGCAGCTGAGACGCGTCTTCCACGGCCTGCCAGACGGCCCGGACCACGGGCGCGGCGACCCCCTCGCGGCGGGTGAGTTCATTCAGATCCTCCCGCGCGACCTCGAGGTTTCCAGCCGCCACAGCCGCGAGGGCACGGTTGCCGAGGGTGGCGATGTCGCGAGGCTCGAGCGCCAGGGCCCGCGTCCACTCATCGAGCGCCTCGGGATAGCGGGCGAGCCGATGGAGGGCGTAGGCCCGACCGCGCCGGGCGAGGGCGCTGCTCGGCTCCAGCTCGATGGCAGCGTCGAAGCGGGCCACCGCACCTTCAAGATCCCCCCGCTCCAGGTCCGCCCGCCCGAGCCGGATCTTC
The DNA here is from genome assembly GCA_905480285.1 of uncultured bacterium. Taxonomy (GTDB): domain Bacteria; phylum Planctomycetota; class UBA1135; order UBA1135; genus Saltatorellus. The sequence continues at coordinate 9,888 of CAJQPT010000288.1, forward strand.
ACCTCCGCGCTGCCCAGGGAGACGGTCTTGATACGGCCCAGCTCCAGCTCACGCGCGGCCCCCAAGGCCCCGCGCCGGACCAATCGCGATCGCAGGCGCCCGAGGTCCGCCTCGCCCGGAGGATCCGCCCATCGGCCAGGGAAGGGCGTGGACCAGGCCGGGCGCTGGAGCAGGGGCTGAGCGAACACGCTGAGGTCCGCCTCCAGGTCCCCCGCCCGCCAGGCGCCGGTGCGGACGATGGCGAGACGGCCGTCCGGCTCGAAGACCAGGAACCAGGGCAGCGGCGGCGGATCGGCGCGGTCAAGGCGCCAGCTCACGAGCTCGGGGACGATGAGCGCGGCCTCGCCGATCGGCGCGAACACGCCGCCACCCCAGCCGGCCGCGGCCAGGCGCGTGGAGCTGAAGTCGAGCGGGTCCGGGGCGCCCGCGACCGAGCTGGCCTCCACCCGCTGTCCCCCGAGGTCCACGGACACCAGCGCGACGTCCGCGCCTGCCGCCGAAGAGCTCAGCGCGGCCAGGTCGCCCAGCCCCTGGATCGCCGCTGAATCGCTCGAGTCCCAGACCGCGACCACCGTGTTCCGACCGGTCCCGAGGGGGCCGTCAGGGGTGAGCCCGAAGACCCGCCCTGCGCGGCCCCCACGCCCGCGCAACTCCAGGCCGGGGATCGAGGTAGGAGAGGGCAGGACCAACCGGCGGCGTCCGTCGAGCTCCGACGGTGCCGCAAGGAGGGGCCCCGGGGAGAGCACGAGTCGATTGGGCGCCGAGGCCTCGCTCGCCGTCCCTTGGCCCTCCACCAGCACATAGCGCCGCCCCGTCCGAACCTCTCCGAAGTCCTCCAGCGCCTGCGAGCCCGGCCAACGCACCTGCAGCTTGACCCTCCGCGCGCGCGCTGGTCGGGCGCCGCCGCCGCGGCGCCCGAAGCCAAACCTGAGCCATGCGGACGACTGTGCCAGGTAGCCCGAACCCGCGGATCGGGTCCGGCGCTGCGTCTCGGTCTCGCCGTCAACGCTGGTGGTCGTCGCGAAGACCACGCCCCCGACCGCGTCGCGGTTGGACGCGGTTCCCCTCAGGCGAACCGCGAGGTGCTCCGCCCCATCAGCCAAACGGTTGGCGAGGACCCGAACGCGCGGCGCCGTGCGGTTCGAGACGATGAGGTCATCATCCCCGTCGAAGTCGATGTCCATGCGCGCCGCGCTGCGGCCGTCGTCCGGATAGTCGAGCCCAAGCACCGGGCCGGCGTCCACGAAGTCGACGTCCGCGCGGTCGACGTCAGCGCTTCCGGAGTTGATGAACGCGGCGTTGCGCTCGCCGCCGCTCCACGGCTCTCCGCGGCGCAGGCGTTCGTTCAGGTCGGCCCAGCCCTCGAAGTAGCGGTCGCTGCTGGTGCCGGTGCCGCTGGAATCCGCCTCGCCGACCGGAGCACCGTCCGTGCTCTCATTCAGAGGTGAGCGCGACACCACGTGCCGCCAGAACGAGCTTCAGAGATCCGGGGCGCCTCGCCGGGAAGCGGAGACGAACCCGTTGGGAACAAAGAGGTCCAGCCACCCGTTCCCGTCCAGATCCACGGGGATGCCGCCCCAGGCCCATTGACCGGCCGTCGCCAGCCCCGACTCCAGGAACCCGCCCTCCGGCGACCTGAGGAAGAGCGTGTTGCCCTTCGCGTGGCGCCGGTACAGGGACAGCGTGCCCTCGTCGGCGTCGCTCTGGAACGCGCCCTGCGCCGTGATCCGCCGCCCGGCCGAGGACTCCATGTTGCTCACATACAGGTCGACCCGCCCGTCCCGGTCGAGGTCCGCGAAGGCGGCCCCCATCCCCGCGGCCACGTCCTCCACGCCGAGCTCGGGCGCCATGTTCCTGAAGTAGCCCGTGCCGTTGTTGACGTAGAGCGTGTTCCGCCCGAAGTCGTTCGCGACGTAGAGGTCGGGGTCTCCGTCGTCGTCGACGTCCTCGAAGGTCGCCGCGAAGCTGAAGCGTGAGCCGTCTCGGTCCAGCCCCGTCTCCACCGTCGCGTCTCCGAGGATCAGCTGGTCGGGCTCCTCGGTCACGTTTGCGATCAGGAGATTGGCCTGGCCGTTCTCCGCGTCGTGGTAGGGCAGAGGGAAGGTGGAGCCGTCGTAGGGGTTCGCGTAGGCGCAGGCGTAGATATCAAGCAGGCCGTCCATGTTGATGTCCGCGGCCGCGAGGCTCGTGACCCCGGTGCGCTCGAAGCGTTCGGCCTCCACGTACCCCTGGTCCGTCCTGGCCAGGACCACGACCCCCGAGGCCAACCCGAGCACCACGTCGAGGTCGGCGTCACGGTCGAGGTCGACGAACAGCACGCTGGTCGTGGCGTCCACCAGATCGAGGCCCCCACCCCGCGCCGCCTCCATGAACCCTCCGTCAGGGAGCCGGAGCCACAGTTGGTTGGGGACGCCGCCGGGCTGACAGAGGTAGAGGTCCTCGAGCCCGTCGCCGTTGACGTCAGCCACCGCCACCCCGTGGTGCCCGAGGAGTCCGACCCCGACGTCCACGTCCAGGCGGTCCCGCAGGTCCATGATCGACTCGGCCAGCCCGGCGGTGGCCGGCGTGGCGCCGAGCAGCGTTCCGGTCACGTCCTCGAACGCGGGTTCGGATGCGGGCTCACCCGCCAGCGCCACCCGCTCGGTGATCGCCGCCGCCCAACCGAGAATGCGCAGGGGACCTTCCGGCGCCTCGGTCACCCGCAGGTTCCAGATGGACCGCACCGAGGCCGCCCCACCGCCTGGGGCCTGGCGCAGGTGCCGGACGCGCAGTCGAACGTCCCATCCACCGTCCCCCGTCGGGAGCACGGCCTTCGAGCTGACCTCCGCCGCGCGAGTCGGCCGGCCCCCGAGGGCCTCGGTCACCGCGCTGAAGGCGGCGCGGACATCCTCGGCCGCGTCCTCCGGGCCCGTGGACGCGTCGAGCACGAGGGCGACGTCGAGGGCCCGCGCGACCGAGATCGGACGCGGCGCAGTGGCGGTGGACCAGGTCGACTTGGCGCGCCCGTCTTCCTCGGTCGCGTCCCCCTTGGCGGAGCTTCCCTTGGCGGAGTCCCCCACAACCACGGCCCGCGCGTCCGCGTCGATCCACGCCTCACCGACGTCGCCCCCGAGGGGATCTCCGGTGGCCAGGTAAGCCCTATCGAGCTCTCGGGCCAGTCGGGTCACCGAGTTGGAGATCGCCTCCGCCCCGTCCAGTGGGTCAGGCCCCGGCAGGCTCGGCTCCTGGGAGCAAAGACCCGCGAGAGAGAGAAGGAGCGCCGACAGCATGCCGGGATTCTAGGACACCACGCTGACGATGGACCCTGGCGGCACCGGGATCCCGGGGGCCCCAAAGAACCAGAGGGGCCTGGGGTCGAGGAGCCTATGGCCGGAGCCCCTGGGGCCGGGCCGCCTGCGATGCATCGGCACGGGCCCTGAAGCCCGCCGGAGCTCGAGGGCCTCGCGGATCAGTCCGCGCCGAGCCGCCGCCGCAGGTCCTCGAGCGCGTTCATCACGTTGAGGTAAGCATCGTGCGGGCTGTCGTAGGGGCTGAAGTACTCGTGCACGTCGCCGTCAGTCTCACACTTCGTCGACATGTAGTACACGTGATCCGAGGTGGTGAAGTCCCGCCACGTGTTCAGCAGGTCCGCATCCCCCGAGGCTCGCGCCGCGGGGCCGAGCTTGTAGATGGCCTCGTGCGCCGCGCGCTGCATGTGATTGCCAAGCCAGGCCGAGACGTCCCGCTCCTCGTCCGCCCAGGAGATCGGGCGTGGATAGTCCAGGTCCTCCACGATTGGATCTCGCCGGGCGATCTCCGTCGGGGTCGCGAAGTCCAGCTTGTCCGAGGCCACGGCGAGGTCGACCATGGTGTCCATGAAGTCGAAGATCCCGGTATCCCGCGACTGGTGCTCGCCGAAGGTCTCGTAGTCCATGAAGAGCCCGACGAACGGACGCTCGTCAGGGAGGGACTCGAGCCACCCGTTGAAGGTGGGCGCGAGCAGGGGATACCCCTCCCAGCCCTGGTTGCTGAAGCGGAACCCGATGTCGTCGGAGAGCTGGAAGTCCCGGAGGATCAGGGGGAAGCCGCCTGCCCCCGCCATGCCGTACAGGGCCTGGGCCGTCCGGCCGTGGAGGAGCTGATCGGCACCCTCGGCGAGCAGCACCTCGAAGCCCAGGTCCTTCACCTGCTGAGCGACGCTCGCGTCCGTGATCAGCTCGGTGTTGCGGAAGGCCGTGGGCTCGACGCCGAGGTGCTCCTTCAGCAGCGCGCGCTGCTCTGCGACCTGAGCCTTGAACTCCTCTGGGTCCACGAGCGCAGCGAGGCTGTGCCGGGAGGTCTCGCACATGAACTCCACCGAACCGCTCTCCGCGAGGTCGCGAAAGCTCTCGAGGGCCTCAGGCGCCCAGGCGGCGAGCTGACGAATGGCGGTACCCGAGACCGAGAAGCTGCACCGAAAGGCGCCATCCGAGCGCTCCACCGCCCGCAGGAGCTGGCGGTTCATGGGCAGGTAGCACTTCTCTGCCACGCGCTTGGCCACGTCCTCGTTGAGCCAGTCATCCCAGTAGTCGGACCGGGCGCCGATCGCGTCGTAGGGAAAGGGCTTCACCCGGTAGGGCTGATGGACCTGGAAGTAGTAGACGATCGAGGTCATCCGGTGGTCCTCCTCCCGGAGGTGGACCGCGCCTTCTCCAGGGCAGCCTCTAGGTGGCGGGCACTCTCGGCCCAGGTCAGGCGCTCGAGCTCTGCTCGGCCCTGTTCAACGACCGCGAGGCGTCGGGCCTCGTCGGTGAGCAAGGTGACGATCTGGGCCGACAGGCCGGCAGCATCCCAGGGGGGACACACGGGGGCGGAGGGCAAGACCTCGCGGACGCCACAGGCGTCGGTGAGGACGGGAGCGGCGCCACCGCGCAGGGCCTCAAGCGGCGTCAGGCCGAAGGGCTCCGAGACCGAGGAGAGCACGAAGACGCTGGCCTCGGCGTAGGCGCGGTCGCGCAGCTCCGAGGTCACGCCACCGGCAAAGAAGACCCTCCGGCCGATCCCGAGGGCCGCAGCCATCTCGATCATCCGCGTCCGATCCTCCCCCTCCCCCATGAACACAAAGCGCGCCGCCGGGCAGGACTCCAGGACCCGGGCCGCCGCTCGGACCAGGAAGCCGACGCCCTTCTGGCGGGTCAAGCGCCCGACGAAGAGGACCGTGGGGCCCTCCGGCCCGACCACCCTCTCGGGAGACGAATCCACGCCGGAAGGCGCCGCGTTATGCACGACGCTGACCCGCTCGGGGTCGAGGCGATATTCACGCACAAGGAGATCCCTGGTGAAGCCGCTGACCGCGCAGACCCGATCCGCCGTGCGGAGCCCGGCGCGCTCCACCGCGCTGATGGACCCCACCGGCCCCGGCGCGGATACCCCGCCCCGGTCGATCGCCGTGGAGTGCACGTGGAGGCACACGGGTCGTCGGCGCGCGAAGCGCAGGCGGAGCGCCGCGGGGAACGTCATCCAGTCGTGGGCATGGACCACGTCGAAGTCTCGACCCTTGAGGCGGGTCACCGCCTCACGGGAGTAGCGCTGGATCGCCGTCGAGAGGTCCTCGCCGTACAGCTTGCGGGCGCTCTGCGCGTGGGAGTCAGGGCGGGATGAACCGAGCCCCGTTGAGCCAGCCTCCACCGACGCGGCCCCCGCGACAGCCGCCCCAGAGGATACGGGTGGCACGAGCGACCCCGATGCGCTGGCCGAGCCGGGAGCCGTATCCACGGCATAAGGGTCCAGCACGGCCCCGGGGTGAAACGGGGAGAACGAGGCGTCACCGCCGAGGGACACGCGCTCGATCCCGGGGTACGGCGCCGGGTCTGCCGGAGCGCCGTCCGCGGGCGTGCACAGGATCACCTCGTGACCGCGATCGGCGAGGGCGGTGGTGAGCCCGTGGCACGCCGCCCCCAGTCCGCCCGCCACGGCCGGGGGATACTCCCAGCCAAGAACCAGTACCTTCATCACTCCGGTGTTCCGCCCAGGACCTCGGTCAGGAGGCGGAACGCTCGAATGGACTCGCCGCTGGCAGGGGGGAAGGTCAAGTCTCCGATCGGCGACACGCCGCCTTCCGAGCGTTCGGCCCAGGCTTCAGGCGCGCCATCGATGGCCGCCAGCAGGCTCTCCTCGAAGTCGAGGCGGACGAAGTCTCGCCCGAACGCCCTGATCGCCGCCTCGACGTGCATCCCGAGGAGCCACGGCCAGACCGCGCCGTCCACCGGCGAATCCTGGTGAAACCCAAGGTCCGCTCGATCGATGGACCGCACCCCAAGGGGCGTCAGCAGGCGCTCATCCGCCGCGTTCACCACGGCGCGGCGCTGCATCTGATCCAGGGGCGCCCCCTCGAGGGCAGCCGCCACGAGCATCCCGGCCCGCATGGACAGGGCCGTCCCGCCAACGGGGTCCGACCCGCTCACCTCGAGGTCCGCGAGCCGCCGCGGCGTCGAGAGCCAGAAGGCCCGCTGAAACCAGCGGCGGGCGTCCAGCGCGCGGCGCGCAGCTTGCTCGCGCCGCGGCCCGTTCGATGTCATCCGGCAAAGCTGCTCATCAAAGATGAACAGCTGGTGCAGGAGCGCGCCGGCCTCCACGCACACCGCTCCGCGCGGGACGGACGGGGTGGAGGCGAGCACCTCGTACCAGCGACGGGTCCCCCGGAACCGCGCGGCCCCGGGGCTCGTCTCCTCACCCGGGCCTGCTCCAGCGAACCCGGCGACCCCATCGGTGGGAGGGCTCTCCCCCACCGCGCCGTCGCTCAGCTCCGAGGCTGACGCGGCACCGGGTGCCTCGGCGAGGATCGCGTCGACCATCGAGGCGACCGCCGGAGCAAAGCAGTCCTCCACGAGCCCCCGATAAGTCAGCGGGCCCCAGGCCGATCGGAGGTTACGTAGGAGCAGCTGGCACGTACGCCCCAGCCACAGGGCGGAGTCATCCCCGGCGACCTCACCGGGGCCCCCGATGGCGGTCACGGCGGCGGCCACATGGTGCTTGATCCAGCTGGAGATCTGATCGGGGCTCCAGCCCGCCTCGAGCGCGAGCCCCGGGGCAGAGAGGATGTCCATGAGCCGTCCGCGCGCCGTGACGGCGGCCGACAGGGGCCCAACTCCCGGCCCAGCTTCAGGCTCGGCGTCAGGCTCGGCGTCAGGCTCAGCGTCAGGCTCGGCGGCGGGCTCGGCGTCGACTCCAGCGCGCCGGTCGCCGGCGCGGACCAGGTCCGCCTCGACCTCAACCGTCACCCGCAGGCTCGTGGCGGTCTCGGGCAGACGAACCAGGAACACTCCCGGCGAGAATCGATCCTCGACGCCGATGGGCCCCGTGCGGTCGAGGACCGCGACGTCCGAATGCCAGAGCGCGGCCCCCACAAGGGTGACGTCGCCGTTGAAGCGAAGGATGATCGCCGGCATCCCGGGATAGGGGCGTACGCGCGCGACCGCCCCCGACTCGGTGGCCTCCAACTGCACTCGGGGATCGAGCGCATCGTTCTGGTGGGTGCGTTGGCCGACCGGGCGGCAGGGCAGCGTGCACTCAACCCGCGCCAGCGACTCGTTGACGGACCAGACCGCCTCGACCCGAGGCGTGAGGGTGCCGAGGCGGATCCTGGGTGCTCCGAGCCCGACAGGCGCCGAAGCCAGGGCGCTCGGCTCCGGATCTCCAACCTCAGGATCTTCGCCCAGGGTCACGGCCAGGTCACCCAGCCACACGATCGGCTCGCCCGGCAGGTCGGCGGTCTCGGCCACCAGCAGCCCGTCGTCGAGACGCTCCGCCACGAGGAGCCCGTCAGCCGCGCGGCGCCCAGAGGACCAGAGGACCCGCTCGGGGAGCCCGATGAGGTGCGGGCCCGTGGACGCGATGTCGCGGGCGTCGGTCGCGGTGGAGCACCAGCGGCGGCCACCAAGGGGCTCCGAGTGGAGTTCCCTGGGCTGTTGAAGTCGACGCAGAAGAGGGGCAGACATTCGGGGTGGAGCCGTGGGCCCGGGTCGTGCGCTCTGGCACAGCGCCTTCACCTGGGAAGGTAGCTACCTGCGCGATCCAGATCAAAGGTCGAGTCGCGGAGGATCTCCCTGGGTCATCTGTTATCCGGGCTCCCAGTCTGTTCTGATCAAGGCGGATTCCGAGCCCCCGGCCCTCGCACCCCCATGAATCGCGCACAGCTCCTCAAGTCGACGCTGACCTTCGTCCTCGCGGGAGGGCGCGGAGAGCGCCTCTCGCCGCTCACGATCGGCCGCGCCAAGCCGGCAGTGCCCTTCGGCGGGGCCTATCGGATCATCGACTTCACCCTATCGAACGTCATCCACTCCGGACTCCGGCGCGTCTTCGTGCTGACGCAGTACCAGGCGTATTCGCTGGAAGAGCACCTGCGCCTCGCTTGGAACTTCCTACCCCGTCGTCTCTCCCAGTTCATCGTCCCGCGCCCCCCCCAACACGGCGGACAGGGAAGCTGGTACCGGGGAACCGCCGACGCGATCGCCCAGAACCTCGAGCTACTCCAGCAGGTCGAGTGTGATCACGTGGTGATCCTCTCGGGCGACCACATCTACAAGATGGACTACGGCGACATGCTGGAGGAGCACGTCGAGGCCGGCGCCAAGTGCACCATCGGCGCCGTGGAGATCGGCGCGGAGGACGCGCCGCGCTTCGGCGTCCTCGAGGTCGATGGCCGGTCGCAGGTGACGGGCTTCCAGGAGAAGCCGGAGGTCGGCACGGAGATCCCGGGCAAGCCCGGTCGCTGCCTGGGGTCCATGGGGATCTACATCTTCGAACGGCAGGAGCTCATCCGGCGCCTCCGCGAGGACATGGCCAAGACCTCCGGGACGAGCCACGACTTCGGCCAGGACGTGCTCCCTGCGATGGTCGAGGACGGCACCACGGTCATCGCCCACTCCTTCCGTGACGTGGACGCCGCCGGCGGCGCAAGCGGCGCAGAGAATGCAGGCGGCCCCAGGTCGGAAGACCCCAAGGGCAACACCCCTTACTGGCGAGACGTGGGCACGCTCGACGCGTACTTCGACGCCAACCTGGACCTCTGCCAGGTGGTGCCTTCGATCAACCTGTACGACAAGCACTGGCCCATCTATACGCTCTGGCACAACGACCCGCCGGCCAAGACGATCTTCTCGGAGCCAGAGGGGCACCACGCGCAGATCGTGGACTCCCTGCTCTGTAATGGATCCATCATCTCCGGGTCACGGGTGCGGCGCTCCATCATGGGGAACCGCGTCTGCTCAGGCGAGGACGCGGACATCGAGGAGAGCATCCTGATGCACGGCGTCGTCGTAGAGCCTGGCGCCATCATCCGCCGGGCGATCATCGACAAGTGGACCACCGTCCCCTCGGGCGCAGAGATCGGCGTTGACCTGGACGAGGACCGTAAGCGCTTCACGGTCACCGACTCCGGGATCGTCTGTGTCCCCCGCGGATATGACTTCAAGCGCAATCGAAGAGCCGACGACCACGACCTCCCCAGTGACGCGGACTTCGTCAACGTCTAAGACCCCTAGCTCCCCTCAGACCTGAGCCTTCGACTCATGCGGTTTCTTCCCCTGCTGCTGGCCCTCCTCGCCTCTTGTGCATCAACCTCTGGCCTGAGCCTCTTCGGTGGTGAGGACCCGCTCGCCTCCTGGGCCGATGGAGAAGTCAAGTCCACGATCACCAGCTTCGTCAGCGAGGCCACGGACCCCGAGAGCGTCCACTTTGTGCCCGCAGAGGAGCGGATCGCCGTCTTCGACAACGACGGGACCCTGATTTGCGAGAAGCCCATGTACTCCCAGCTCGCGTTCATGGTCGACCGGGCTCGGGAGTATGTGGCCGAGGACCCGACCCTCCGCGAAAAGGAGCCCTATAGCTCCCTCATGGACGGGACCTTCGGGAGCACGAAGGACATCGAGGCGTTCATCGAGCTGGCCATGGAGACCCACACGGGCATGCTCGATGAGGAGTTCGTGGCGGTGGCGGAGGGGTGGCTCGCTTCCGCGCGCCATCCGGACCTCCAGCGCCCCTATACCGAGCTGGTCTATGCCCCCATGCTGGAGCTTGTGGCCTACCTCCAGGACGCTGGCTTCCAGGTTTGGATCTGTACGGGGGGTGGCGTCGACTTCGTCCGCTGCTACGCCAAGGACGTCTACGGCATCGGGCCGGAGAACGTCATCGGCTCCTCCGGCCAGAAGGCCTTCCGTGAGATTGACGGGCGCGGCGAGTTCGTCCGCCTGCGAGAGCTGGTGGTCCCGATCAACGACGGTCCGGGCAAGCCGGTCAACATCAACCGGCACATCGGCCGCACCCCGATCCTGGCCGTGGGCAACTCGGACGGCGACCTTGAGATGCTCGAGTATGTGGCCCAGCGCCACGCTCGCACCCTGACCCTGCTCCTCCATCACGACGATGGCGAGCGCGAGTTCGCCTATGACGACGGTATCGAGCGCGCCCTGCGCGCCGCAGGAGACGGTGAGATCGAGGTGATCTCCATGACCCGTGACTTCGAGACCATCTTCCAGCCCGCCCCCTGACCGGCCTCGCCACCACCGATTGAACAAGATGATGAAGTACCTTCCCCTTGCCTGGTCCGTCCTCCTCACGGCGCTGACGCTTCCCCTGGCGCAGGCTGATGTTCTCGAGCTCCGCTCAGGCGAGCTGCTGAACGGGAAGTACATGGGAGGCTCCCAGACCTCGATCCGCTTCGAGGTCGCTGGGTCCCTGCGCGTGGTCGCCACCTCCGAGATTCTCGCCCTCACCTTCGACCTGCGGCCCGCTCCGGCGCCAGCTCGTGCTCCGCAGCCGACGGCAGCTCCGGCCCCGACTTCGACCCCGACGTCGGCCGCAACCTCGGCCCCAGCTCAGGCTCCCAAGCCGGCTCCCAAGCCGGCCGCCAAGGCAGCCGCGAGCGGCGTAACGGTGCCCGCGGGCACCCCTCTCTCGGTGCGCCTCAAGGACACCCTCGACTCCAACCGCCAGTCGAGCGGGCACCGGTTCACGGCCGTCCTCGAGGGGAACCTCGTGGTCGGCGGCACGACCGTGGCCCGCAAGGGATCACCGGTCTACGGCGAGATGGTGGGGAAGAAGAAGTCGGGCCGTCTGCGCGGTCGGTCGGAGTTCACCATCCGCCTCACCGCGGTCTCGATCGACGGGACGATCGTCCCCCTCACCTCCAGCAGCTGCAAGGTGGTCACCGAGAACACCGCCAAGAAGACCGCCGGCACCGTGGCGCGCGGCGCAGCGATCGGAGGCCTCGCCAAGGGCTCCAAGGGAGCCAAGAACGGCGCGAAGTGGGGCGCGGGGGCCGCGATTCTGACCGCGGGCAACAGCATCTTCATCCCGGCCGGGACGCTGCTGGAGTTCTCCCTCACCGCCCCTCTCAAGCGCTGAGCACCCGCCAGGCGACCGGGTTCCGCAATGGGGCCCGGCTTCCACGGGGCAGGGCGCCGTGGACGCTGGGGCTCCTGGTCTCCGGCGCATGGGACACGGCCACCTCACCTGGACCCGCGTGCCCTCGGCTCCGCTCAGCAGGGCCGACGCGGCTCCAGGGAAGGGACTCCAGGGTGAGGCGACTCTGAAGGGGGGCCGCCCGCAGACGGCGGTCCGAGATCTCAGTGGCGCGTGCTGAACGTGAGCATGGCCTCGACGCCCTCGACATCGAGGTCCCCGAAGTTGCTGCTCAGGTTCACGCTCGTGTCGTACCAGCGGGCGCCGACCCCGATGAAGGAGCCCGGGGAGATCTCAAGCTCCACGCCGGTCCTGGCGTATCCGCCGACCCCGAACCCGCTCCCTGACCCAGCTTCGACGCCGGGAGCCGAGGACTGGTGGTAGTTGGCGAACTGGACCACGGGACCCGCCGCACCGTACACCCGTGCGCGCCCGCCGAGGGGCACGCTGATGAAGGGACCCCCGTAGAAGTCGACGATCAGCAGGTCGAGGCTCACCGCGACCGCGGCCCCGCCGCCGCCGGCAACGAACGCGCCGCCGTTGGCTCTTCCGCCGAGGGACATCATGGCCTCGAGGCCGAGGTCGACCCGGTTACCGCCGAGCTTGAACTGCCCGCCCCCGCCAATCACGGGGTACTGATTGATGGAGCCGCTGCCCCCCTCGATGTCGCTCGAGGTTCCTCCCGTACGCGACAGGTCCTGGATCGAATTGACGGCCAGGTAGCCCTGGAGCAGCGCTTGCCCGTCGCGCCACTTGGTGCCCCTCCGCTGCGCGCTGAGGCTGGCGGGCCCGGGCTCCCGCAGCCCGAGGAGATAGGGCGCCGTGGGCGCCGGTGCTCCGAGCACAGGGGCGGGCTCCGCGCCGGTTTCCAGCATGAGGGGCTGCACCGGGACCGAGGCCTCAAGCAACTCCGGGACCGCTCCGGCGTGGCCACCCCCGGCTCGGCAGCTCACCAGCGCCAGTGAGGACAGGAGGAGCGGGATAAGACGCGAGCGCGAGGAGAGGGACATGTTGAGGGGGTGGGGTCGGCTGCTCCGGACGTCGGAGAGGTCGAGGAGCATACCAACGTGCCCAGAGCCCGGAGCGCGACCGCCCCTGCGCCCCCCCTGAACACCGCCTGCGGCATCGGAAGCGCACGCAGGCCTGGAGTCCCAGAGACCCGGAGGCACAGGGCCTGAACGCAGGTGGGTCCTGCGCCCAGAGAACCTGCGCCAAGAGACCCTGCGCCCAGAGACCCTGCGCAGAGAGCCCCGGAGCATCCACCCCCGAGAGGGCCGAAGCTCTAGAGCGCCGACTCTCCAGAGCAGCGGAGCCTCCTGAGCGACCACCGCTCAGTCGAAGCTGATCGCCAGGGAGTGGGTGAAGTTGGAGGTGTTGAAGATCGAGAAGTCGCGGAACCAGGCCTGGAACCGGAACGTGTCACCGGCCACAGCCCCCACGGCGCCCGTGGGCTGCGGCAGCGCGGAGAGGTCCAGCTGGAAGAGGAACTCTCCGGCGGGCCCCGAGCTCAGGACATCGCCTGCGTAGCGGCCAATCGAGCCGCCGAGACAGAGGGTCCCTGAGCTCCCGCCCGGGCTGACGATCAGCCCGGCATCCGTCGACACCAAGAAGTACCCGAGGGTGTTCACAGGGAGCGACTCGGCGATGAGCTGCACGTCGTTATCCGCCACGGCGCTGGAGCCCACGGCCCGGAGCGTTCCAGGGGCCCCGGTAGAGTTGGCGACCGCCGGGGCGCACTCGGCGACGCCGATCACGGTCGGATCGCAGTCCACGGTCCCGACCTGGACCCCGTCCACGCCCGCCTCGACGATGGACTGAGCGTTCGCGTCGTTCGCGGTGAATCGCACGAGCATGGTCGAGCCAGCCACGACCCCTGCGCCGGCGAGCTCCGCCGCGGTGAGGGTGTCCGGAACCCACCCTCCGCCGGTCGAGGAGCGGTGCCGTCGGAGCGTGGACCAGTTCACGCCGCCGTCCGGGCTCACGGCGACGGCCAGCTCGTCCTCAGCGTTCTGGTTGCTCAGCTCGAGGTAGTAGAGGTAAGTCAACTCGCTCGCCGCGCCCACGACGGTGAGCGGGGGCGAGGTGAGCCGGACCTCGCCGTTGTCCACATCCGAGTTGCCGGCTGTGTTCTGGGTGACGAAGCAGCTCCCGCTGCCATCACCGTCGGAGGACGGGTCGAAAGCCCACGAGGGGTCGTTCACCGGGACCCCGCGCTGCCAGTCTCCGGTCGTGGCGGTGGAGGCCGTCTGCCAGCCCAGGGGGACCTCGAAGTCGTCGGCGAAGCTCGTGTTGACCACCCCCACTGCGGCGGTGAACGGGTCTGAAGCGCCGCCTGCGGGCGCGAAGACCTGGCCACAAGACACCGATTGGGCGCTGAAGAAGTACTCCGGCACATCGCCGCAGACGTAGGCCGGCAGCTGAGCCGTGAAGACCCCACCGCCCATGTCCACCATGGCGATGGACTGGAACATCCCGGCCAGGCTCGTGCGCTCGTGGAGCGTCACGCTGCCGGGGACCACCGGCCCGAGCACCAGCGCGGAGACCGCGACCGCCTGAAGCGGCGGCAAGAGGGTCGGCGCGCCGGGCGCGGCGAGGCTCGCGCCGCAGATGCCCTGAGGGCTCGCCAGCGCGCTCTGAAGATCGGGGTGCGAGAAGCTCGTGCCCGAGTTCTGGCCGCCGGAGGAGCTGCACCCGCCGTGGGTGTGGATGCCCACCGCCTGGTCCGTCTGGGCCCAGATCACCGGCGAACCGGAGTTCCCGCCGGTGGTGTCCGTTTGGTACTGCACCGTCGTTCCGGAGTTGGTGACCAGCGGTCCGAGGTGGGTCTGCTGGGTCTGATTGCGCTCAGGCGGAGAGCTATCCGTCCCGAAGCCCGTGATCCGGATGTCGGCGCCGCCCGGCTGCGGCGGGGCGGAGAGCTGGAAGCCGGGGCCCTGGGCCTGGGTCACGGTCAGCCCCGAGGTGCCGTTCGGAAAGGCGCCGAAGTAGGCCCAGTCGTCCCCCACGCCCTGCCCACCGTTGGACTGGAGCGACGCGCCGTCCACCGGGTACTGGTCCGAGGGCGGCGGGTTCTGGATGGAGCCGGAGCTGGACGAGGGGGGCACGTTGAACTGAATCACCTGGAGGTTGCCGGTGCAGTGCCCCGCCGTCAGGAAGCAGCCCGCGCAGTCCTGGATCAGCCACCCCGTGCAGCCCACCGGGAGCAACCGCCCCGAGCGCGCGTCGGTCGACGGCAGGCGGTCGTCGTTCGGGCCGCAGATGGAGGCCGTCCCAAGGAGCGGAGGCGTCCCCATATCCATGGCCCGGAGCTGCACGCGGCTCGTGCCGGTTCCAGGCCGCGCCCAGACCTCGACCACCAGGGCGTCTCCATTGAAGTACGCGGTCGAGCGGTCCCAGCGCTCCACCTCGATGGCGTTCATGACCTGAAGGCCTCCGTCCAGCATCGAGGTGATGCGGAGCTCGGCGCCGGTGCCCGCGAGCAGATCCCCGGCGAGCACGACATCCTCGAAGTAGAGCCGGATCCACTCCGCGCCCTCCTGGTCCACGGCGAAGCTCGCGCAGAGCTCGAGGTCGCTGCCCGTCGCAGCGGCCGGGGACACCCACCCTGTGTCGTGGACGAAGGGGACGTTGTCGAAGGACGGCGCCTCCACCTGGCCCAGAGCCGCGGGTGAGAGGACGGCGAGGGCGAGCAGAGCGACGCGCGAGGCTGTGAGGATCATGTCAGTCGGGAAGGACGATGGAGTGCTCTGAGTGTCCCATGTGCCCGCGCATGCCGCCACGCTCTTCCTGCCGCACCCGTGCCGATCCAAGGCGCCCCGTCACGGGTCCCGAGCGCAGATCAGGGCGCCTTGGACGGTATCGGACTGAGAGGGGCCAAAGGACCGGGAGCCCTACCGGCGGTGGCTCACACAGTGGCCGACACAATGGCTCACATCGGCGGCTCACACTGGCAGCTCACACTGGCGGCTCAATTCGACAGATCACACCGGTAGATCCAGCCGGCGAGCCTCCTTTGGCCAGGCAAGGCCCGCGCCGCCCGGTATCAGTCGACGAGGCGCGCCCTGAGATACTCCGGCAGCATCCGGCGCCACGTCGGCCAGTCGTGGTCCCAGTCCTCGCCCCACTCGTCCACGTGGTTCGGGATCCCCCTGGCGCCCAGCACGCGAGCGACGGCCCAGGACTCCTCGGGGTCCTCCCAGCGGCCAGCGCCGTGGCTGATGAGGATCCGGCGCTCTCGAAGGCGGGCGAGGTTGGGATGATCCTCGGGCAGGTTCGGGATGAAGTGCAGGGGCGACGCGAAGTACCACGCCTCGTCCATGTCGCCGTCGATGAACTTGGACAGCTCGTACGTCCCGGACATGCAGATCGCCTCCGAGAACAGCTCCGGGTGACGGCAGATCGCGGCCAGGGCGTTGTACGCACCGATGGACGCCCCCGACGCGATGATGTCCAGGGGCTCGCCTTCCGCGACGTTGCAGTCCCGGCGGATCATGGGCACAAGCTCGTGCTCGACGAACGCGTCGAACCCCGCCTGGGCGCTGGACGCGCCGGGCACGGAGTTGTCCTCCTTCAACCAGACCATGCCTGGCACCGAGTCCACCGAGTAGAGCTTGATGATGCCCTCCTCCAGGAGCGGCGCGAGGGCGTCCACGAGCAGGAACCGCTCGCACTCCTCGGCGTCCCCCGCGGCCGTTGGGAAGAAGACCACGGGCGTCCCCATCTCACCCCAACGGACCACCTTCACCTCACGCCCCACGCGCTCGGACGTCCAGGTCTCGGCGATACGCGTCATGACGGCACTCCGTGGATGCTGTCGCTCGGCGACGCGTGAGCGGTCTCGTGCCGCCAGCTCTGGATCGACCCCCAGAAGCGCTCGGTGAACTCCTCCACCTCGTGCTCGGGGAAGAGCGCGGCGACCTTCTCGTGCACCGCGTCTCTCGCCGCCGCGGTGCCGAAGAACTCCCACGCCACCTCATCCAGGGGGCCGAGGTGCTCGGCGCAGAACTCCTGGAAGCGCGCGGTCTCGAAGTGTTCGTCGGCGATCGCCGCGTACTGAGGGAGCTTCTCTGCAAACGAGCCCGGCCCGTCGGTGATCTCGAAGTACGGGTCCCAGTCGAGGTTGTTCTTGAACTTGCGGCCGGTGGCCGCGACGAAGAGCGCCCACCGCAGCTTGCCGAGCACCAGCCACGGGAAGTGCTGATGCAACGAGGTCACCTGCGAGTCAGGGCAGGGGTTCGCGAAGTCGATCGGGTGCCAGACGCCGTCCTGTCGGAGGCTCTCGCAGGAGTTGAAGTCCCAGCCGAAGAAGGCGTTGATCGTCAGGGTGATCTGGCGCAGGTGCTCCATCTCCGCCGGCGAGAGGTGGTTGTACTCCTTGGTGTAGCGCTCATGCAGGGGCGCCGAAGGGTCGTACTCCACCATCCGGATGTCGGGACCGATCCCAACGCAGCGGACGAAGTGATCGTGGGGCAGCACCCCGTGCTGCAGGTGCATGACGAACTTGCCGCTCTCGTCGTAGGCCGTCTTGAGCTCCTCGGCGCTGTCGATCTTGTTGACGCCGACCCAGCCGCCGCCGTCATAAGGCTTCATGAAGTGTGGGTAGCCCACCTTCTCCCCGAGCTCCTCGAGGTCGAAGTAACGGGCATAGCGCTCGAGCGTCGGCTGCAGGTCCGGGCTGGACTCATACTCCTTCGGCGGCACCAGCCACGTATCCGGGATTGGCATGCCCAGCCGCTTCATGGCGCAGTACGAGGTCTGCTTCTCCATGGACTGCACCGACCAGGGGTTGTTGAGGACGTAGAGGTCGTCCATCAGCACACCCTTCTTGATCCACTCGCGGGTGTTCGCGTACCAGTGGGTGAGGCGGTCGAGGACGACGTTGTAGCGCGTCGGCGTCCGCAGATCGAAGGGCTCGATGACCACTCGATCCACCTCGAAGCGCACGTCACGCCCCGCCACCTTGAGGGTGGGGTCCCACCGCTCGAGGATGCCCTCAAAGCAGCGCGGCCAGCAGATGTCAGCGCCGAGGGAGAGCCCGATTCGTTTGATGTCAGCCATGTCGTTTCACTCGTACACCATCCAGAGAGGTCCGGGGAAGAGCCAGGTGAGCCCGGCGCGGAGGTGGTCCCGCCAGTTCTCCCAGTTGTGACCGTCCTGCGCCTCCACGAGGGTAGCGTCGACCCCGACAGACTGGAGCATCGGAAGCAGGGAGCGGTTGTAGACGATGAGAGACTCGTAGATCCCGCAGGACAGGAAGACCCTGTCGGCCGGCTTCTGCGGCGCGCGGCGGTACCCGTTCACGAAGGCCACCACCGGGTCAAAGAGCGGGCCGCGCTCGTGGTCACCGATGTCGGTGAACGCGAATGAGCCCGACTGAAGGAAGAGGCGGCCGAACACACCGGGGTGCTGGAGCGACGCGTGGAGCGACGCAACGCCGCCGAAGCTGGCCCCCATCAAGGCGCGGTTGTCGGGGCCAGCCTCCAGCGAGAACTCGTCCTCGAGCAGCGGCAGCAGCTCGGTCGCGAGGAAGTCGGCGTGCTGTTCGCTCGCCGCGTACTCATGGACCCGATCCGGCGACTGAATGAAGCACACGACCATCGGGGGGATCTCCCCGAGGTCGATGAGGTTGTCGATCACCGTCTTGAAGGCCGCATACCGCAGATAGTCGAGCCCATCGTGCACCACGAGGAGCGGGTAGCGGCGCGTCACCCGGTAGCGAGGCGGGAGGTAGATCGAGAGCGGGCGCACGTCGCCGAAGACCTCGCTTTGAAGCTGCCGCTCAAGGATCACCCCCTGACGGCGCGAGCGATCCTCCACCGCCCACCAAGGGGTCGTGTAGTCCGGGCCCGTCACCACCGAGTTGGTGGCGAACGGGTCCCGCGCGACGGCGGGGTTCAGCGCGTCCAGGATGAGCTTGCGCTCGCCATTGTCCTGGATCTCCAGCTTGTATTCGACCCGGGCCGTGGCCTGCACCTCGAGCTCGAGCGTCCAGACGTCGGGGTGCGTCCGAAGGAACTCCTGGGCCGACTCGAGCCCGAAGATCCAGTGGTGGAGCCAGACGCCCTCCGCGCGGCCTTCATAGACGAAGAGCGCGCGGCCGCCCTCGACGATCGGTACCTCAAGCCCCTCCAGGGCAGCGGCCCCGGATTCGCCGATGGCGTCCTTCACCGCCTCGATGCTGCTGAGCGACGTCACGCGCCGGCCCCCATGAGCTCTTCGTCGACCGCGCCGGCGTGGGTCAGTCGGCGCGCCCCCACGCCGGACCAGCCTTCCGCGCCAGCCTCGAGGCGATCGCCGTCATCGAGGGCGACCACGAGCTCCGGAGCCAGCCGCCGGGCGAGGAGCGCGACCCGGCCGCGGTGCTCGAGGTCAAGCCGCCGGGAGGCGTGGGGCAGCACGACCACGCCGGGAGCGAGTCCGAACCCGGGGCCCAGGAACTCGGCGTCGCCCGGGCCCTGGGGGGGCGAGTCGTGGAAGAGCAGGATGCGGTCAGTCAGCACCATCGCGCCGGCCGACCAGCCGACCACGGGGGTCGCGGCGGGGAGCATCTCACGCACCCCGAACAGGCGCATCCGGTTGTAGAGGATGCCGACGTGCCCCCCCGCCACCAGCAGCGTCCCTGCCCCAGCGAGCGCCTCCGCGATCTCCGCCCGGCCGGCGCGGAGACTCTCCCGCTCGATGGCCTGGCCGAAGACCTCCTCATTGAGCTCGCCCACCCGCGAGCAGTGGAGGTCATCGAGGTCTCGCAGGGCACCGCAGGCGAGGTCCAGCGACGGGCCCACGAGGGGGTCTGCTCGATCCGGGCGCGTGCGCCCCATCAGGTCCCGGGCAGCAGCGAGCTCCGCCGCCAGCCGCACGCGGTACAGCGCAGACAGCTCATTCATTCGGTCGTGCCGATCGAACATCATGTGCCGAAGATCGGCGTCCGCCTCGAACGCAGCCTCGCAGCGCGGCCAGAGGTCGAGGGTGCGTACGGCCTCACCGAGGTGAGCGTCGAGGCGCCCGGTCTCGGACTCGCGCTCCTGCCAACCTGCGGAGACGAGGACATAAGGACCCCCAGCGCCCATGCCGTCGAGGACATCGCGCAGGGTCGGCCTCTCATGCTGGGGCCCCAGCAGAGCGAGTGGTCGGGAGTCAGCGGCCATCAGGCGTCGCAGTGGATCCTCACGTCCCGACCGATGTCGTCCGCGATGCGGAGCGCCTCACCCAGCAGGTTATGCCGGGCGATGCACCACCCATCACCGGTCACCACCTGGGTCCAGTCTCGCCGCGGCGCCCCGATGGGAACCAGCTCGACCACGGGGAGGTGCTCCCCGTCGCGCGCGAGGATCGGCTCCAGCCCCTCGATCCGCGTCACGAGCTGCCCGTCGCCGTGGGCGCGCTTGAAGACCAGCGCCGCGTTGTACCGGCGCTCCATGGACTGCTCCGACGAGCCGCGGGTGATCGCCTCCGCCCAGAGCTGGAACACGTCGCCATCGCACGCGTAGTTCATGCCGTGGGAGAGCCGCCCCCCAGGGGCGCGGGCGCCGACCTCTCCGAAGATGGCCTCCCCGGTCTTGTCCGAGAGGTACCACTCCATGTGGGCCATCCCGGTGCGGTAGCCAAGCGCCTTCAGGGCGCGGCGGCCCAGCTCCACGCCCGGCGCGACGTCGGGCTGCTCCAGGTCCGCGAGACACACCGCCTGGGGGCTCATCCACGGATTCTGGCGCGCGACGAGCGGCTTGGGCCGATACCAGGCCACGTTCTCGAACAGGGTCTCCCCGTCGGCGAGGATCGCGTCATAGGTGAACTCCTTGCCCTCGATGAACTCCTCCACGCTGACCTCGGGGACGTGAGCCACGGCCTCGATGACCTGGGAGAGCTCCTCGTCAGAGCGGGCCGTGTGGGTGTCCTCGGAGCCTGCGCCGTCGATGGGCTTGACGATCAGCGGGTACCCCACGGCGCGGGCGGCCTCCTCCACCTCCGCGCGGGTTCGGGCGCGGTAGTGGTGCGGCGTGCGGACCCCCGCGGCGTCGAGGGTTGCCTTCATCACCTCCTTGTCACGGAAGGTCACGGCCTGGTCCACGCGCAAGCCAGGGACATCGAAGGCCTCACGCATGCGCGCCGCCAGCACCACGCCGATCTCCCACAGGCACTCGACCCGATCGGGCCGCACCCCGAGCTGTCCGAGCCAGCGGCCCACCTCGGCCACGGTCTGCTCCTCGCTCCAGAGGTCCTTCACCACGAGATGGTCGTCGATGGCAGCCCGGACCGCGGGCTCCATGGCCGCGATGGGCTGGTCTCCGACCCCCAGGACTCGCACGCCGGGCAGCGCGTGCAGCGCCTGCGTGAAGTGACCGTTGTCGGCGGGGAAGCCCGGGGAAATGAGGACGACGTTGATCGTCATGGGGAGCCTTAGGGGTGGAGTGGGGTCGGTGGAAGAGGAGGGCGGACGCGGCTCAGGAGGACAGCTCGACCTGGAGGATCTCGACGGCGCGCCGAAGCCCTTCCCGCACGCGGTCGGTGTCCTCATGGCGGAGGATGATGAAGCCCTCGCCCTCGTAGGAGCTCGCCTTGAGCTGGCCCGGAACCGGAAGCTGGGACTCGACGACGAGGTCACCGAGCTCCTCGTTGGCCCGCTCGATCCCGGCCACGCGCGCCACTCGGCCGCCGCCCTGACCGCGCAGGTACGCGGCGCCGGTCGCGTACTTGCGCGGCGGGACCGAGAATTCCTCGAGGATCGAGACCTCGGCCCAGACCCGATAGAAGTCGCGGTCGTGGGCGTAGGAGATCAAGGAGGTGAACTGCGCCCCGGGCGGCCGCGCGGCGACCTCCGAGATCGCGATGGACCCATCGGCGCGGCGGAACCACTCCATGTGGGTCATCCCGCTGACCATCCCCAGGGCATCCAGCGCACGCGGACCGGCCGAGAGGATCGGCGCATATTCCGGGCCACCGACATCCCGGGGCAGCATGACCGTCCACTGGATCCAGGGCGACTCCATGACCTGCAGCGGCGTGGGCGAGTACTCGGAGATCGAATGGAAGAGGTGACGACCTCCGATCGACACGCTGTCGAAGGAGTACTCCCGCCCCTGGACGAACTCCTCGAGCAGCAGCGGCCGCGCGGGAGTCGGCGGATTCGAAGCCATCCAGCTCTCCAGCTGCGAGACCTCATCCACCCGGAAGGTATCCCGGGCCCCGGCACCAGCGGGGGGCTTGGCCACGAGGGGCATGGTGCGGCGCGCGAAGCTCAGGGCGCTCGCCGCGTCCGTCGCCAGGTGGTGACCGGCGCAGGGCAGGTCATGGGCGCGGAGCGCGTCCTTCATGACCGCCTTGTCCCTGAAGCGCCCCGCCTCGGCGCGGTCCATCCCGCGGATCTGGAGTCGCTCCCGCACGCATGCGAGCGCCTCCTGGAGTGGCTCGAGGATGCCCACCAGAGCCGTGACCCCGGCGCCCGTGCTTCCGGCGACTCGACGGACGGCTCCCTCGAGTTGGTCCGGGTCGTGGCAGTCGGCCACGGACACGAATTCGGCGATCCTACCCCGCACCTCCTCGTCCAGCGCGGCCATGAACGACGCCGCCGGCTCCTGCGCCACCACCGAGAAGGTGGTCTCGGGGAGCAGGGCCGCCGCCCTCAGGAACCTCAGCGTGCTGGGGAGGGCGAAGGGCGCGACGAAGACGGTGTTGGCGCGTGACATCTGAACCGGAGGATACCCACCAACGGGGCCTGGATTCCCACCAGAACTCCTCGCCGTGCCCAACCCGGCCCCCGCCGTTCGCTAAGCTCCCGCCATGCAGCTGCCCCTTCGCATCGCGATGGTGTCCGCGGAGTGCGCTCCGTTCGCCAAGACGGGCGGCCTCGCCGACGTGGCCGCGGCGCTCTCCCGAACCCTCTGGAAGCGTGGCCATGAGGTCAGGCTGTTCGTCCCCCTCTACGGGCGGGTCGAACGGTCGGGGCTCGAGACGGAGCCCTTCCTCTCGCCCTTCCCCCTGAGCTTCCCCGGGTGGGACGTCCCGGTCTCCGTCCGCAAGGCGCCGCTGCCGGACTCCGAGAACGACGAGGGCGTCCCGCTCCAGGTGGAGTTCATCCACTCACCCGAGCTCTTCGGACGGGAGGAGTTCTACACCAACGATGACGACGAGCCGATCCGCTGGGCGGCCTTCTGCCGGGCCGCCATCGAGGCCTGCCAGCGCACCGGCTGGGCCCCTGACGTGTTCCACGCCAACGACTGGCACACGGGGCTCCTGCCGCTGCTGCTGAAGTCCACCTACGCCTGGGACGAGCTCCTGCGCGGGAGCTCCACGCTGCTCTCTATCCACAACCTGGGCTACCAGGGCGTGTTCTCCGAGGACGCTATTCGCCGGGTCGGCCTGGGTGGCGTCCGCGACCAGTTCCACCAGGAGCGCCTCGCCGCTGGCGCGGTCAACTACCTGGAGACGGGCATCCTTCACGCCTCGTGGCTCTCCACGGTCTCGGACACCTACGCCCGCGAGATCCAGACCCCCGAGTACGGCCACGGCCTTCAGGGCCTCCTGGCTCAGCGGGAGGATCACCTGGCGGGCATCGTCAACGGTGTCGACTACGGAGAGTGGGACCCCGCGACCGACAGGCACCTGCCCGCCAACTACGGCCCAGAGGATCTGTTCGGGAAGCGCATGTGCCGGGACGCGCTCCTCGACGAGCTCGGCGTGGCCCCCGAGCCGTCCGGGCCGGTCCTCGGCATTGTCTCCAGGCTGACGCACCAGAAGGGCTTCGAGCTGATCCCCGACTTCGCCGAGCGACTCCTCGATCACCACGACGTGCGACTGGTCGTCCTGGGCAGCGGCGACCCGGAGCAGGAGAGCTACTTCCGCTGGCTCCGCGACCGCTACCCCGCCAAGGTCGGTGTGCACATCGGCTACGACAACGGGCTCGCCCACCGAATCGAGGCAGGCTCCGACATCTTCCTCATGCCCTCACGCTATGAGCCGTGCGGTCTGAATCAGATGTACAGCCTCAGGTACGGCACCATCCCGCTCGTGCGGAGCACCGGCGGGCTCGCGGACACCGTCGAGCGCCACGAGGACGGCAGCGGCACGGGCTTCATGTTCTACGAGCACACCTCCGTGGCCCTCGAGGACACCCTGGCCCACGCCATCGAGGTCTGGCGGGACACCGAGGGCTGGCGACAAATGCAGCTCCGCGGCATGGCCAGGGACTTCTCATGGGAGGCCCAGGTCGACCGCTACGAGGATCTCTACGCCGCGATCATGGCCGACCTCCAGCTGGCCTGAGCCCGTCGCCGGCTCCGCTCGGCGCCTGCACGATAGCCACCCAACCGACGACCCACTGGCACCCGGGTCCCCCGCGCCCCCACGCTTGCCCCAAGCCATGCACGTCATCTTCGTCGAGCCCTCCTTCCCCTCCAATCAGAGAGAGTTCGTCCGCGCCTTGAAGGAGGTCGGCGCACGGGTCACCGCCATCGCGGAGGCGCCGCCCAGCGCCCTCGATAACGAGATGCGAGGGTGGCTCGACGGGCATGAGCAGGTGCCCTCTGTGACGAACGGTGAGGCGCTCCTCGCGGCCGTCCGACGGGTCCAGGAGCGCACCTGGGTGGATCGGTTGGAGGCCACGGTCGAGGCGCACATCACCCCCTGCGCCTGGGTCCGCGAGCAGTGCGAAATCCCGGGCACCTCGACCCGCACCGCATGGCTCTGCCGGGACAAGCCCGCCATGAAGGACGCGCTGCGTGAGGCCGGCGTCCCCACTGCCCAGAGCATCGGGACCTCCGATCTCGACGAGGCCCGGGCCTTCATCGAGCGGGTCGGGTACCCCGTCATCCTCAAGCCGAGGGACGGCGCGGGCGCCGCCGGCACCGCCCGCGCGCACGACGACGAGAGCCTCGAAGCGGCGATCCAGGAGAGCGGCCTGGGGCGGGGCGAGAGCGTCGCCATCGAGGAGTTCATTGAGGGGCACGAGGGCTACTGGGACACCCTGAGCCTCAACGGTGACGTGGCCCACGAGTTCATCACCCACTACTACCCGAATGTCCTCGAGGCCATGCGTCACCGCTGGATCTCGCCCCAGATGGCCACCACCAACGAGGTCCAGGACGAGCGCTACGACGACCTCCGCGAGATGGGGCGCAAGGTGATCCAGACCCTCGGTATCGAGACCTCGGCCACCCACATGGAGTGGTTCTTCGGGCCCAAGGGCCTCAAGTTCAGCGAGATCGGCTGCCGCCCCCCGGGCGTGCGCATGTGGGACGTCTACCAAGCCGCCAACGACTTCGACATCTACCGTGAGTGGGCTCACCTCATCGTTCAGGGGAGCCCCTCCCAGTCGCCCTCGAGGCGCTGCGCCGGCGGCATGATCGCCCTGCGCCCCAGCGCCGACGGCCGCATCGAGGGCTACGAGGGCGTCGAGGACCTCAAGGCTCGCTACGGCGAGCACATCATCGACTCCCACTTCCCTCCGCCGGGGACCGCGACCCAGGGCGTCGAGGCCGGCTACATGGCGAACGCGTGGGTCCGGCTGCGCCACCCTAACTTTGACGAGCTGCGCACGATTCAGGACTGGATCGGCGAGCACGTGCGCGTCCACGCGGGCTGATCCCCTCCACCTGGCGCCCTCCGCCGAAGGGCGATGATCCGTCCATCGAGGCCCCGCGGGTTTCACCGCCCTCGGGTATCGTTCATCGCGATCATGAGCCTCGACCCGAACCTCCCCTCGATCGAGCACCTGCGCGAGCGGGGCCGAAAGCGCGTCCCCCCCTTCGCCTTCGAGTACCTCGACAACGGGTGCCACTCGAATCTCAACATGCGCCGCAACACGGACGAGCTCCGTGAGGTGCGGCTCGAGCCGAGGTACGTGCTGGACTACGGCGGCGCGCACCTCGAGACCGAGCTCTTCGGCGAGACCTACGCGGCGCCCTTCGGGGTCGCCCCGATCGGGCTCCAGGGGCTGGTGTGGCCGGGCGCCTGCGAGTTCCTCGCCGAGGCCGCCCACGCCGCCAGGGTGCCCTTCATCCTGAGCACGGTCGGCACCGCGAGCATCGAGCGCGTCGCGGAGATCACCGAAGGCAAGGCCTGGTTCCAGCTCTACCACCCGACCGAGGACGACCTGCGGGACAAGATCCTGGACCGCGCCGAGGCCGCGGGGGTCCCGGTCCTCGTGCTGCTGGCGGACACGCCGACCTTCGGCTACCGCCCCAAGGAGATCCGCAACGGCCTCGCGATCCCCCCGCGCATGTCCCTGCGCAACATCGCCCAGATGATGATGCGCCCGACCTGGTCCTTCTCGCAGCTGGCGCGGGGCAAGCCCGAGTTCGCCACCCTCGCGCCCTACATCCCCAAGGGCCTGGACATGTCCCACCTGGGGCAATTCATGAACGCCACCTTCAGCGGGCGGCTCTCGGCGGACCGCATCGCGGCCATCCGCGAGCGCTGAAGGGCAAGCTCGTGGTGAAGGGGATCGTCAATCCCCAGGACGCCGCACAGGTGCTCGAGCTCGGCGCGGACGGAATCATCGTCTCCAACCACGGGGGCCGCCAGCTGGAGGTCGGCACGTCCACCATCCAGGCGCTCCCGGCCCTCGCGGCCGAATTCGGGGATCGCATGGAGGTGCTCTTCGACAGCGGCGTCCGTGGCGGACCCGACGTGGCCTGCGCCCTCGCGAGCGGCGCGCGCTTTGCCTTCATGGGGCGCTCCTTCATGTACGCCATCTGCGCCATGGGCGCCCGCGGTGGGCCGCACGTGATGACCATGCTCATGCGACAGCTGACCCAGGTCATGGAGCAGCTCGGCTGCGAGCGCGTCGAGGACCTCCCGCGTCACCTCGCTCCGCGCCGCTGAGCTGCCCGAGGTGGTCTCTCCGGCGAGAGCTCATCCGCCCGCCGCGAGCCTGACCGCCCCGTCACGAGCCTGGCCGCCCCGGTGGGAGCCTGGCCGCCCCGGTGGGAGCCTGACCGCCCCGGTGGGAGCCTGACCGCAGGCTCGCGGGAAGCAGGGATCAACGCCGCGATATGGAGAGGGCCGGACCCTTGCGGGGTCCGGCCCTCCTTGCAACCCGCTCGACTCGGCGAGCAGGGTTCAGCGAGCAGAGGCTCAGCCGGTATGGAGACTCACTCCAGGTCGAAGCGGTCGAGGTTCATGACCTTGTCCCAGGCGGCGACGAAGTCCACGAGGAACTTCTCTGCGCCGTCCCCGGTGCCGTAGACCTCCGCGACCGCGCGGAGCTCTGAGTTGGACCCGAAGATCAGATCCACGGAGGTGGCGAACCACTGAGGGGCGCCCGTCGTGCGGACCGAACCCACGAAGGAGTCCGAGCCGTCCGCGGCCGCATCCCACTTCGTGTCCATGTCGAGCAGGTTGACGAAGAAGGCGTTGTCCAGGTGCCCGGGGGTGTCCGTCAACACGCCGGCCTTCGACCCCGCGGAGGTGACGCCGATCGCCCGGAGCCCCCCCACCAGGACCGTCATCTCGGGCACGGTAAGGGTGAGCAGATTGGCGCGGTCGACCAGGGCCTCGGACGGCTTGAGGTACGCGCGGTCGGAGAAGTAGTTCCGGAAGCCGTCGGCCTTGGGCTCGAGCACATCGAAGCTGGCGCTGTCCGTCATCTCCGCGGAGGCGTCCATGCGCCCCGGGGTGAAGGGCACCTCGATGGTCGCCCCGGCGGAGGCCGCGGCAGCCTCGATGCCAGCGCACCCACCGAGCACGATCAGGTCGGCGAGCGAGACCTTCTTGTCGCCGCCGGCCGCGTTGACCTTGGCCTGCAGCCCCTCGTACACCGCGAGCACCCTCGCGAGCGTTTCGGGTTCGTTGACCTCCCAGCCGTTCTGGGGAGCAAGGCGAATGCGGGCGCCGTTGGCGCCGCCACGCTTGTCGCTGTCCCTGTAGGTGGACGCCGACGCCCACGCCACCGCGACGAGGTCACGCGGCGCGATCCCGGAGTCCAGGATCATGGCCTTGAGTCGCTGCTGCTCGCCGCCGTCGATGAGCGGGTGATCCACCGCGGGGACGGGGTCCTGCCACAGCTGCGCCGGGGGCACCTCATCACCGAGCAGGCGGCTGGTCGGCCCCATGTCGCGGTGCGTCAGCTTGAACCAGGCAGCGGCGAACGCCTTGTCGAACTCACCCGGGCTCTCGAGCCAGCGCTTGGTGATCTCCGCGTAGATGGGGTCCTCGCGGAGCGACAGGTCCGTGGTCAGCATCATGACCTTGTTGCGCTTGCCGTCCACGTGGGCGTCGGGGACCACGTCACCGGCGCCGACGGGCGTCCACTGCTGGGCGCCCGCGGGGCTCTTCGTGAGCTCCCACTCGTAGTTCCAGAGGTTCTCGAGGTACTCCGAGGACCAGTCCGTCGGCGTAGAGGTCCAGGCTCCCTCGAGCCCGCTGGTGATCGTGTCAGCGCCGCTGCCGGTGCCGTAGCCGTTGCTCCAGCCAAACCCCTGCTCGGCGATAGGCGCCGCCTCGGGATCAGGGCCAACGTTGTCTCCGGCCGGCGCGGCCCCGTGGGCCTTGCCGAGGGTGTGGCCGCCCGCGATCAGCGCGGCGGTCTCCTCGTCATTCATGGCCATGCGGCCGAAGGTGACGCGGATGTCGTGGGCCGCCGCCAGCGGGTCGGGGTTGCCGTCCGGACCCTCGGGGTTCACGTAGATCAGGCCCATGTGCGCCGCGGCGAGGTCGCCTTCGAGCTCGCGCCCCTCTTCCCAGCGGTCAACGCCGAGCCACTCATCCTCGGGCCCCCAGTTGATGTCCTGCTGCGACTCCCAGAGATCCTCTCGGCCACCGGCGAAGCCGAGGGTCTCGAAGCCCGAGTGCTCGAGGGCGACGTTGCCTGCGAAGATCATCAGGTCGGCCCTGGAGACCGAGCGACCGTACTTCTGCTTGATGGGCCACAGCAGGCGCCGCGACTTGTCGAGGTTGGCGTTATCGGGCCAGCTGTTGAGCGGCGCGAAGCGCAGCATGCCGTCGGCGGAGCCGCCGCGCCCGTCCGTGCTCCGATAGGTTCCCGCGCTGTGCCACGCCATGCGGATGAAGAGCCCGCCGTAGTTGTCCCAGTCCGCCGGCCACCAGGCCTGCGAGGTGGTCATGACCTCCTTCACGTCCGCGCGGAGCTCGTCGAGGTCGACCTTGGCGAACTCGGTCGCGTAGTCGAAGCCCCCGCCCATGGGATCGCTCTTGGCCGAGTTCTGGCGCAGGATCGAGAGGTCAAGGCGGTTCGGCCACCAGTCCGCGTTGCGCTGATATCGCCCGCCACCGTCGTCGAACGCTGCGGCCGAGCCGGCGAGCTCGGCCTTCGCACCCGCGCCCATCACCGGGCACTCCTCGATGCTGGCCCCGGCAGCTCCCGAGACCGATGTCGACCCCGAGGTCGGGGCCGAGGCTGACGCCTCAGAGACGGGCCCAGCGGTCGATGAACAGGACACGGCGCCCAGGAAGAGCGTGCTCACGAAGAGCGGAAGTGCGTGACTACGAGGATTCATGGGAGTCGTTTCGGTGAAGAGAGTGAGCCGGCCAGGACTCCGGTGGGAGCGGTGCGGTGATCCGGCTCGATTCGTTGCTCGTGGATCATCGGCAAGGTCCGCGGATCCTGGTAACCAGATCTGCCGATGGCTCCCATCGGCGGGGGTAATCACCACCTGTGGGGACCGCCGCCGGACGACCCTTCTCCGCGACAGGATCTCCTCGGCGGCAGGGTCCCCTCGGCGGCAGGATCCCCTCGGCGGCAGGGCCCCCTCGGCGGCAGGGCCCCCCATCGGCCCTCGGGGTCCTGGGGCCAGATCCACCCGCCCGAGAACCCTGGGTCGCCTCAGCGCACCTGGCTGCGGCGATTCCGCACGTAGTCCACGAAGAGCGTCGCCCCGAGCCGGTCGCCTCCCGCGAAGTACGCGCGGCCCCGGTTGGCCTCCGTGAACTCCTCGATGAAGTTCACGAGCACGGGGTCGTCCGTGAGCATGAAGGTGGTGATCGGGATGCCGTGGCGGCGGCAGATGGTGGCCTCGTCCATGGTCTTGGCGACCACGCGACGGTCAAGCCCAAATGGGTTCTTGTAGATCTCGCCGTCGGGCTCGGTGAGCGCGCTCGGCTTGCCGTCCGTGATCATGAAGATCTGCTTGTTAGCACGCCGCTCCCGTCGGAGGAGGTCTCGACCCAGCTGCAACGCGGCTCGGGTGTTCGTGTGGAAGGGCCCCACCGAGATGGTGGAGATGTCATCCAGGGAGACCTCCTCGGCCTCGTCCCCGAAGGTGACCACCCTGAGCGAGTCCTTGGGATAGCGCGTCCGGATGAGCTCCGTCAGGGCGAGGGCCACGCGCTTGGCCGGCGTGATCCGGTCCTCGCCATAGAGGATCATGGAGTGGCTCAGGTCCAGTAGCAGCACCGTCGCGCAGCTCGAGAGGTGCTCCGTCTCGTGCACCTCGAGGTCATCCTCGCCCAGGGTCAGCCCGTCGAGGTCCACCCCGCGGCGCAGCGCATTGCGCACCGAGCTCGCAGCGTCGATGAGCGACGCGGGATCCCCGAAGGTCCACGCCCGCGTCTCGGGGAGCCGCTCCTGCCCGTTCCCTTGGGCCTGAGTACGGTGGTCCCCCGCCGCGTCCTTGGTGAGGCCGCTGAAGATCCGCTCCAGGGACTCCTGTCTCAGCGCCCGGTCCCCGCCGGGCGCCATCCTCAGGCCGTCGACGGTCTGCTCCACCCAGCGCTGCTTCTCGAGGTGACGACGGAAGTCGTCCATCGTGAACCCGTCCGGGAGCAGCGGATACCGCGCCGCGATCGTCTCCATCCACTCCAACGCCTGCTCCGGGTCCCCGTCGGCCTGCAGGAGCAGGTCGTTGTAGAGCGCCTCAAGGCGCTTCAAGAGGTCCCGGAGGGAGCCCTCGGATGGATCGAATTCCCGGTAGCTGAACTTCATCGACGCTGTGGCTCCCGGCTCAGGCGCCCAGGCTGCGCGCCATCTGGGCCAGCATGTCCCCGTACTGTCGTCGGTTCGGCCCGTCGTCGTCCCGGGACAGCAGGGATCCCTGGTGGAGCCCCTCAAGGACCAGCTCCATCAGCGACGCGAGCTCGCCGTCGTTCGCGGGGCTGGCCGTGCGCTCCACCAGCTCCCGGAGCCCGGTGACCTCGCCGAGCCGGGAGAGGTGCGCTGCGTCACCTGCGGTGTCGTCGAGGTCGAGGGAGCCACCGGAGCGGAACCATCCCAGGATCGCGTCGTAGACCGGCGCGCTCGTGCCCGCGTCCCCTTCGTCCTCCGCATAGCCGTCGGGGAAGGTCCGTCCGAAGGCCTCGCCGAGCGCCTTCCCCACCAGGGCAGCGGCGACTGCGCCGATGCCCTCGCGCTCTCCGTCGTACACCAGCTCGACCTTCCCGGTCACGGCCGAGATCGCGGTGAACAGGTCGGCGGGTCGCGCCGTGGCTGTGGCCTCGCCGGCGCGCAGCGCGCGCCGCTCGGCGTTGGAGATGACGTTCTCCAGCATGGCGATGGAGAGCCGCGCGCTCACCCCGCTGGCCTGGTCCACAAACTCCGAGGCCCTGGCCTCGAAGGCCACGAGCTCGATGGCCTCACGCAGCGCCGCCGGGACCTCGACCTCGACCGCACCGTCGCCGCGATCCCTCCAGGCCTCCTGGTCGGTGATCGCCATGGCCTGCTCCAGCTCCTTCGGGTAGTGCGTGAGGATCTGGGAGGCGATGCGGTCCCGCAGCGGCGTGATGATGCTGCCGCGGTTCGTGTAGTCCTCGGGGTTCGCGGTGAACACCAGCCCGAGGTCCAGGGGCATCCGGATCGGGAAGCCGCGCACCTGGATGTCCCCCTCCTCCAGGATGTTCAGAAGCCCGACCTGGATCCGCGCCTGCAGGTCCGGGAGCTCGTTGACGCAGAAGATCCCGCGGTTCGCACGGGGCAGGATTCCGAAGTGGATCACCTCGGGGTCCGCGAAGGTCAGCTTGCGCGTCGCCGCCTTGATCGGATCCACGTCGCCGATGAGGTCCGCCACGGTAACGTCCGGCGTCGCCAGCTTCTCCTGGTAGCGCTCCGAGCGGTGCATCCAGCGGATCGGCAGGTCGTCGCCGAGCTCCTCGGCCCGCCGCATGGACGGCACGGTCACCGGGGCGAGGGGATCCTCGTTGAGCTCCGAGCCCTCGATGGCGGGCACCCACTCGTCCAGGAGGTCCGCCAGCGCACGCGCGATCCGCGTCTTGGCCTGCCCCCGGAGCCCAAGCAGGATGAAGCTGTGCCCGGAGAGCACGGCGTTCTGAAGCTGTGGGATCACGGAGTCCTCGTAGCCGACGATGCCGGGGAAGATCTCCTCCTTCGCACGGAGCCGCTGGATCAGGTTGGCGCGGAGTTCGTCGCGGACCGAACGGGAGGCCCAGCCGCTGGCCTTGAGCTCTCCGAGTGTCTTGGGGCGTTGCATGGGCTGAAGATAGGTCGACGCTCACCGAAAGAGCACCTGGGACCTGGCAGGAGAATGAGTGATAATCTGCGCCCATGCCCCAAGCCCTGGATCTCCACCGCCGACCACTCCGCAACCTGCGGCTCTCGGTCACGGACCGCTGCAACCTGCGGTGCGGGTACTGCATGCCCGAGGAGCGCTACACCTGGCTCGAGCGGTCCGAGCTGCTGACGTTCGAGGAGTCTGCGGCGCTCGTCTCCGAGCTGGTCCCCCACGGCGTGGAGAAGGTCCGGCTCACTGGCGGCGAGCCGCTCCTGCGACGTGACATCGACCAGCTCGTCAGGAGCCTACGCGCCCAGGGCGGGCTGAGAGACCTCGCGCTCACGACCAACGGCCTCCGGCTCCCCGACCTCGCCGCGGCCCTCCGCGATGCTGGGCTCGACCGGCTGACCGTTAGCCTCGACACCCTGCGGGCCGATCGCTTCCTGGAGCTGACGCGCCGGGACGAGCTCGCCGGGGCGCTGCGGGGCCTAGACGCGGCGGCCGCTGCCGGCTTCACCGGCACCAAGCTGAACGTCGTGGTCATGCGCGGCGCCAACGACGACGAGCTGGTGGACATGCTCGACTTCGCCCGCGAGCGCGACCTCGAGGTGCGCTTCATCGAGTACATGGACGTCGGCGGTGCGACCCGTTGGGACATGAGTCGGGTCGTCCCCGCCACCGAGATCATCGAGCGTGTCGGCGCCGCCCGCGGTGGCGTGACGCCCGAAGACCTCAAGCGCACCGCGGCTCCCGCCGATCGCTACCTGACCGGAGACGGCCAGCGCTTCGGCGTCATCGCCTCCACCACTCGCCCCTTCTGCGGGAGCTGTGACCGCGCGCGGCTGACCGCTGATGGCCAGTTCATCACCTGCCTCTACGCGCGGTCGGGCACGGCGATCGCGCCGCTCCTCCGCGCTCGCGGCGCCGCGGCTGCTGCCGAGCGGATCGTGGATCTCTGGACCGGACGAACGGACCGAGGCGCCGAGGAGCGCGCCAGCCTCGATTCACGAGCGGCCTTGGCTGGACCCGGCGAGCTCCAGCGCGAACCGCACCTCGAGATGCACACCCGCGGCGGGTGATCGCGGCTGCGGGCTGAACCACGGACCACACGGTGAGCTCCCGAGCCCACCAGCACGCTCCTGTGGATCGCGCCGCGCCATCTAGCCCGACAGCTCGCCTTCCTGACTCGTCTGCGAGTCCTGCGGCCAGGGCCAAGGACCCACCCATCGAGCCCGCCCATCGGTCCATCCGCCGACTGCATCCGGGCCGTCCCGAGGCCTCGATCGCGCCCTAGTCGATCCGGATGCCGGCACGGTAGGTGCCCGTGCGGAGCGTGGGGCGTCCCAGGTCATCGAAGAACTCCCAGCGCCCCTCGCGGAGCCCCGCCTCGTAGAGGCCGCGCTCCTTGATGGATCCGTTGGAGTACCGTCGAACCCAGCGACCATGGGGAGCGGACGCCTCGAATTGCCCCTCCTCGAGG
This sequence comes from uncultured bacterium, assembly GCA_905480285.1. Lineage (GTDB taxonomy): Bacteria > Planctomycetota > UBA1135 > UBA1135 > Saltatorellus. Next base: position 43,176 of record CAJQPT010000288.1, read on the forward strand.
AGCGCGCCCTCTCGGCTGAACCGCTCCCAGGCGCCCTGCTGGGCCCCGTCGACGTACTCCGCGAGCTGCACGAGCTGACCGTTCGGGGCGAACTGGAGCCAGGCGCCGTCGCGCTTCCCCGCGCGATAGGAGCCACGCTCCCGCTCCAGCCCCTGCGGATCGAAGAAGGTCCACTCGCCCTCACGCACCCCGAGGTGGAAGGGTCCCTCGGCCCTGATCCCATCCAGGTCGGAGGCCTCCAGCGGCGAATCCGCCGCGGCCCCAGAGCTGAGCACCAGGCCGTCGTCATGGCCCGAGTCAGAGGGCCCCCCAACCGACACCGAGACCAGCTCGTCATCGCGACCATCGCCGGACTCTGCACGCCGTCGAGGGCCGTCGGCGGAGATGCGGATCGGCGCGAGCTCTTCCTCGGCAGCAACGGCGCCGCCCCGGTCTGTCTGTCGGGACTCGGCAGTCGCCGCGGCGAGGAGGTCTGCCCCGACGCTCACGGACGCAGGGCCGCTGGCCAGCTCAGGAGCGCTGCGACCGAGCAGCAGGGCCACGCCCGACAGAGTCACAACCGTCACCAGCGGCAACCCCTTCAAGGAGGCGCTGCCGCGGGGCTGCTGGTGCGAGGATGAGTGAAGCCTGGACATGGGAAAGGTAGGCGACAAGCGTTGGAGCTCAGCGGGAGCGTGCCCCCTCTAACAGCTGCTCTCTTCGCCGGAATTGCTCCTCGGCGATCAGCTGCCTGACCAGCGATCGAGTCACGTCCGGTGAAAGGTCCCGGCCACGGATCCTCCCGCGTGCATCGACCACGAAGAGACTCCCCGGCGTTGGCGCGCCCCAGCGGTTGGAGAGGCGGAGGCCCGCCCCATGTTCCGCGGAGGCTCCAAAAGCCCCGGGAGCTCCCCAGTCATACCCCTCCAGCGCCTCCGCGAGGGCGTCGCTGATCGGGCCGTCGAAGAGCTGGACGCCGCCGAATTGCGCGGCCTCGAGCTGTCGCAAGTAGGCCTCGCGATCCTCTGACCGGGCCACGCCGAAGAGATCGAAGGGGGCATCCCAGAACTCTCGCACCCACGCCTCGTCTGCACGATGCGCAGCGAGGGAAGCGGGGCTCGACTCGTCCCAGAATCGGAGGACGAGGACCTCTCCCTCAAGCTGCGCCGAGCGGAGCTCGTTCCCGGCCGTGTCCCGCGCCACAAACCTGGGCATGGGCGCGCCGATGCGCAGCCTCTCAAGGCGAAGCCGGGACCGACGCATGAACGGCGGCGCCTCTCCGGTCTCTGGGTGGGTGACCTCGAGGGCGATCTCTTCGTAGAGAGCGGTCGCGCGCCTCGCGATCGGGCCCCGGCCGCCGGTGGCAGCGATCACTGGCTCGAGGATCAGGATCTGGGCGCGGAGGAGGCGTGAGCGACTCTCCTGACCGTCCCTCGCGGACAGGAGTCGCTCGCAGGCCTGCACGAGGTCAAGCCGCTGTGCCGCGGTCGCTGAAATCGCGAGGTCGGTGAAGAGTCGCGCGACGGCAGGATCCTCCGAGAGGCCAGTCTGCGGCTCTTGCCCCAGGCCCTGAAGGAGGCCCTGAATGAGGCCGTCTACCAGCGCCTGAACTCGTGACCACGGGGCCCCAACGCCGGGCTGTTGCCGACCGATGCTCAGCCGCTCCAGCTCCGTGAAGATTGCCGCTGTTGTCCGTTGATCTGCTCGGGGCACCCCTTCGGATGGCGATCCTGCGGCGGACACACCGGCACACTCCACCGCCCCATGCGCCTGCGAAGGACTCACCCCGGCGGGTGCTGCAATGGCAGCCCAGGCCAAAGGGAGCACCGCCACCTGAGGGGCAGCGAGGGACAGTGCGGATAGAATTCCGATCATGGGTGGCGCGGCGCTCAATCGCTCCAGGGTGACGGGCGGGGCACGAGGTCGCCCCCGTGGGGACAACCTACCTCGACGAGCAAGGTTGCCATCTGGAGCCGACTTTTGAAGGTCGAATGGTCCGATCCCCCCTCCATGCCTCGCCTCGACCCATGGACACGTCCTCGACCCATGCCAGACGCTCCCCCTGGATTCACAGACGCCCCCCCTGGTTTCACAACCAGGAGGGGCGTCTGAAGTGTCCCTGGGGCCTCAGGCAAAGCCCGAGGCGACCGGGGTCAAAGGCTCACTGCCAGATGACGGTGATGCCGTCCGAGAAGTTGGAGACAGCGACGCCGCCGGAGGAGTCACGGTGCCAGGCCTGGAAGTTGGCCGTGTCACCGGCCATCGCCGCGGTGCTTCCCGTCGGAGCCGGGAGGCTGGCAAGGTCCCACTCGCCAGCGGCGGTGCTCAGCGTGATCTCGGAACCAGCACCGCTGGACTTGATCTGGCCGGGGCCCTGGAAGCGACCGATCGCTCCGCCGAGGCAGAGGTTGCCCTGGCTGCCGCCGGGGTTCGCAGCGAAGCCCTGGGTGCCGGAGTAGAGGAAGAAGCCGAACGTGTTGTTCGGGAGGTTCCCCGCCGCCATGGTCAGGTCGTTCGCGGCGGCAGAAGCGCTACCGAGGAGCGACATGGACGTGTTGACGCCGGTCGAGTTCACGTTCGAGTTGCAGTAGATCGTGCCGATCGTCGGGGCCCCGCAGGAACCGGGCGCAGCAAGCATCTCCATGTAGAAGGACGCGTAGGGGTTCGACGGGCCGCCGCAACCGTTGTTGTTGCTGTAGCCACCGAAGAAGTAGCAGTTGCTGCTCGCCCCGGTCGGGTCCTCGAGCCACCAGAAGTCCTGGGTCAGGTAACCTGAGCCAAGGTTGTTGCACGCGCTCACAGCACCGTAGTAGGTGTTCGAGCCGTCAAGCGGAAGGCCGCCGATGGTGTAGGTCGGGTCGGTCGCAACCGGGTCGCCGACGAGCAGCGGGCCGGCCTGACCCGTGCCAGAACCGGCGTAGGTGAAGCTCCAGCCGAAGCTGTCGAAGTCGGGGTCGTCGTCCCAGCCCGGAGCGACTGAACCACCGTCGGCCTCAAGGCAGATCTCGCTACCCGTGAGGTCGATGTCGACAACCCAGCAACCGCCAGCGGCGGGGAAGCCGGTGACCGTGGCGGAACCGTCGGGGCTGACAGCAGCCGTGCAGGGATCGTAGGAGGCGTAGAAGTTGAACGTCCAGCCGCTGAGCCCAGCCGCGCTGTTGTCGCAGTAGGCGTACGAGAAGCCGTTGATGTTGTACTCATCACGGTTCGGGCCGGCGCCGGTGAACACGTTGCCGTTCGTCGTACCCGGGAGGCCACCCTCGTCGAAGTTCTCGGAGCCAGCACCGAAGCCGCCGTTGCCGCCAGCCGTGGTGAAGTAACCCGACGTCGCGGTGTTGCTGTAAACGATGTCAGGGGCGCCGAAGTTCGACACGGCGCCGCCGCCGGTACGAGTCCAGGTGCCGGTGGCGACGTGGTAGATACCTGCGTGCTTCACAGCGCCGGGGACCTGGTGAACGGAGTTGAGTTGCTGCGGAGTCTGAGCAGCGGCGCTGGCCATGAGCGCGAAGGAGCTGGCAGCGATGAGGGAAGAGCGAAGCATCAGGATGAATCTCCAGAAGGAAGAGTGAGAAGAAGTGGGACTGTGCAGAAGGACGAGTCCCACCCGAGTGACGGTGCTGACAAGCCCGGCACAATGGCCAAGCAGCAGCGGCGCTTCATGAGGAAGGAACAGTCGATGGATGGAAGGACGGATCCGCCGGATGACGGGTTCCGAACTCCTGCCCAATTGACGCTACCTCGTTCATCCCATCCATGCGAGGGTCTTCTTTACGCGAGACAGTCCCCGCTGTGTCATCCAGAGACATCTGCGACGACGGTGTCCGCCTTCGGTCTCGATCGAGCATCGCTGGAACGGAAAGCGAAGCGCCGACTCTCCGCGCCGAGTTCAGCCCTTGCGCCTGGGCCACGGCACGAACGCGCTGGTGTCCCGCACGTAGTCCGCGTAGGCCGGTCGCCTTTCGGCGATGGTCTGCTCGGTAAGGGTGATCCCCGAGACCTTCAGGAGCATGAAGACAATGAGTGCGAATCCGATCAAGCTCCACCAGGCACCGCTCGCGACCCCGGTGAGGGTAAACCCCATCCAGAAGACCGCTTCCCCGAAGTAATTCGGGTGACGAGAGGTGCCCCACAACCCGGACTGCATGACCTTGCCTTTGTTGGCCGGCTCCGACTTGAAGCGTGCGAGTTGCCCATCGGCGACGGCCTCATAGCCGAACCCGAGGAGCGCGACGAGCAGGCCGATCGAGGAGAGAGGCGAGAGGGTCACAGGCCCCGACATGCTCGCGATGAGCGGCAACGCGACGATCCAGGCCAGGAGGGCCTGGAGCATGAAGACGACAAAGAAACTCTGCCACCACCAGGCCTTGCCGCGGGCCTCGCGCATGGCCTGATACCTCCGATCAGGCCCCTCGGCCCTGTGCCTCGCCCTGAGGTGCATGGCGAGGCGAAGCGCCCAGGCCAGAGCGACGAGGGCGACCAGGAGGCGCGCCCCCCTCAGGGGAGCGCCGGCCGCGAGGGCATGGAGCGCGCCGACCAAGACGATGGCGATGCCCCAGAAGGGGTCGATGATGCTCGCGTCCTCGTCCCGCAGGTGCGCGGCCCAGACACAGGCCATGAGAAGGCTCACGCCGAAGAGTGCGATCAGTGCAGGCTGGATGAAGAACATCGGGACCGGGGTGTGGACAGCGAGGCTTGAGGGTCGGCGAGAGGACCGCGCAAGGATTCTCGTCGAGACGGTATCCTGGCACACATGCTTCGAGGATTCCTCCCTGCGGGCGCCCGACGGATCACGGGCGGCTTCGCCCTGGCGCTCGCGTTGCTCGCTTCGACCGCTGCTGCAAGCCCGCGAGCCCTGCAGGAGGCCGCCGGGGACGGGGCGACCCAGGCGCAGATCAGCGCGGCCATCAACCGCGGTGCGGACTACCTCCTCAAGCGCCAGCAGCTGGACGGGTCCTGGCGCCCCGACGAGCACAAGTACGTCTCCGGACAGACCGGCCTCGCGCTCTACACGCTCATCAAGTCCGGGGTCTCTCCGAGGCACCCCTCCATCATCAGGGGCTTCGCGTACCTTCGCGCGAACCCGCCCAGGCACACCTACGGCATCGCCTGCTGCCTGATGGCCGCGCACGCGGCGGACCCGGCTCAACACATCGAGGAGATCGAGATCTGGACCGAGATCCTCCTCGAGTGCCAGGGCCAGGGCTTCAGTTACCCCGGCGGTCACGAAGATCTGTCCCTGACCCAGTATGGCTGCCTCGGCATGCGGATCGCTGAGGCCAGCGGGCTCGAGATCCCCTCGAAGATCTGGGAGCAGTGCATCGACTACGCGCTGAACATCCAGCGAGACGATGGGTCATTCTCCTACAAGCAGGGGACCGCGGTCACCGGCTCCATGACGGCGGCAGGGGTCGCCATCATCGAGCTCGGGCGGCAGGCACTGTCCGCCCGCAA
>CAJQPT010000289.1 GCA_905480285.1 uncultured bacterium
GCCGACTTGAAGCCGATCGACTTCAGGTCGTCGAGCAGGTTCACCGTGCGGTCCTTGCCCACGATCTCGTAGGCGTCGCTGATGACGCGCTTGATCGAGCCCTTGTCGAGCTCGATGTTCCAGTAGGGCGCTTCGTTGGGAAGGATGTCGTTGAAGAGCACCCGCCCCACCGTCGTCTCCACCAGGCCCGACTCGTAGGTGAAGGTCTCGTCCCGGCTGATGACCTTCTTGCCCGGGTCGAGGCGCACCTTGATGGCGGCGTGCACACCCGCCTTGCCGTCCGCGTAGGCCCGGAAGACCTCGCGCTGCGTGGCGAAGATCATGCCCTCACCAGCCTCACCGTCGCGCTGGGTCGTCAGGTAGAAGCAGCCCAGCACGATGTCCTGCGAGGGGCTGATGATCGGGCTGCCGTTGGCAGGGGTGAAGATGTTGTTGGTGGCGATCATCAAGGCCGTGGCCTCGATCTGCGCCTCGTAGCTGAGGGGCAGGTGCACCGCCATCTGGTCACCGTCGAAGTCGGCGTTGAAGCCGGCGCACACGAGCGGGTGCAGCTTGATCGCGTTGCCCTCGACGAGCACCGGCTGGAAGGCCTGGATGCCCATACGGTGAAGGGTCGGCGCGCGGTTCAGCAGGACCGGGTGCTCGTGGATGACCTCCTCGAGGATGTCCCACACCTCTTCTTCCTTGCGCTCGAGCATCTTCTTCGCCGACTTGATCGTGTCGGCGTAGCCGAGCTCCTTGAGGCGCCGGATGATGAACGGCTGGTACAGCTCGAGGGCGATGACCTTGGGCAGACCGCACTGGTGCAGATGCAGCTCGGGGCCGACCACGATGACCGAGCGGGCCGAGTAGTCGACGCGCTTGCCGAGCAGGTTCTCGCGGAAGCGACCTTGCTTGCCCTTGATCATGTCGGTCAGCGACTTGAGCGGGCGGTTGCTGGTGCCGAGCACCGGGCGACGGCAACGGCTGTTGTCGAACAGCGCGTCCACCGACTGCTGCAACATGCGCTTCTCGTTGCGGATGATGACCTCGGGCGCGTTGAGGTCGAGCAGCTTCTTGAGGCGGTTGTTGCGGTTGATCAGGCGCCGGTACAGATCGTTCAGGTCGGACGTGGCGAAGTTGCCGCTGTCCAACAACACGAGCGGACGCAGGTCCGGCGGGATCACCGGCACCACGTCGAGCACCATCCAGGACGGCTTGTTCGGCGAATCCCGGAGCATCTCGACCGTGCGCAGGCGCTTCACGATCTCGGCCTTGCGCTGCTTGCTGCGGGTGGTCTTGAGCTCCTCGCGCAGCGACTCGCTGGTCGAGTTGAGGTCGAGGTTCAAGAGCAGCTTCTTGACGGCCTCGGCGCCCATGTCGGCCTCGAAGCTGCCGCCGTACTTCTGGCGCGCCTCGCGGTAGGCGTCCTCGGTCAGGAGCTGACCCGCCTCGAGCGCCGTGTCGCCGGCCTCCGTGACGATGTACTCCTGGAAGTAGATCACCTTGTCGAGGTGGCTCAGCTTGATGCCGAGCAGGTTGCCGATGCGCGAGGGCGTGGCCTTGAAGAACCAGATGTGCCCCACCGACGCCGCCAGGTTGATGTGACCCATGCGGGTGCGACGCACCTTGCTGTGGGTCACCTGGACGCCGCAGCGGTCACAGATGATGTTCTTGTGCTTGATGCCCTTGTACTTGCCGCAGAAGCACTCCCAGTCCTTGGTCGGACCGAAGATCTTCTCGCAGAACAGACCGTCCTTCTCCGGACGGTAGGTCCGGTAGTTGATGGTCTCGGGCTTGCGGACCTCGCCAAACGACCAGCTCCGGATGTCCTCGTGGGACGCCAGGCGGATCGTGACGAACGGGTTGTCCGTGGGGTTCATCCGGAGCGGGTTGATGCCCCGTGACTCCATGGACTCCATGTGACTGCTTCCTTCAAGCTGCATGTCTACGCGCGTCCCCGATGGAGTTCCATGTTCAAGCAGAGTCCCCGGATCTCGTTCGTAAGCACGTCGAACGAGATGGGTGTTCCAGGGTCGAGCACGTTCGTGCCCTTGACCATGGACTCATAGATTCGTGTGCGACCTTCGACGTCGTCGCTCTTCACCGTCAACAGCTCCTGGAGGATGCTGGCGGCGCCGTAGGCCTCGAGCGCCCACACCTCCATCTCTCCGAAGCGCTGACCACCGAAGCGGGCCTTGCCGCCGAGGGGCTGCTGGGTGATGAGCGAGTAGGGTCCCGTGGCACGGGCATGCACCTTGTCCGCCACGAGGTGGTGGAGCTTGAGCATGTACAGGTAGCCCACGGTGACCTTCTGGTCGAAGGCCCGACCCGTCCGCCCGTCGAAGAGCACCGCCTTGCCGTCGCGCGGCAGGCCGGCCTCTTCCAGCGCGTCGAAGATCTGCTCCTCGCTGGCACCGTCGAAGACCGGCGTGACGGCCTGGAAGCCGAGCTTCGCCGCCGCCCAGCCGAGGTGCGTCTCGAGGATCTGCCCGACGTTCATTCGAGAAGGAACGCCGAGCGGGTTGAGCAGGATCTCGAGCGAGCTGCCGTCGTCCAGAAAGGGCATGTCCTCCTCGGGCAGGATGACCGAGATGACGCCCTTGTTGCCGTGGCGTCCGGCCATCTTGTCGCCCACCGACAGGGTGCGCTTGGTGGCCACGAACACCTTGACCTTCTCGAGCACACCGGTCGGCAGCTCGTCACCGCGGGACAGCCGGTTGACGACCTTGTTCTTCTCGTTCTCCTGCTCCTCGATCTGATCCGCGTACTCGCGGAACTTGAGGTAGAGCTTCTCGCCGGTCCCCCGGCGGTAGTTCTCCATGCATTTCTTGCGGATGATCTCGAACATGCGACGCAGCTCCTGGCTGTCCGCATCCTCGTCGTCGACCACCAACACGCGGTTGGTCTGGTCGTCCTTGATCTTGTCGTCCTGCATGCCGTTGACCTCGTCGAGCAGGGCCTTCACCTGCTCGTAGAGGAACTCGCGGAACTGACGCTCCGCGGCACGGATGAGACGCAGGTTCTTGGCCGACTGCTCCTCGCTGGTGTCCACGTTGCGGGTGAAGCGGCGGGTGCCGATCACCGTGCCGTAGACACCCGGGCTGACCTCGAGCGAGTCGTTCTTCACGTCCTCGCCCGCGCGCCCGAAGATGGCGTGCAGCAGCTTCTCCTCAGGCGTCAGCTCCGACTTGCTCTTGGGGCTGACCTTCCCGACCAGGATGTCGCCCGGCTTGATCTTGGTGCCGACCATGACCACGCCGGTCTCGTCGAGCCGCCCGAGGGCCGCCTCCGAGACGTTGGGGATGTCCCGCGTGAACTCCTCGCGACCGAGCTTGGTCTCGCGGATCTCGACGTCGAAGTGCTGGATGTGGATCGACGTGAAGACGTCGTTCCGGATCAGCTTCTCCGAGACGATGATGGCATCCTCGAAGTTGTAGCCGTCCCAGATCATGAAGCCGACCAGGATGTTCCGCCCGAGGGCGAGCTCACCCTGACTGGTGGACGCGCCGTCCGCCAGGAGCTCCCCGGCCTGCACCTTCTGGCCCGGCATGACGACCGGCTTCTGGTTCAGGCAGGTCTTCTCGTTGAGGCCGACGAACTTGCGCAGCTCGTAGGTGTCGTCGTTGACGACGACGCTCTCGGCGTCGACGTAGTTGACGGTGCCGCTCTTCTTCGCACGGATGACCATGCCCGAGTTGAGGGCCACGTCCCGCTCCATGCCCGTGGCCACGAACGGCACCTCGGTGTTGATGAGCGGCACGGCCTGGCGCTGCATGTTGCTTCCCATGAGCGCGCGGTTGGCGTCATCGTGCTCCAGGAAGGGGATCAGCGCGGCGCTGACACCCACCAGCTGGACGGGCGAGATGTCGACGTACTTCACGTCGCCGACCTCGACCTCGGAGAACTCGCCACCGACCCGGCTGAGGACCTTGTCCCCCACGATCTTGCCGTTGTCGGCGATCTCGGTGTCCGCCGGAGCGAGCACCGCGTCGTACTCCTCGTCGGCGCGCAGGTTCACGACATCGTCGGACACCTTGCCCTTGGACACCTTGCGGTAGGGCGTGACCAGGAAGCCGTACTCATCGAGCCGCGCGTAGAGCGAGAGCGACGCGATCAGTCCGATGTTGCTGCCTTCCGGCGTCTCGATCGGGCAGATGCGGCCGTAGTGACTGACGTGCACGTCGCGCACGTCGAAGCCGGCCCGCTTGCGGTTGAGGCCGCCCGGGCCGAGCGCCGACAGGCGCCGCTCGTGAGTCAGCTGACTGAGCGGGTTGCTCTGGTCGACCACCTGGCTCAGCTCGCCACGACCGAAGAAGTACTCGATCGAGGAGCTGATGGTCTTGCTGTTGATCAGCTGCCGCGGCGTGGCGGTCTGGATCGTCTCCTGGTTGTTCATGCGCTCCGACGCGGTGCGCCGCAGCTTCAGGAAACCCTTCCGGAACTCGTCACCACCCAGCTCGGCGATCGTGCGCACGCGCCGGTTGCCGAGGTGGTCGATGTCGTCGACCTGACCCCGGTTGCCCCGCAGATCCAT
>CAJQPT010000290.1 GCA_905480285.1 uncultured bacterium
AGTAGAGCGGCGAGTAGTACACGTGGTCCCGGCCGCTGTCGACCATCACCGGCGCGAGGCAGTAGTTGCGCACGTGGTTCGGGCCGCCGCGGGTGTCGAGGACCATGTTCCAGTCGATCCAGCCCACCAGGCCGTGGTTGAGGCCGCCGATGAGGTCGCGGGTGTAGCGGTAGAAGGGGCGGTACGGCGGGTGGGCCGGCTTGTCCTCCTCGGGCGCCCAGATGAAGCCCCAGTCCGTGGCGGCGGGGCGCCAGTACCAGTCGTCCTCGAGCCAGCAGCCCACCGGCTCGTCGTCGCCCATGGCGTCGATGCAGCCCTCGGAGTGGAGGATGGGCGTGTCCGGGAACTTCTCCTGCACGTGGGTCAGCGCCTCGCCGCCCACGTCCACGGTGCTCTGGTACCAGTGCACCGCCATGCCGTCCACGAAGGACGCCGCGCGCTCGTCCCCGAGGATGACGTTCGCCCACTCGATCATCTCCTCCTCGCGGTTCTGGTCGTACATCCAGAGGGTGGTGTCGAGGCCGGACGCCGCGAGCGCCGGCCCGAGGTGATCGGCGATGAACATCCGCATCTGCTCGGCGTTGAAGTGCAGGCTCTCCCAGTTCCCGCCGTTGCCCAGCGGCTCGTTCTCCGGGGTGATCCCCCATACCGGGATGCCCTCCGCCTCATACGCCTTCAGGTAGCGGACGATGTAGTCGGCGAAGGTCGAGTAGTGCTCGGCCTTCAGCTCGCCGCCGTGCCACCAGCCGTTGTCCTTCATCCAGGGCGGCGCGGTCCACGGAGAAGAGAGCACCTTGAAGCTCGCGCCCTCCACCTTCTGCGCGTCCTTGATCATGGGCAGCAGGTAGTTGCGATCGGGCTCGATGGTGAAGTGCTCGAGGGCCACGTCATCGGGGACCGGCGCGTAGCTGTAGTGCTTGACCGAGAAGTCGCAGCTCCCGATGTGGGTTCGCGTCAGGGAGTAGTGCGCGCCCTCGGGCGAGAAGTACGCCTTGAGGACCTCGTCCCGCTTGCCCGCCGAGAGCTCCGTGAGCACCTGGCCGCTGGCCTCGGTGAACGACCCGCCGATGCCCTCGAGAGTCTGGAAGGTGGTCGAGGGGTCCAGGGTCAGCCGGCGCGCCCCGTCCGCGGCCGGAGCCGCGGAGACCTCCACCAGCTTCAGCCGGTCGCCGCCCCGGGTGGTCTGGAAGAGCTCAACGGAGGGGATCCCGCGCGGCGCGGGAGCCGCCTTCGCCACCTGCTGCTGGGGGCCTACCGCGGCGCAGGAGAGGGTCAGGGCGAGGGCGAGGAGGGAAATAGCGGTCTGCTGCATGGCGGAGGGGGTCTGTGGCGCGTCTTGTGGGTCGCGGACGCTCATCCTGACCGACAAGTTCCGGCCACAAGAGAGCCCTGGAGCGTGCCGAGGACAATCCCCAGCCCCAAAAAGGAGCTCTCCCCAAATAGGCAAGCGCGGTGTACGGTCACACGCATGAAGCAACTCATGGCTATCACCACCGCAGGCGTCCTCACCCTCGCCCTCTCGGTCCTCGCCTTCCAGGGCATCGACCAGGCTTCCGCCAGCCCCGCGCCGGCGGCTGGTGGCGAGGCGAGCTGCTGCACCGAGGGCGGCTGCTTCGACAGCGCCGTCTGCGGCGACGAGGACACCCTCTGCCCCGCGGGTCCCGACTGCTTCGCCCCCGACGTCTGCCCCGACGAGGACATGATCTGCCCGGCGGACGAGCCCGCCGCGGCTCAGGTGGCCGAAGAGGCGTGCACCAGCGCCTGCTGCTCCACCAAGGCCACCGACGCTTGAGCCGACGCGGCGCGCGGCACGGATGCCTCGTGCTCGCGGCGCTGCTCCTGCTGCTCTATCCAATCAACGCCGCCGTCTACTCGGGCTGGGGCGGGGGCGGCGTCTCGTGCCGCCTCGAACACGGACGGCTTCGGGTCACGCGATCCGATCGAGAGGTTCGCGAGACGTTCTACATCGCGGGCAACAGCGAGCCCCTGCGCTTCACGCCCGAGTGGCGACGGCGAGGCCCCGGAGACTGGGAGCTCCAGGTGCCCCTCTGGCTTCCCGCGGCGGCCGCGATCGCCGCGGCCTTGGCGTTGCGCGCTCGCGAGGCCCGCGCCTGATCCTTCAGGCCGCGACGGCGGCGTCCGCCGCAACCGCCTGCCCGTGCAGGAACACCCTCACGGAGTCGGTCTGGAGGAGCTCTGCGGCGCTGTAGTTGCGCAGTCGCTGGAGGGAGCTCTCGCTCAGCTCGACGCCACGCTTGAGGATCACCTGGCCGCCGCCCATGGCGCGCAGGTCCTCCGCGAGGATCATCCCGGGCTGGAGCTTCGCCACCGGGACCGCCTGGAGCGTCGAGCGGTGAAGCTCCGCACCCGCGCTGGCCACGGCATGCACCGTCCGCGCGTCATGACCGCGGGTTGGGTCCGCGAGCGCCGCCTGCGCCTGCTGCGGCTCCGCCCCCAGCGCGATCAACTCCTCGTAGTCGGTCGCGGCACGAAGCAGACGGGCCGCGACCTGGACCGCCACATCGGCGGTTCCATCATCAGCGGCGCCCGGCGCGATCATGGCCGCCACGGTCTGAAGGCGCGGGATCTTGCCGACGAGTCGACTCGTGAGCTGCGGGTGTTCGTCCAGCATGCGGGCCTGATCCTCCGAGAGGGTCTGCCCCATGCTCGCGCGCTCGAGGATCACGTCAGGGATGGCGACGTGGCCGAGCTGAGAGAGCAGCGCGGCGGTCTCGAGCTCCCAAGTGGACGGGAGTCCGAGCTCCTTCGCCGCGGCGGCCACGAGACGCTGAACGCGGCGTGAGCGGCCAAACGCCTTGGGGTTGTTGAGGGCCATCACCTCAACGAGGACCTCGACGGCGCCCTGGACCGTCTCGCGCAGCAGGTCCTGCTCCGCACGGCGCAGCCGAAATTGCTCCGCACCGTCGCTGACAACCTTGCGGAAGAGGGCCGGGTCGCAGGGCTTCATGAGGAAGCGGAAGATGCTGCCGCGGTTCACGGCATCCACCGCCGTCGCGAGGTTGCCGTGCCCGGTGAGCATGACCCGGCTCGTGTCCGGGTAACGCTCCGCGACCTCGCTCAGGAACTCGGCGCCGTTGACGGCCGGCATCTGGTAGTCAGACACCACGACCGCGAAGGGACCGTGATGCTCGAGGCGCTCGAAGGCCTCCTGGGGGCTGCTGGCGCAGACGAAGTCGAAGGACTGCTGGTGTATCCGGCGCAGGCCGCTGGAGACGAGGGGCTCGTCATCGACGAGCAGGACGCGGGCTTTGGAGGGGCAGTTCATGGAGGCTCAGGCGGTGATCCGAGGCGGGGCGAGGCGGCCCCCCACGCTGCAGGGGCCCTCTCTCGTCCGTCCCCGCGGCTATCGTCAGGGATAACCCCTGCCCATTAGCGGGAACTCAACTACCCGCCGCGGCCCCGTCTCGAATCCGAACTCGCGCGGGCGGGGCCTCTCGGGGGGGGCCTCTCGGGGGGGAGCCGACGCTGCCCCCGCGCAGCGGGGTCAGCGCCCCGCGTTGTCGAGGACCGAGTGCATGACACCCAGCCCGCTCAGCGCGCTCCACTGGAGGAGCACGAGGAGCGCGGCGCCGAACACGCAGCCCGCAAGGTGGGCCCGGCGAACCCCCGCGGGGGCGCGTCGGCTCTTGCGGAAGAGGCCCACCAGGACCACCGCGAAGCCCAGGTGAATGACCGACATCACCACCACGAGCGCGGTCCCGGGGGTGCGGTCCACCGGCGGGCCCTCGATCTTTGGAAATGAGAGCGTCACCAGGCCGTAGATCGACATCACGCGGACCAGCACCGCGTAGACGATGAGCGCGAGGAGTGGGCCAGGGATCACCGGAGCGAGCCGAGGCTGCTGTGCGCCGAGCTTCATGGACGAACCCTAACCCTGCTCCCCCTGACCGTCGACCCGCCCCTCGCCCCTGGCGCCCATCTCCTATGCTCGCTGGGGCACCCTGCCTCCAGCGCCTCGCCTTCCCCCGGAGCCACCTTGTCCGTCGCAGCTGCCCGCCCGACCCCTTCCAGCGACCGCATCGAGTTCCTAGACGTGCTCCGTGGGGTCGCCCTCTTCGGCATCCTCTTGGTGAACCTGCCGTTCCTCGGCCTCCCCCTCTCCGAGGCCGGCGACGCGCCGAGCCTCTGGGCTGCCGGTGGCGCCATCGGTGAGACGGGCGATGGATCCGGCGCCTGGACCGCCGCCCTCATCCGCGCCCTCGCGGAGAACAAGTTCATGGGGCTGTTCTCCCTGCTCTTCGGCATGGGCCTCGCG
>CAJQPT010000291.1 GCA_905480285.1 uncultured bacterium
TCCTGATCGTGGTCGCCATCGGCGTGGGCAACGCGGCGTATCAGTCGGGGAACCTCTCCGGGGCGGGGATCGGCCTTGGTGCCGCCGTCGGGTTCCCCTTCGAGGTCGTGGTCGTTTGTTCCGCGACCGCGGCCTCGGCCCTGATCCTCGCCAACCGATACCGGTGGCTGGAACGCCTCCTGGTCGCCTTGGTCGCCCTGATGGCGGTGCTCTTCACCGGGCTCGCCGGGATGGCCGCGCCTCTGCTCTGGGAACAACCAGCGACGCGCTGGCTCCCGAGCTTCTCGGGCGAGAACCTCAACCTGGTGCTGGCCCTCATCGGGACCACGGTGGTGCCCTACAACCTCTTCCTTCACGCGACGGCGGCGCGGCAACGCTGGCGGGGCGAGTCCGTGGCTGAGGCGCTCCAGGGGATCCGGAGGGAGTCGCTGCTCGCGATCACAATCGGTGGCGTCATCACCGTCGCGGTCGTGATCGTGGCCGCCGCGCTCGTCCCCCCGGATACGTCAGAGGATGCGCTCCCGGCCCTCATGAGGGCGATCGAGGGCCACTTCCCTGGCGGCGGAACCCTCGCCGTGGGCATCGGGTTGTTCGCCGCGGGGCTAACCTCCGCCATCGCGGCCCCGATCGCGGCCAGCTGGGCCGTTTGCGGGGCGCTGGGCTGGTCGACCGAGCCGGGGAGTCGAAGCTTCAAGGCCGTCGCCTTGCTGATCGTGATGGCGGGGACCTTCTTCGCTCTCGTGGCGTCTCGGCCCCTGGCGCTGATTGTCACCGCCCAGTTGACCAACGCCCTGCTGCTCCCGGTGATCGCGGTGGTGCTCGTGGCCATCGCGAACAGTCGCGTCGTCCCCCAGGCCTATCGCAACGGGGCCCCACAAAACGTGGCGGCCCTGGCGGTCGTGGTCACCGTGACCCTGCTGGCTGCCAGCAAGCTCTTCAAGGTCATGGGGTGAGGACCAAGCTCGATGCCGATGTGATCCAGCGCTGAACCACACGGGGATGGCGAAGGGGCTCCTCGCGGTGTGCGGGCGCACTCAAGGCGCACCCGCTCGCCCCCCCCGCCGCGTTCCTGTGCGGCCCTTCAATCCGCGTGAGGGCCTCGGGGCCGTGCGCGGGCGACCAGATAGGCCAGAGGCCTCAGGAGACCACTCCGGAGTGATAGAGCCAGCGGTCCCCTTCACGCAGAAACCGGCTCCGCTCGGTGAAGGACACGTCCCGCTCCCCCTGCCACAGCATGGCGCGGAAGGTCACCGAGGCCTCGTTCTCTGACGCCGACGCTGCCTCGACCTCGAGGCCCGCGAACCGGGTGTCCCGTGCGAACTCCAGGATCGACCGCTCCCACGCCGCAGGGTCAGCCTCGATCGACGGGCTGGAGGGATGAGTGGTCTGCATGACGTAGGCGGCGAGCCCGTAAGAGAACGCCGCGTAGCGGGCCCGCATCAGCAGCTCAGGCTGTCCGACCTGCGCCCCCCGGTGGTAGGGGCGGCAGCATCGCTTGTACTTTTGCCCGCTGTGGCAGGCACAGGGAGCGTTGGGCGGCACCTTCATGCCGCCACCCGACCCTTCGAGGGAGTCAGCACCGCGGTCGAGCTCCGAACGGCATGATCGAACGCCGCGGCCTGACTCGGCGCAGCGCGCCGCGGGAGCGAGGCCCCTCTGCATCCGAACGCGACCAGCACCTGCGAGGCGTGAGAACCCTGGGGGCGCCCGCTGGACATCGGTGGAGCGAGGACGCCGCGGATCACCGTGCTTGGAAGAGAGAGGAAGCGCTTCATGGCGATGACAGATCCAGACCGGTGCGACGACCCGGCCCCAAAGTGTATGCCACCTGGGGCCTCGCCCTCGAACGGTGGTGCATCAAGCCACCCTGATCGCTCGAGCCCAGAAGGGATCCATGCTCCCCTCTCGGGCCATGGGGCGAGACCTCTGAACCCAGGCAGGAGGCCCGGCCGCGAGTCAGGCGTCGGGGGTTCTCGCCAGCCGCCGCCCCCTCCCTGCATAGGTCGCGTTGTCACCGCACACGCCGGGCCAGCAACCCTCCGGCTGGAGGTCCGGTCCCCGCCCTTCACCGCCCATTCCTCGGCCCTCCCAGCTCGGCCACCCCATGCTCCGACCTCATGGCCGTCCCGGAGGGCTCCTGGTCACCGATGTCCTCCCGGGCCCGGCGGAGGGTCGCGACCAGGTGCGCCAGCATCCCAGACCTTCGAGCACCGTCCGTCGCGCGCAAGATGGCGGCGGGGTGGAAGGTCGCCAGGGTGATCCGGGCGTAACGAGAAGGCACCGCTGCGGGCGATGACAACGGGTCCGGCAGTCGGGCCGTTGGCCCGTGGACCGCGCGCATCGCTGTGGCCCCGAGGGTCACCAGGACCTCCGGCTGCACGACCTGCATCTCGGCGTCAAGCCAGGGCTGGCAGCGCGATGCGTGCTGGGCAGTGGGACGCTTGTGGATCCGTCGCCGACCTCGCCCCGTACCGGTTCCAGTGGCAGTGCCAATCCCCACGCCAGAGTCGGGGGCAGTCGCAGGCCCGGCAGGCAGCCTGGCGGGGACTCCGTCGAAGAGTCCAGCAGGGGACTCAGCGGAATGCCCAGCGGAATGCCCAGCGGAAGGCTCAGCGGAAGGCTCAGCAGGGGCCTCCGATGCCGGGTCGACGGCGAGGGCTCCCTGTTGCCGCGCCTCCTCCTCCCCGGGAGAAAGGGCAGCCAGCTCATGGCGGAAGTGCTTCACCGCATTGGTCAAGTAGACGCCCTCCACCCCCATGGACGCCTGCGCCATGGCCTCTCGCAGGATCGCGCCCGCAGGTCCGATGAACGGGCGCCCCTGGCGCTCCTCGGCATCTCCAGGCTGTTCGCCCAGCAGGACCACGCGCGCATCGGCCGGTCCTTCACCCATTACCGGGCGGGTCGAGTCGCGGTGGAGCTCGCATCCCTCACAGCCCGGGAGCGCCGCGCGCAACTCGTCCAGCCCAGCGCCCGGCGGGACGAACGGGTGCGCCGAGTCCGCCATCCGCCTCGAGGTCCTCGCCATGGCCTCAAGGCGCCTGGGGACATCCTCAAGCAGCTCAGGGAGCTGCGCGGTCTCGGGCAGCGTCGACCAGAACTTACGGGGCATCTCCGCCGCCATGGCCTTCAGCTTCACCCGCGCCGGGTTGAAGATTGAAGCGTAGTAGGAGCACCACATCTCCTCGAGTTCATCGTGGTCGGGCGCCCGCTCCCGGGTCACGCCCTCCGTGAAGGTCACGCGTGCTCCGTCCCAGTGAGCGCACCGATCCGGCGACAGGATGGACCAGTCCATGCTCGGAAAGCGCTCCCTGAAGAACGGCGCCTCGCGCTCGACGATGAGGTGCGACGGCTCATACCAGGCGATGAAGCGCTCGCCGTTTCGGGCCAAGGGGTCCTCGACCCGACGGAAGCGGACGAAGGCGTGCATCTTGTGAGCGTCTCGGCGAACCGCCTTCTCCAGCCGCGCAAAGGTCGCGACCTCGGCATCGAGGGGGTCGTCGAGGAGGCGCCGCTCTCCCGCGATCATTCGAACCAGGAGCCCGTAGAGGAGCGGCCAGATCGCCGAGGAGCGATGACAGGCCACGGTTCCCACCCGCGCACCGAAGGCCCTTGGGACGGGCAGGTCCACGTGCGGTCGAGGAGGAAGCGGGCTGACCTCCGGGGCGGCGAAGAGCGTCGCGTCGGAAGCGCCGCCTCGCAGCAGGTCCACCCAATCGATCTCGTCCGGGGGCGTGCCGCTCGCCGCGAGCGCCCGGGCATGGGCGCGCCAGGCATCTGCGGTACCGTCGAGGATCACGCGCGGCATCAGACCTGTCCCGTGGCGGCCGATGTCGAGGCCTCGAACAGCATGAGCTGCTGGCTCGGGGGCTTCACCTCTGCGCGCAGTCCGGGGGCATCCAGCCGCTTGGCCGCAGCGCTCCAGGAGTCAGCCGCGACGATGAAGGGCATGATCCGCTTCACGGGAGCGCGGAGCTCGCGCAGATCCGCCTCGCGCAGTCGGCGCCGAGTTCGCGCCTTGAGGATCTTCGCCACCGAACGCGTCCCGAGCCCGGGGACGCGGAGCAACGCCTCGCGAGGTGCCGAGTTGAGGTCCACGGGGAAGAACGCGCGGTTGGCGAGCGCCCAGGCCATCTTCGGGTCCACCTCGAGGTCGAGGTTGCCATCGTCGCGGGTCACGACCTCCTCGATGCCGAACTCGTAGAAGCGAAGCAGCCAGTCGGCCTGATAGAGCCGATGCTCGCGAACGAGCTCAGGCGTCTCCGCGGGGAGGTCCTGGTGGGCGTTGGGAATCGGACTGTAGGCCGTGTAGTACACCCGCCGCAGCCGGTAGGTGTCGTAGAGGCGGTTGGCCGTCCCGAGGATCGTCGAGTCCGTCGACGCCGTGGCGCCGACGATCATCTGCGTGCTCTGACCTGCCGGGGCGAACCTCGGGGGCCGCGCCCTTCTGCCGCGCTCCTTGGAGCGGTCGATGCCGGACTTCAAGAACCCCATGGCGCCCTCCGCCTCCTCGATCGACTTCTCTGGGGCGAGCTTGTTGAGGTCTTCCTGCACCGGCAGCTCGACGTTGGCGCTGATGCGGTCCGCGTGGCGGCCCGCCTTGGCCAGCGCCTCGTCCGAGGCTCCCACGACACCCTTGAGGTGGATGTACCCGTGGAACTCCTCGTCCTCCCGGAGCCGCCGCGCCACTTCGGCGAGCAGATCCATCGTGCGATCCGAGTCACCGACCACGCCGGAGGAGAGGAAGAGTCCCTCGATGTAGTTCCTGCGATAGAACTCGATGGTGAGGCGGACCACCTCCTCCACCGTGAACGCCGCCCGCTGCACGTCGTTGGACACGCGATTCACGCAGTACCGGCAGTCGTAGATGCACCGGTTGGTGAGGAGGATCTTCAGCAGCGAGACGCAGCGGCCGTCCGGTGTGTAGCTGTGGCAGATGCCGGAGCCGGTGGCGTTGCCGAGGCCCTTGCCCTTGTTCGAGCGCTTGGCGCCGCTACTCGCACAGGACGCGTCGTACTTGGCGGCGTCCGCGAGGACCTTCAGCTTCTGGTGGGTGTCCATGGCCATGCCGGGCACCCTAACAGAACCCTACCCCGCCTGTCCACGTGGCCGTGTGACGCGGCCTTGCCCACTGGCGACGCGCTTCGCGAGCCCTCGCGCTCTCAGCGCCAAACGCTCAGCGCCAGCTCCCCCTCTGCGGGTCCAGGCGCGAGGCGGTCCGTCACGCTCGGTCAGGATCAGGCCATCAGGCGCTCTCGAGCTTGGGGGTCAGACTCCCCCAAGCCTGGGCATCAGACTCCTTCAAGCTGGGCATCAGACCCCATCGACCTTCGGGGTCAAGCCTCGTCGATCTTCGGGGTCAGGCGCCGCCAATCCTCGGGGTCAGGCGCCAGAGGGGGCGCTTGCCAAGCCGGCCGTGGTCCGAGATGTCGAAGCACTGCTCCGCGGCGTCCCAAATCCTCTGCGAGGTGTAGTCGCTGGCGCGCCCCTGCTCGCGGGCAAGCACCTGCATGTGTCGGGGCAGGTGGTCGACCTCGGTGCAGTTGCTGAGGATCAGAGCCCTCCCCGTGATCCCGCGCAGCATCTCGAAGATCTCCTCGTGGCTCCCGTAGTGATCTTCCGCCCGTCGGCTGCCGAAGTAGAGGTAGTGGTACAGGTTGATGACGAGCGAGACATCGAACGGTCCACCGAACTCGTCGAGCCTCGAGTGCACCTCGTGGAGGCGCAGATCCTCGAATCGCATGCCTTCGAGACCGAGGTGATCCCTCACCTCACGGCACGCCGCCAGGTCGGGTTCGTGCAGGTCAATCCCGAGCACGCGCTCCGCCTCGAGGCGCTGCGCCGCGTGGAGGCAGAACCACCCCTTGCTCGCCGAGAGGTCCACGAGGCTCTTGAAGCCCACGGGATAGAGCGCCCTGATGCGGCGGTAGCGTCGCCACAGGCGCCACCGCGGAACCAGCCGCCCCCCCGCGATGAAGTAGGCGTGATTCCGGGGGTACGAGTGCGCCAGATGGCTTCGAACGATCGGCGAGAGCGGAGCGAGGGTCATGGTATGCGGCGCACAAGGCCAGATCGATCCATGCGCTGCGCGGCAGCCCCAGATGGGGCCTCGGTCCCGAGCCAGCGCTCGGGCGAACAGCCGCGCGGGGGCTGAAGGACAACCTCCCAGGAGGTGCACGGTGCCCGCGTGTCAGGGCTCGGAGAGAGATTCTAGCAGCCCGCTGTACAGGACGGATGGCCCCGGTGGCGGCGGCCGCTTCCGCCACTGGCTGTCCAGATTCCGGCCAACGCCTACCCAGACCGTCCACTCCGAGAGGCTGGGCCCCGAGATGGTCGACCGGGGCCGTGAGATGCTGCCGTGTGCGCGCCGACCCACGCCGCAGCACGAACAGCGGGGGCCCCCGCGGGATCGCAGAGGACTGTCCCCCATGGTGCCACGGGCGCTCTCGCCGGAGCCAGCCGCCGGCTCCGCCCATCCGCCGCCGTGTTCATGGGCCAACCCGACTCAAGCCCGGCTGAGTCCAGGGACCGGCCCAGCGCAGAGGCCTATCCAGCACAGAGGCCGATCCAGCACAGAGGCCTATCCAGCACAGAGGCCTATCCAGCACAAAGGCTGATCCAGCGACCGGACCCCCTCGCCGTGCATCGTGGCCGGCCCTTGCCGGTGGGAGGCCGGTGGCACTCGCCCACGCCGCCGAACGGGGTGCCTCACGCCGTCAAGGCTCGGGTCCCACGGCCTCAGCGAGGCCCCTGCGCGGCCCCGGCGCCGCCCTCGGGCGATCCGCTGGCGGCCCAGAGGCGAGCGAGGTCAACCGACTCCGTGTCAACGGACTCCACCGTCCCGTCCATCCGCACGAGGCGGACCATGAAGGTCCCCGGATCACACCCAAGGCCCGATCGCAGCGCCCTGACCTCGCGCCGGTTCAGCCCTCTCGCCTCGACCATGGCGTCGCCCTCTCCAGCCGCACGGACCAGGACCACGTCCGCCTTTGGCGCCGCGTCCTGCATTCGCTCGAAGGCCGACGCCCAGCGCGCCGCGCCGGAGTGGCCTGGCACAGGAGCGATGACCACGAGCGCGCTGCGCTCGCCCTTGAGCTGCGCCAGATCGAACGGCGGATATGCCGCGATCTCGTCGACCTCTACCCTGAAGGGGCCATCGACCCCATCGGCCACCGTGAGCCCAAGGCCCACCACGCGATCAAGGTCAAGCGGGGGAAGGTCCAGCTGCCGCCCCCTCCATTGGGGTTCGAAGCTCGCGAAGGGGAGCCACACCGTTTGCCAGGGGCCCGGCTTCACCGCATCGGAGGCCGCGGAGGGCACCGTCTCGACGTCCGCTCGATAGGTCACGCCGCTCCGCAACCCGCTCTGGCTGAGGCGAATACTGTAGCGGCGACCGTCGCCGCGCAGCCTCAACCGGAGGCCCTCCTGACCCCGGAGCGAGACGCTTCGCGCGCGGGACCGAACCGAGGCGAAGCCGCCGCCATTGGTGTTCAGGACCCCCCTGAATTCCAACCGCCCCTCCCGGAGCTCGAAGCGCCCCGAGGAGCGCCCCCCCATGACCCCGTCGAGCACGCGATACCAGCCCCAATCATTGTCCTCGAACGACGTCAGGACTTGCGCTCCCAGGGGCGGGAGCGGCCCGGGACTCTCATCGGGGCGGAGCATCGTCGTCGGCGGAAGGCAAGAGAAGGCAAGCGCGAGGAGCGCGGGGACACTGGCGTACATGCCTCAGTATTCGCTGCCCGTCTCCCGCGGATGCCGTCCCGGGCTGGAACCCGAGCTCCCATGGCCAGGGGGCCCCCCGTGGCGGCTGGCAGCCATCTGCGGGGCCCTTCCGCCGCCAAGAGGGGGCGTGATCGTCCTGGCTTGACCGCGCGAACGGGGCTCTGCCCGGCGGTCCGAGACCAGCCAACGGGGCCGCGTCCACCCCGTCAGGCGTCTGAGGATACCTTGGCATCCCCCTCGTTCGCGGGCGCCGAAGGCACCACCGCGGGCGCCGCACCGTCGACGAAGCGCACCCGGATCTCCGACCAGCTGCATACGAGGTGTCGGAGCACGATGTACCAGAGGAGAGAGTTGGCCAGGGCCTCCATGAAGATCTCCTCGATCGACTTGGAGAAGTGCCGCAGGGTGTCGAACGCGGAGCGCTTGAAGCGGCCGCGCGTGTACTCCTCGAGGTCCCAGCGGTCCAGGATCAGGGAGTACAGGTTCGCCGGGTGGTCCTTGGAGAGGCCTTCGACAAAGTCGAGGCCCACCGCCAGAACCAAGAGGGTCAGCGCAAGCAGCAGCATGATCCGAGAGCGCCGGTCGCCCAGCTGCACCCAGAGGAAGCCGAGCATGAACAGCCCCATCGCCCCGAAGAACGGCAGGAACAGGATCTGCCAGAAGTAGCTCGGGTACTCGCTAACGGGCAGGTTGGAGCGCTCACGAACGACCTTGTAGACCGTCCCCATGCGCTCGTGGATCTTGACGCCGTCGTCCACCGACATGTACGCGAAGAAGAGCGCGAGGACCAACCACCCTCCCCAGACCCAGCGCGAGGCCCCGCTGGCACGCTTCACGTAAGTGACGGCGCCCAGGGTGCACGCGACAAGCAGGGTCTGCGACACCGCGAAGTAGGACCCGAGCCCCTCCTCGGAGGTGGTCGAGAACATCTTGCGGACATCGCTGATATCGGAGGCACGCCCGTAGTTCACCAGGTAGTCCAGGGCGAAGATCGCGATCTCCGCGAGGACACAGAAGAGGAGCACCCGGTAGGGAAACCACTCCCGGTCCACATCAAGGCTCACGGAGGTCAGACCCGAAGTCCCGCCAGCCTCACGCGGGCGGGGGCCGTCATTGGTGCTGGGCAAGCTCATTGGAGGTCCTGGCGCAGGCGCTGCGGCCGCGTCGGACCGCCGAGGATACGGAGCCGAGCCCCCGATCGCTCCCAGGCTCCGGACCCATCCGCGGATTCCTGGAGCCCACCCCCGAGGTCCTGCTCGCGGCCCCATGGGGCGCTCGCGGCGGCGACCCCTGCCGGCCCCCTCGCCGGCCCCCTCGCCGGCCCCCTCGCCGGCCCCCTCGCCGGCCCCCTCACCGGCCCCCTCACCGGCCCCCTCACCAGGCCCCCTGAGCCGTAGGCACCGGAGACGGCCTCGGACCAGCGCGCCGCCTCCAAATCAATCACGTCCGATTCACCCCTCTCGGAACCCCCCGCCCGCCCCACGGCGGCCCTACCGATGACTCCCCTCGCCCTCGACCAGGGGGACGACCTTGTCCATGAAGGCCCGCATGTTCTGAACGACCCGGGCGCTGTCGTGATTGA